>JACQDQ010000424.1 GCA_016201015.1 Pseudomonadota bacterium | reverse complement strand
GCCGCCGGGGGAATCGATGCGCAGCACGAGCGCGCGGGCGCGGCTGTTGCGTGCGACCTCCTCCAGCGCGCGGTTGCGCTCGGGATCGTCGACGATGATACCGCTGACCGTGAGGCGCGCGACGTGGCTCTCGCCGAATAGGGCGCCGCTGCGGCCGACCGCCACGGCGATTATGCCGAGGGCGGCGATGATGGTCGCCACGCGCCAGAAGGAAAGCTGGCGCTTCAGGCGGCGGCGGTCAACCAGGAGGTCGGCGTCGATCGTGGGCATGCGCCGATTATAGGGAAGCTGCCGCCGAAACATAAGCGGCACGTGATTCGCGTGCGGCCGACTTGTGGTTACCATTTGTGTCAATATTCTGGCCAACGGGGACGGGTGTGCGGCTTGGCGCCGCCGCCGCCGTGCGGGGGGCGATTCGATGAAGGTTCTTCTGACCGGCGCCAATGGCTTCATCGGCCGCTACCTATTGGCGCGCTTGCTCGATGCCGGACATCAGGTCATTCCCGCGGTGCGCCGCCCTGCGGAGACCGACCGGCTGCTGCCTGCGCCGGCATCGATCGCCGTCGACTTCAACCGCGACATAAGGCCGGGAGTCTGGGCTCCGCGGCTCGCGGGAGTCGACGCTGTCGTCAACTGCGCGGGAATTCTTCAGGGGCGACCCGGTCAATCGATCGGCGCGATCCACAGCGCCGCACCACGGGCCTTGTTTGCCGCGTGCGAAGCCATCGGCGTCAGGCGCGTCATCCAGATCTCGGCGATCAGCGCCGATCCGGCCGCCGGGACGGCGTACGCGGCGACGAAGAAGGCGGCGGATTACTTCCTCGCCGCCACCGGATTGGACTGGGTCATCATGCGGCCGTCGCTGGTCTATGCCGAGGGCGCGTACGGTGGAACGGCGTTGTTCCGCGCTTTGGCCGCGCTGCCGTGGGTCATCCCGGTCATTGGCAAGGGTGACCAGCCCTTTCAGCCAATTCACATCGATGATCTTACGGCGACGGTCTTGCACCTTCTGCATGACGGCTCGATCCGCCGCATGGTGATCGAGCCGGTCGGTCCCGAAACGGTCACGTTGAAAGAGATACTCGTGCGCCTGCGCCGGTGGCTGGGCCTTCCCGCGGCTCGACTTATCGCGATACCGAACCGGGCGGTTCGCCTGGCCGCCAGGATCGGCGATGTCATCGGCGGGACGATCAACACGACGGCTCTGCGCCAACTGGAATTCGGCAACGCCGCACCGGTGGAGCCGTTCACGCGTCATACCGGGATTCGCCCCAGATCGTGGGACAGCGCGTTGCTGGCGCGGCCGGCGCAGGCTCAAGACCGCTGGCACGCCAGACTCTACTTCCAGCGTCCGGTCTTGCGCTGGTTGCTGTCGGCAATGTGGATCGTGTCGGGCGTCGTCGGTCTCCTGCAACCTTCCGTCGTCACCGCGCCGCTGATGGCAAGACTGGGCCTCTCCGGCCTGGCCGCCGATGCCATCATGCGGGGCGCCTGCCTCGCCGACATTGCGATCGGCATGGCGGTGCTTTGCGCCTGGCGCCCAGCCGCCACGGCGTGTGTCCAGCTGGCGTCGATCGCGCTCTACACACTGGTGCTGAGCGTCGTCCAGCCCGGTCTGTGGCTGGATCCGTTCGGGCCATTGTTGAAGAACCTGCCGATCTGCGCGGCGATCATGGTCCTGGCCGCGATCGAGCCCGAGCGATGATCGACGCCTATCTGTGGGTCAAGACCCTGCATATCGTCAGCTCGACGATTCTATTCGGGACGGGCCTGGGAACGGCGTTCCATATGTGGCTGACGCATCTCGGCGGCGACGTGCGGGCGATCGCCGCCGTTTCGCGCAACGTCGTCTTGGCCGACTTCCTGTTTACGACGCCGGCCATCATTCTTCAGCCGGTGACGGGCGTTCTGCTTATATGGATAGGCGGACACGACAGTCTCGCGCCGTGGCTGGTCGCGGCCTATGCCCTCTACATCCTTGCCGGTCTGTGCTGGCTGCCTGTGGTCCGGCTGCAGATCAGGGTCCGCGACATTGCGCGCGCGGCCGCGGAGAAGGGTCAGCCCCTGCCACCGCTCTATGGCCGTTACATGAAAATCTGGTTCGCGCTGGGCTGGCCGGCATTCGCAGCCGTGATTGCGATATTTTGGCTGATGACCGAGAAGCCGCAGCTTTGGTGAGCGCTTGGCGGGCCAGAAATGCGTAGGGCGTCCGCTGGCTTAGAACCCGCGGACGCCCCTATCGCCGAGACTATGCTCGCGGCCTGGCTCAGTCTTCGGTCGTGTCCTTCTCGTCTTTCTCCTGCTTCTCCTGCTGCTGCCGCGCGCGGCTGATCGCGGCACCGAGAATGTCGCCAAGGCTGGCGCCAGAATCGGAGGAACCGTACTGCGCCATCGCCTCCTTGTCCTCGTCGACCTCCTTGGCTTTGACCGACAGCGTGATGCGCCGCGTCGCACGGTCGATTTGCGTGATCTTGGCGTCGACCTTCTCGCCGGTGGCGAAGCGGTCGGCGCGCTGCTCGCCGCGCTCGCGCGCCAGATCCGACTTGCGGATGAAGCCGGTCACGCCCTCGGCGACCGCCACTTCGAGGCCGCCGTCCTGCACCGCCGTCACCGTGACGGTGACCACGTCGCCCTTCTTGAGCTTGGTGAAGGCCTGCTCGAGCGGGTCGTCCTGGAGCTGCTTGATGCCGAGCGAGATGCGCTCCTTCTCGATCTCGACATCGAGCACCTTGACCTTGACGCGGTCGCCCTTGTTGTACGTCTTGAGCGCCTCCTCGCCGGCTTCGGTCCACGAGAGATCAGAGGTATGCACCATCCCGTCGATCTCCCCCGGCAGGCCGACGAACAGGCCGAACTCGGTCTTGTTGCGCACCTCGCCGTCGAGCACGGTGCCGGCCGGATGGGTGGCGCGGAACGTCTCCCACGGATTGGCCAGGCACTGCTTGAGGCCGAGGCTGACGCGACGCTTCTGCGCGTCGACGTCGAGCACCATCACCTCCACCTCCTGGCTGGTGGCGACGATCTTGCCGGGGTGCACGTTCTTCTTGGTCCAGCTCATCTCGGAGACGTGGACGAGCCCCTCGATGCCTGGCTCCAGCTCGACGAAGGCGCCGTAATCGGTGATGTTGGTGACGCGGCCCTTGAACTTGGCGCTGATCGGGTATTTCGCGGCGACGCCCTCCCACGGATCGGCCTCGAGCTGCTTCATGCCGAGCGAGATGCGCTGCGTCTCCGGGTTGAAGCGGATGACCTGCACGGTCACCTGCTGGCCGATCTGCAGCGCCTCGGACGGGTGATTGATGCGGCGCCAGGCGATATCGGTCACGTGCAGCAGGCCGTCGACGCCGCCCAGATCGACGAAGGCGCCGTAATCGGTGATGTTCTTGACCACGCCCTGCAGCACCTGGCCTTCCTTGAGCGAGGCGACGAGCTCGGAGCGCGCCTCGGCGCGCGTCTCCTCGAGCACGGCGCGGCGCGAGACGACGATGTTGCCGCGCGAACGGTCCATCTTGAGAATCTGGAAGGGCTGCGGCGAGCCCATCAGCGGTGTCACGTCGCGCACCGGCCGGATGTCGACCTGGCTGCCGGGCAGAAAGGCGACGGCGCCCGAGAGGTCGACGGTGAAGCCGCCTTTGACGCGGCCGAAGATGACGCCGCTGACGCGCTGATTTTCTTTGAAGGCGGATTCGAGCTGCGTCCAGGCTTCCTCGCGCTTGGCTTTTTCGCGCGACAGCATCGCCTCGCCGTTCTTGTCCTCCATGCGCTCGACATAGACTTCGACGGTATCGCCGGGCTTGAGCTCGACCGTCTTGCCGGCCTCGCTGAACTCACGCAGGGCGACGCGGCCCTCGGCTTTGAGGCCGACATCGACGACGGCGTAGTCGTTTTCGATGGCGATGATGCGGCCCTTGACGACCTGGCCGTCGAAGCCGCCGGAGCGGCCGAGCGACTCCTCGAGCAGCGCGGCGAAGTTCTCCTGGGTGGCGGAGGAAGCGGCGGTGGCATTCGGCATGATCTTGACCTTTCACGATCCGGTCGTCCGTCCGCGCGTATGTGCCGGACAGCCGACGCCGGGGCTGTTGGTTGTCGTCGCGCCGGGGCTCATCCCGCGGCGCGGTTCCGCCTTGCGATGAAGTCGAGGGCTTGTTGGAACGCCCGCTCGGCGTCGATCCCCGACGTGTCGATCGCGCACGCGTCGGGCGCCGCCTTCAAAGGCAATGCCGCGATGCCCCGACCCGCGTCGCGGGCATCCCGTTCCTTCATGTCACGCAGAACGCGGTCATATATAGCGGCCTCGCCGCGCGCCTGCAACTCCTTAAGTCGCCGCTCGGCCCGCCGCTCGACCGTGGCGAATACGTAGAATTTGACGTCGGCATCGGGGCAGACGACGGTTCCGATATCGCGCCCATCGAGCACGGCGCCGGGCGGGGTGCGGGCGACATTCCGCTGGAACTCCAACAGCACCGCGCGCACCGCCGGCTGTGCGGCGACGATCGAGGCGGCTTCGGCCACTTGGTCGCTGAGCAGCCCGGGGTCGTGCAAGTCCGCCGGGATCACGGCACGCGCGGCGGCCAGCGCCGCCTTGCCGTCATTGGGGTCCGATCCGCCGCGCAGCAGCTTGAGGCCGACGGCGCGATAGATCTTGCCGGTGTCGAGATAGACATAGCCTAAATGGTCGGCCAGCCGCCGGGCCAGCGTGCCCTTGCCGGCGGCGGCCGGCCCGTCGATGGCGATGATCATCGGGCGTCTTTGCCCCCGCGCAAACCGCCGCCGTCCGACCCGGTCAGCGCGGCGCCCCGCACGATCATGTAGCGGGGCTCATCGCCATGTTCGCGCCGAGTTGCCGCATCAGGGCGACGAAGCCCGGGAAGCTGGTGTCGATCGGCTGCGCATCGTCGATCGTGACCGGCGCGCGCGCGGCGAGACCCATCACCAGGAACGCCATGGCGATGCGGTGGTCGAGATTGGTTTCGATCATGCCGCCGCCCGGTGGCGGGCCGTCGACACCGTGGACCGTGAGATCGTCGCCGGCGGTCTCGGTCTTGACGCCGCAGGCCTGCAGGCCGCGGGCGACCGCCGCCAGTCGGTCGCTTTCCTTGACGCGCAGTTCCGCCAGGCCGCGCATCACCGTGCGGCCGCGCGCGACCGAGGCGGCGACGGCAAGGATCGGGAACTCGTCGATCATCGACGGCACGCGCGACCGCGGCACCTCGACGCCGGAAAGGCGTCCGGCCCGCGCCACGATGTCGCCGACCGGCTCGCCGGCTTCGACCCGTGCCGCGCTCACGGCGATGTCGGCGCCCATCTCGCGTAGCGTGTCGATCAGGCCGATGCGCCGCGGATTGAGCCCGACATTCTGGATGGTGACGGCAGAGCCGGGCACGGTCAGCGCGGCGACCAGTGGAAAGGCAATGGACGACGGGTCGCCGGGCACGCGCACGACGCGCCCCGTGATTTCCGGCTGGCCGACCACCGTCACCTGGGTGGCGCCGTCGTCAAGCTTGTCGAGGCGCATGTCGACGCCGAAATGGCGCAGCATCAATTCCGTGTGATCGCGCGTCGGCTCGGCCTCGATCACGCTGGTCTCGCCCGGCGTATTGAGGCCGGCGAGCAGCACTGCCGACTTGACCTGTGCCGAGGCAACCGGCAGGCGATAGACGATCGGCACCGGCGACCGCGCGCCGATGACGGCGAGCGGCATGCGGCCGCCGTCGCGCGACACGAAGCGTGCGCCGAATAGGCCGAGCGGCGTGGCGACACGCGCCATCGGCCGACCGCGCAGGCTGGGATCGCCGGTCATGAAGACAGTGATCGGCGAGGTGGCGACAAGGCCCATCAACAATCTTGCGCCGGTGCCGGAATTGCCGAGATCGATCACGTCGCCGGGTTCGGCGAGGCCGCCGATGCCGCGGCCGTGCACGCGCCACGTGCCGTCGGCCTCGCGTACAACCTCGGCTCCCAGCGCGCGCATCGCCGCCGCGGTGCGCATCACGTCTTCGCCCTCGAGCAGGCCGTGGATGCGCGTTTCGCCGACCGCCAGGCCGCCGAGCATGAGCGAGCGGTGCGAGATCGATTTATCACCGGGCGCGACAATGACTCCGGTGAGCGCACGGCCGGCGCGTGCGGTCAAGGGCCGGGCGGGAAGGGCAGCGTGATCGGGCATAGTGCGCCCGTGTCTAGCATGAACCGGTGGCGGCCGGCAGAGGGCAGATTGGCGCCGCCGCCGCCGCGACGCCGCTGGGATTTCGCCGCGCGGTCAAGGGCTTCGACAATCGGTTGACAAGCCGGGCGGGCCGTGGCATGTGGCGGCCCGATTTTCCTCGAGCCCGGAGTATACATGGTGGCCAAACCCGAATGGGGCCTCAAGCGGGTCTGCCAGTCCTGCGGCGCGCGGTTTTATGACCTCGCGCGCAGCCCGATCCACTGTCCGAAATGCGGGGCGGAGTTCGATCCCGAGGTGCTGGTCAAGAACAAGCGCTCCAAGGCGCCGCCGGCGCCGCCACGGCCAGTGCCGAAGCCGGTGCCCGAAGTCGAAGAGATCGAGCCGGCCGCGGATGAGCCGGTCGTCGCCGAGGATGCGGATGAGGCCGAGAAGGAAGAAGACGCGGTCATCGAGGACACCACCGAGTTGGGCGGCGACGAAGACGTGACGGAAGTCATCGAGAACGTCGACAAGGACGAGGAGCGCTGATGATCGGCTTGCCGCCGCGACGCGCCGGCAACCAAGAATAAGCGCGCGCGGGAGTTCCATCGCGCGGTCGGCTGGCGTCGCAGCGACGATTTGGCTATTCTCGGTTCAGACGTGCGGGGCCATAGCTCAGCTGGGAGAGCGCTACAATGGCATTGTAGAGGTCAGCGGTTCGATCCCGCTTGGCTCCACCACCTTTTCCAAGGGCTTAGCCGGCAGCGGCTAGGCCCTTTTCGTTCCCGGCAAAGGCCGCCGAATGCTGCCGGCGCTCCGTTCGCGCGGAGTATCTGCACTTGTAGGGCGGCTAGCGCCGGAACCGGCGATCGGTGGTCGGCGGCGGCGGTGATGACGAACCCGTGCTGTGCGGCGTTGGCGTCGCGTCCGCCGGATCATTTTTCCGCTGGTGGTGCTTCGCCGACTGTTGTTGCGGCGGCACGCTAGCTGACTGCTGCTGCGGCAGCGAGCTAGAGGTCGATCGCGCGACCTGCGGCGCGCTCTGATTGGCGATCGCTGCCGGTAGACTCGGCGACGGGTTGTGGACCGGCTGCGCCGTCGGCGCAACGCTTGCCGGACGCGGCGGCGTCGGCGAATTTGCCGGTGGCGTGAACGCGTGGTGCGTGGCTACAGGCGTAGCGCCGCGATGGAGCGTCACGGAGGGTGGCGTCGACGCCGGCGCGGCCGGCATCGTCGGCGCGGCAGAGGAACGGCTGCCATGCTGCGGCAAAATGGACGGCGCGGGGTGGGGCGCAATCGCTACGCCTGTTGCCGCCCCGTGCCTTGGCGACGGCGCCTGTAGCGTTGCGGCAGGCAGCGATGCCGATGATTGCTGCAGGCGGGGCATGGCGGCCGGCGCGACGGCGGCGGGTGCCGCCAGCGGCACCGGCGGCCGTTGTGCGATCGGGCGCTGCCAGGGTCGCGCGACGAAATGCGGTTGGACGTGCGGCTGGAAAGGCACCACGACCCGGTGCTGAATTGCTGGGGAGCGGCGCAAGATGACGAATGTCTCGATGCGCCGGAAACGATGATGCGGCAGCAACCGCCGATGCGGCACCAGGAAGAATGACGGGTACACCAATTCGGTGATGACGTAGGGCGGGGGCGGGTAGGGCACGATGCAGTAATCGCAGAACGGTGCCGCGCTGCTGTACGAGCCGTAATACGGCACATAAGGCTGGACGCCAGGGCCGTAATACGTGTCGAAGATGACTGGCTGGCCGGCCGCCGGAACCGACGGTGCGGCGGCGGCTTCGCCGGCGGGTGGACGCGCTTCCGCGGCTAGGTTCGCGGCGTTCTCGGCCGTGCGCGGCGCGCCAGGCTTGGTTTCGCCGGACCCGAGATAGGCGCTTGCCAAGTCCGGCTGCCGCCGGAACGCCTCGCCAAGGTCCTGTAACGCCTGCGCGCGCTGGCCGTTGTCGAGATAGGCCATCGCCCGGCCGAGATAGGCCGCGGCATCGTCCGGCTGCAGGCGAATGGCCTGGTCATAGTCTTGCAGCGCGCGGGTCGTCTCGCCCATCTGGCGGAAGGCGTCGGCGCGATTGGCATAGGCGGCCGCGGCGCTGGGATTGAGATATATCGCCCGGGCGAAGTCCTGGATGGCCCGCGTGAAACGTTGCAGCGTGCTGAAGGCGACACCGCGGTTGTTGTGGGCGTCGGCGAAGTTCGGATCGCGTTCGATTGCCGCGTCGTAGTCGCGGATGGCGCGCTCGATCTCGCCCTTGTCGCTATAGGCGATGCCTCGGTTGTTATAGGCCGAGGCGTCGTCCGGCTTGAGGTCGATCGCCCGACCGTAATCCTGAATCGCCTCGTCGAGCCGGCCGGCGGCGCGGAACACGAGGCCGCGATTGTTGAGCACGCCGGGAAGCAGCTCGCTCGCCAGCTCGCCGGACTGGATCGCCTGGGTATAAAGCTGGATGGCGAGATCGAGCTCGCCACGTTCCTGCGCCGCCTCGGCTCGATAGGCATCGTCCGTTGCGCTGGCCATGGCAGCGCCGGCCGAAGCGAGCGCCAGCAAGATCGCAAGACAGCTACGCTGCAGTGCACGCTTCATCTCGGTCGTCCCGGTGCAGTGCGGCAGGAGGCGCTGCGGGCGCCGCCCACCCGGCACTACACTGCTTCAAGAACGCTAGGAGCGGTCCCGCTATTCCAAGTAGTCACTGCGGTTGCCGCGCGATCGATCACATCTTGGTGACGCGCGCGTTTGACCGGTCCATAGCGGCCGGGGATAATGAAGGCGAGCGGGACAGCCATCATCATGAGCCGCGCGGCGTCGGCGCGCGGCCGGGCGCGGGGGAGATAGAGCGATGAAACGAATTCACAGGAACATCGGATTGGCGCGTCGTGCGCTGCTTAAGGGTGCGGCGGCGACGGCGGCGGCGGCGAGCACCGAGCCGTGGGTGATTTCGGCGCGGGCGGCGGACTCGCTGGTGGTCAACGCCTATGGCGGCGAGTTCCAGGACGTCTTCATGAAGACCGTCGTCAAGCCGTTCGAGAAGAAATTCGGAGCGGAGATCGTCTACGACGATGCCGGCAGCGCCGCCGAGGACTACGCCAAGATCCGCGCGACGCGCGGCTCGCCCGGCTTCGACGTGGCGGCCGAACTGACTCCGCCCGAGATCATCCTCG
>JACQDQ010000423.1 GCA_016201015.1 Pseudomonadota bacterium | reverse complement strand
GCCGCGCCATCGCCACCTCGACGCTGCCCGACCTCGACCCCTTCCTGCAGTTCGATGAGTTCGGCTCGGACCAGGCCACCGACTACATCGCAGGCTTTCCGCCGCATCCGCATCGTGGTTTCGAGACGGTTACTTACATGCTCGACGGGCGCATGCGCCACCGCGACAACAAGGGCCATTCCGGCGTGCTCGTCTCCGGCAGCGTGCAGTGGATGACCGCCGGCCGCGGCATCGTCCACGAGGAAATGCCGGAGCAGGATCGCGGCCTGATGCGCGGCTTCCAGCTCTGGGTGAATCTGCCGGCGCGCGACAAGATGGCAATGCCGCGCTATCAGGAGTTTCCGCCCGACCGGATGCCGGTGCTGACGCCGGCGCCGGGCGTGTCGCTCAAGGTCATCGCCGGCAGTGTCGCCGGTACCGAAGGGCCGGTGCGCGGCATCGCGGTCGATCCGCTTTATCTCGACGCGACGATGGCGGCCGGAGCCACGGCCGAGATCGAGCTGCCGTCCGAGCACACGGCCTTTGCCTATGTCTATGACGGCACGCTGCGCGTCGGCGATACGGAGGTGGGCCGCCGGACGCTGGCCATCCTCGGCCCCGGCGTCCGCATCGCGCTCAAGGCCGACAGCCAGGGCGGACGCGCGGTTATCGTCGCCGGCCGGCCGCTGAACGAGCCGATCGCTCGCTACGGGCCGTTCGTGATGAACACGCGGGACGAGCTGGTGACCGCTTTCCAAGACTATGAGGCGGGGCGGTTATAGCCCGGCCCATTGCCGGGCGCCGATTGCAAACGTCGCGCATGCGCCGATCTCGCCGCTAGGCTATGGTCGGGATCGCATGATGGACCAGCCGGCACCCAAGACGGTCGCGATCTGCGATCCCGTCACCTTGGAAATCGTCAAGGGCGCGCTGCGCGCGGCGCAGAGCGAGATGGAGGCGCTGATCGAGCGCACGGCGATGTCCGCCTTCATCCGCGAGAAGAAGGATTTCTACGCGGCGCTGTTCGACGCCGATGGCCGCATGGTGGTCGGCTCGAACGTTCCCATCTTCGGCGACATCCTGCAGCCGGTGTTCGATCGCTATCCCCGCGCCGAAATGCGGCCGGGCGACATCTACTGGTACAACGACTGCTACGAATCGCGCGGCGCGGTGTCGCATACGCCGGATCAGGTGTTCATCGCCCCGGTCTTCGTCGACGGCGTGTTGTGCGCCTTCGCCCAGTCCTGGGCGCATTTCAACGATGTCGGCGGCATGCGGCCAGGCTCGCTCTCGCCCGACTGCACGGATATCTTCCAGGAAGGGATCATCGTGCCGCCGATCCGCGTCGCCCGCGACGGCGCATTCAACGAGGAAGCGCTGCGCATCTTCTACCGCAACTCGCGCTTCCCGGCGATGGTGCAGGGCGACACGCGCGCCTCGGTTGCCGCGGTGCGGCTCGGCGAGAAGCGCCTGGTCGAGCTCATCCAGCGCTTCGGCCGCGAGGTCGTCGCCGACGCCTTCCGCCGGCTGATCGCCCAGACGGAGGCGGCGGTGACGGCGCGGCTGCGCGCGGCCTTTCCGCCCGGCACCTACCGTTTCACCGACACCATCGACCGCGACGGCCAAGGCAACGGGCCGTTCAAGGTGCGCCTGAAAATGGTGGTGACCGCGGATCGCGTGGTCCTGGATACCAGCGAGAGCGACGATCAGGCGCCAGGGCCGATCAATTTCCTCATGCACCCGACCGTGCCCAAAGCGATCCTCGGCTTCTATTTCCTCGGCGCCGATCCGACGCTGGTCTTCAATGCCGGCGTCGAGGGCGCGGTCGACGAGGTGGTGCTGCGGCCGGGCAGCCTGTTGCAGCCGAATTTCCCGGCGCCGCTCGGCCAGCGCGGCCTGACCATGATCCGCACGATGACCGCGTGCATGGGCCTGATCAACGAGGCGACCGGCGGCAAGGGCGTCGCCTCGAGCAGCGCCTATGTCATCTATTACCTGCGCGGCGACGCCGCCGGCGGCCATCCGTTCCTGCTCACCGACGGCGTCGGCGTCGGCTACGGCGCGCGCCCCACCGCCGACGGCATCGACGGCGTCTATTTCGTGGCGCAGGAGAACTACCCGGCGGAGTTCCTCGATCTCAGCTATCCGGTGCGCCTGCGCGCCTACGGCGTCAACATGGATTCGGGCGGGCCGGGCCGTTGGCGCGGCGGCTGCGGCGTCATCCGCGAAATCGAGCTGCTGGCGCCGGAGGCGGTGCTGTCGATGCGCATCGACAGCGTCGACCATCCGCCCTGGGGCGTGGCCGGCGGCCGAAACGGCGGCACTGGACGCGCCATCGTCAATCCTGGCCGCCCGGACGAGCGCATCCTCGAACCGCTGAGCGACGGCACCGTGATGCGCCGCGGCGACGTGCTGCGGCTGGAAACCGGCGGCGGCGGCGGCTGGGGTCACCCGTTCGAGCGCGAGGCGGAGCGCGTGCTCAAGGATGTGCTCGGCGGCTTCGTCAGTCGCGACAGCGCCGAGCGCGACTACGGCGTGGTGCTGACGGCGGACGGCCGCGCGGTCGATGAAGCGGCGACGGCGCGGTGCCGCGGCAACGCACCGCGCCAGGCGAAGTTGTTCCACCGCCGCGTCTATGTCGATGCGCTCGAATGAACTGAGATGAGCGGACTGGACGGAACGGTGCCGGCGCTGGCCGTGGCGGTCGACATCGGCGGCACCTTCACCGACGTGACCCTGGTCGACCGCGCCGGCGCGCGACTATGGACGGCGAAGACGCCTTCGACGCCGGACGATCCGTCGCTCGGCTTCATGGCTGGGATCGGCAAGGCGCTGGAACGTGCCGGTCTGTCGCCCACGTCGGTCGGCCAGGTGTTTCACGGCACGACGGTCGCCACCAACCTGATCCTCGAAAGCAAGGGCGCGGTCGTCGGCCTGATCACCACCGCTGGGTTCCGCCATGTGCTGGAGCTCGGCCGCCAGGACATCCCGCGCAAGTCGAACATGTTCGAATGGGTGAAGCCGCAACGGCCGGTGCCGCCCGAGCGCATCTACGATATTCCCGGCCGGCTCGATGCCACCGGCGCGGAGCTGGAGCCGCTGGACGAGGCGGCGGTGCGCCGCGCGGCGCGCGCGTTGCGCGACGACGGCGTCGCCGCCATCGCCGTGTGCTTCCTGCACGCCTTCACCAATGCCGCGCACGAGCGCCGTGCCGCCGAGCTCATCGCCGCTGAGCATCCGCAGGCGATGATCTCGCTGTCGAGCGATGTGCTGCCGGTATTCCGCGAATACGAGCGCAGCATGGCGACGATTCTCAACGTCTATGTCATGCCGGCGGTGTCGTCCTACGTCGCGCGGCTGGAGCGCCGGCTCAAGGACGGGCGGATCGCCGCGCCGCTGCTGCTGATGAAATCGAGCGGCGGCGTCACCGGCGCCGAGGCGGTGCGCCTGACGCCGGTGCAGACCGCGCTGTCGGGGCCGGCGGCCGGCGTCGTCGGCGCCCAGTTCATCGGCGAATCGGCCGGCTTTCGCGACCTGATCTCGGTCGATATCGGTGGCACCTCGGCCGACATCTGCCTGATCAAGGACGGCACGCCTGGGCTCACAACCAACGGCAAGGTCGGCGACTGGCCGCTGACCCTGCCGATGATCGACATGACGACGATCGGCGCCGGCGGCGGCTCGATCGCCCGCGTGTCGAAGACCGGCGCCCTCACCGTCGGCCCGGAAAGCGCCGGCGCCAAGCCGGGCCCGGTGTGCTACGGCGGCGGCGGCGCGGAACCGACGGTGACCGATGCGCATCTCGTGCTCGGCCATTTGCCGCCCTATCTGCTGAGCGGCGCGATGCGGCTCGACGTCGCCGCCGCCCGCCAGGCGATCCGCAGCAAGATCGCCGAGCCGCTCGGTCTCGACCTTCTGACCGCCGCGCGCGGCATCCTGGCCATCGTCGACAACCATATGGTCGGCGCTATCCGCGTCGTCTCTGTCGAGCGCGGCCACGATCCGCGTGAGTTCGCGCTGTTGCCCTTCGGCGGCGCCGGACCATTGCACGGCGGCGCTCTGGCGCGGCTGCTCGACATCAAGACCATCGTCGTACCGCCGGCGCCGGGGGTGTTGTCGGCGCTGGGGCTGCTCGTCTCCAACCTGAAATCGGAATACTCGCGCACCTGCCTCGAACGGCCGCCGCATTTCGACCTCAGCCGCATGGCCGCCGTTTTAGCCGCGCTGGAGCAAGAAGCGCAGGCCTGGCTGGTCGCCGAGGGCGTGCCGGCGGCGGAGCGCGAGATCGCCTGGCACGCCAGCCTGCGTTACGAACACCAGGGCTTCGAGCTGACCGTGCCGTGGGCGGGGCGCGCGGTGACGGACGAATCGGTGGCGGGGACCATCGCCGCCTTCCACCGCCTGCACGAGCGGCTCTACACCTTCGCGCAGGAAGACACGCCGGTCGAGATCGTCACCTTGCGCGTCGATGCCATCGGCCGCTTGCCGCGCCCGACCTTGCCCGGGCTGCCGCGTGGCGGCGCGCCCGCCGCGGCGATCATCGACCGCCTGCCGGTCGAGTTCGAATCCGGTCGTGCCGAGGCGCCGGTCTATGATCGTGCCAGGCTCGGCGCCGGCGCCCGGATCGCCGGGCCGGCCATCGTCGTGCAGCTCGACAGCACGACGCTCCTGTTGCCCGGCCAGACCGCCGAAATGCATCGCTACGGCAGCCTGATCGTGCAGGACGGTTGATCCAGATCATCGCTTGCGGTCGCGCGCGGCTTAGGGTCGCGGCGTTGGAGGACGCCATGCCCTATCCCCTGAATGCCGATCTGCCGCCCGCCGTGCAACGCGCGCTGCCGTCGCATGCGCAGGACATCTATCGCCGAGCGTTCAACAACGCCTGGGCGACCTACGGGCCGGCCCGCGAGGACATTGTCCACCGTGTCGCCTGGGCCGCGGTCAAGCGCAAATACGAGAAGCGCGGCGGGCGCTGGGCGCCCAGGGACGCCTTACGCGCATAGGGGCGGGAACGAGAGTCCGGAGATAGAGGCGGCAGTTTTTATTCATGTCATGGCCGGGCCGCGCCGAAGGCGCGAGACCCGGCCATCCATCTTCTTCGGCTGAATTGAATAGAAATTCGTGGATGCGCGGGACAAGCCCGCGCATGACGATTTTTCCTGTGGTGCTGCTTTGTCGCCCTGCTGACATCATTGTGGGCCTGGACACCGCCGGTGCGCGATGGCCCAATGCGCGCATGACCAAACACACTCTTCCGACCACTAAGCTGCCGTCCGGCGAGGCCGTGCCGATCCTCGGCCAAGGCACGTGGCGCATGGGCGAGAGCCGGGCGCGGCGCCGGGAAGAAGCCGACGCGCTGCGCCTCGGTATCGAGCTCGGGTTGACTCTGATCGACACCGCCGAGATGTACGGCGATGGCATCGCAGAAGAGATCGTGGCCGAGGCGGTGGGCGGCCGCCGCGACGAGATGTTCATCGTCAGCAAGGTCTATCCCCAGAACGCGTCGCGCGACGGCGCCGTCGCCGCCTGCGAGCGCAGCCTGAAGCGGCTCAAGACCGACCGCATCGACCTCTATCTGCTGCATTGGCGGGGCAGCGTGCCGCTCGCCGAGACGGTCGCGGGATTCACCGATCTGGCGCGCGCCGGCAAGATCCGCCACTGGGGAGTCTCGAATTTCGACTCCGGCGACATGAAGGAGCTGGCCGGCCTCGCCGACGGCATGAAGGTCGCGACAAACCAAATCCTCTACAACCTAGACCGCCGCAATGCCGAGTGGGAGCTGCTGCCGTGGACCCACCAGCACGGCATTCCGATCATGGCCTACTCGCCGGTCGACCAAGGCCGGCTGCCGAAGCAGGCAGCGCTCAAGGTGGTGGCGAAACGCCTCGGCGCCACGCCGGCGCAGGTGGCGCTCGCCTGGCTGCTGCGGCAGAAAGGCATGATCGTAATCCCCAAGGCGGTCAAGCCCGAGCATGTGCGCGAGAACCGCGCGGCGCTCGACCTGCATCTGTCCGCGGCCGACCTGGCCGAGCTCGACCGCGCCTTCCCGCCCCCCAGGCGCGCGGCGGCGCTGGATATGCTTTGATAAGCGCAATTGTGCAGACTGCGTAGAGGCGGGTTTGAAACCCGCCCCTACATACGACGCGGGAATCAATTCGCGAACACGGCTTGCTCGCGTTCGAACAGGCGCGCGGTCCAGGCGAGCAGCGCCGCCGTCGCGATCAGGGTGGCGGCGATCGAAACCAAGACGTGAAGGGCGTTTACGCCGTCGCCGCGGATTATCTGGCCGATGAGCAATGTCTGGCCGAAGGTCGGGATTGCCGCCAGCAGCCCCTGCGTCTTGAGCGGGGCGAAGACCAGGATCATTCCGGGGATCGACGGGATCAGCGGCAGCAGGCCGAGATAGGTCTGCGCCTCCTTGAGGCTGCGCGTCATCACGGCGATCAGCACCTGCAGCGTCACCGCGAACAGCGCCAGCGGCAGGCAGAGCAGAAAGACGAGCGCCATATGCGCCGCCCCGGGCGGGTCGACGAGGCCGATCCCTTGCGGCGGGGTGAGCTCGAGCATGACGGCAAACGCCACCACCTGCACGGCGACGGCGATCAGGGTGAACAGATAAGCGGCGCCGAGCTTGCCGAGCAGGACCTCCAGCCGCGACACCGGGTTGATCAGGAGCGGCTCCATCGAGCCGCGCTCGCGCTCGCCGCTCGTGCTATCGAGCGCCAGGTAGACGCCGCCGATGAAGATGGTGAACATCAGGAACGGCGCCATCATGTTGAGGAAGAGGGCGGCGAGGCTGAGCGTGCGCCCGACATTCTCGTGCTCGATGACGATCGGCTCGACCGCCCGCTCGTCGAGGCCGGCGGCGCGCAACGTCGCCAGCGTCGTGTCGCGCCCGTAGCCGCGCAGCAGGTCGAGCGTGCGGCTCACCGGCACCAGCGTGCTGAACCGCCCCGGATCGGCGATCAGCTGCACGCGCAGCCGCTTGTCGGTCGCAGATCTCTCGCGCACGACGACGACGAACGGCACCTGCCCGCGCTGGACGGCGGCGACGGGATCGTCGCGCAGCGAACGTATGACGACGCCCGATCGCGCGAAATAGGCGACGAGCTCCGGAGCGGCGGAGTCGTTGGCGATGGCGATGGTCAGCCGTTGATCGGGGTCGATGCGCAGCGTCGTGCCGACGAAGCCGAGCAGCAGCGACAGCAATATCGGCCCGATCAGCGGATAGACCATGGCCATGGTGATGCTGCGCCGGTCGCGCAGATTGTCGGTCATCTCCTTGACGAACACGACGAATGCCGCGTGCATGGTTCAATCCTCCGCCGCGGCGAGCGTGCTGTCGGGCGCGGCGATGCGCTCCGCCGCCGTGCCGGTGGCGGCCATGAACACCTCCTCGAGATCGTCGAGACCGGTATGGCGCCGCAGCTCGTCGGGCGTGCCGGCGAGAACGACGCGGCCTTGCGCGAGAATGACGATGCGGTCGCACAGCGCCGCCACCTCCTGCATGATGTGGCTGGAGAACAGCACGCAGCGCTGGGCCGCGCGCATGTCACCGATGAGCTGGCGCACGGCGCGGCTGGTCGCCACGTCGAGGCCGTTGGTCGGCTCGTCGAGCATGACGTTGTGCGGCTCATGCACCAGCGCGCGGGCGAGCGCCACCTTCATCTGCTGGCCGCGCGAGAAGCCCTTGCTCTTGCGGTCGGCGAATTCGCGCATATCGAGCAGCGCGATCAGCCGATCGATGCGCGACTCGAGCTCGGCGCCGCGCATCCCATGCAGGCGGCCGAAATAGCGCACATGCTCGCGGGCAGTCAGGCGCGGATAGAGGCCGCGAACGTCCGGCAGCACGCCGATGCGCCGCTGCGCCGCGCGGCGGTCGGAAGCGGCATCGACGCCGTCGATCAGCATCGTTCCGGAATCCGGCCGCAGCACGGTGTAGAGCATGCGCAGGATCGTCGTCTTGCCGGCGCCGTTGGGGCCGATCAACCCGGTCACCTCGCCGTCGCGCGCCTGGAAGCTGACGCCGCGCACGGCGTGGACGCCGCGGAACGATTTGTGCAGGTCACGGACTTCGAGCATGCGCCGCGATCATAGCCGGCCGGCGACGAGCCGAATAGTCGGGACCGTTGGTGGGGATACGACCTCTCTTACGTCTCTTATCTTACGTCTCTTACGTCGTCATGCCCGGACCATTGATCTCCGGTAGGGGCCGGTTTCCAACCGGCCCTGGGTCTCGCCGATGGAAACAGCGACGGGCGGGTCGGGTGACCCGCCCCTACGAAACAAACCCTCCGCCGTTCATCCATCGCTCAGCGATCTCCGCTTTTGATCTCCGAAGGTGCGCGCCAAACTGGCGATTCCGCATCGCTTTCCCCTTCCCTATAATGCGCGCCTCATTGCGCGTACCAGGGGACCCCATGGCCGACTACGATCTCGTCATCCGCAACGGCACGATGGCGACGGCTGCCGACGCGGTGCGCGCCGATATCGGCATCAAGCAGGGCCGTATCGTCGCCCTCGGCGCCAGCTTGGCCAAGGGTGCGCGCGAGATCGATGCATCGGGCAAGCTGGTGCTGCCCGGCGGCATCGACAGCCATTGTCATGTCGAGCAGAAATCGTCGATGGGCCACATGACCGCCGACGATTTCTTCACCGGCACGCGCTCGGCGGCGTGCGGCGGCACGACGACGATCATTCCCTTCGCCGCGCAGCATCGCGGCATGTCGCTGCGCCAGGTGGTCAAGGACTACCACGACTGCGCCGGGCCGAAGGCGGCGATCGACTACGCCTTCCACCTGATCATCTCCGACCCGACCGAGCAGGTCCTGGGGCAGGAGCTGCCGGCGCTGATCCGCGACGGCTACACCTCGTTCAAGATCTACATGACCTACGACGCGCTCAAGCTCGACGATCGCCAGATTCTCGACGTGCTGGCGCTGGCCCGGCGCGAGGGCGCGCTGGTCATGGTCCATGCCGAGAACCACGACGTCATCGCCTGGCTCTCCGACAAGCTGCTGCTCAAGGGCCACACCGCGCCCAAATTCCACGGCGTGGCGCACGCCGCTTTGGCCGAGCGCGAGGCGACGCATCGCGCGATCACGCTGGCCGAGCTGATCGACGTGCCGATGCTGATCGTCCATGTCTCCGGCCGCGAGGCGATCGAGCAGATCCGCTGGGCGCAGGATCGCGGCCTGCGCATCTATGCCGAGACCTGCCCGCAATATCTGTTCCTCACCGCCGACGACATGGACAAGCCCGGCTTCGAGGGCGCCAAATGCATGTGCAGCCCGCCGCCGCGCGACAAGGCGAACCAGGAATATGTCTGGCGTGGGCTGGAGAACGGCACCTTCCAGGTGTTCTCCTCCGACCATGCGCCTTATCGCTATGAGGGCCCCGACGGCAAGCTCATGCACGGCGCGGCGACCACCTTCAAGAAGGTGGCAAACGGCGTGCCGGGGCTCGAGCTGCGCCTGCCGCTGCTGTTTGCCGCGGGCGTCGGCACGGGGCGCCTCGATCTGACGCAGTTCGTCGCGCTGACGGCGACGACGCCGGCCCGGCTCTACGGCCTCTATCCGCGCAAGGGGACGATCGCCATCGGCGCCGACGCCGATATCGCGATCTGGGATGCGGAGAAGGAGGTGACGATCAGCCAGTCGATGCTGCACGACGCCATGGACTACACGCCCTATGAGGGAACGCGCATCAAGGGCTGGCCGGTGATGACCTTGTCGCGCGGCGAGGTGGTGGCCGAGAACGGCGAGTTCAAGGGTGCGCGCGGTCGCGGCCGCTTTCTCAAATGCGATATCTCGCCGGCGGCGCGGCCGCTCGGCCGCTCGGTCACCGGCTTCGATCCGGAAACAGGCACGTACAAGCGGGGTTGACGATGAGCAGAGTCCTGACGGTCGGTTGCGCCCAGCTCGGGCCGATCCAGCGGCGCGACACGCGCGTCGAGGTGGTGCAGCGGCTGCTGGCGCTGCTGCACAAGGCGCACGCGCGGGGGTGCCAGCTCGTCGTCTTCCCGGAAATGGCGCTCACCACCTTCTTCCCGCGCTGGTACATGACCGACCAGGCGGAGATCGATTCGTTCTTCGAGGATTCGATGCCGAACGCCGCGACGCAGATTCTGTTCGACGAGGCCAAGCGGCTCGGCATTGGCTTCTATCTCGGCTATTCCGAGCTGGCGACCGAGGGCAACCGGCGCATGCATTACAACAGCGCGATCCTGGTCGATCGCCGGGGCAAGACCGTCGGCAAGTACCGCAAGATTCATCTACCGGGCCATGCCGAGCACGAGCCGCAGCGGCCGTTCCAGCATCTCGAAAAGCGCTACTACGACGTCGGCGATCTCGGTTTCCCGGTGTGGCGCGCCTTCGACGGCGTCGTCGGCATGTGCATCTGCAACGACCGCCGCTGGCCGGAAACCTATCGCGTGATGGGCCTGCAAGGCGTCGAGCTGCTGATGCTCGGCTACAATACGCCGGAGTTCAACGCGGCCATCGTCGAGCCGGCGCATCACCGCATGCTGCACCATTTCATCACCATGCAGGCCGGCGCTTACCAGAACGGCACCTGGGTGGTGGCGGCGGCCAAGGCCGGAATCGAGGAGGGCTGCATGCTGATCGGCGGCAGCTGCATCATCGCGCCGACCGGCGAGATCGTCGCGGCGGCCAACACGCTGGGCGACGAGCTGCTGGTCCACGATGTCGACCTCGACGCCACCACGCCGATCAAGACCAGCGTCTTCAACTTCGCCAAGCATCGCCGGCCGGAGCATTACAAGCTGATCGTCGAGCGCGCGGGCGCCGTCCCGCCGCCGGAGTGAGGCCATGACCGAGCGCATCGTCGTCATCAATCCCAACAGCACCGAGGCGGTGACGCGCGGCATCGATGCCGCGCTCGAGCCGCTGCGCTTCGCCGGCGGGCCGCGCATCGACTGCCTGACCCTGCAGGAAGGCCCGCCCGGCGTGCAGACGCAGCGCGACGTCGATCACGTGATCGTGCCGCTGTGCCGGCTGGTGCAGCGCGAGGACAATGCGGCCGATGCCTTCGTCATCGCCTGCTTCTCCGATCCCGGCCTCTATTCGGCGCGCGAGACGACCCGGCGCCCGGTGTTTGGCATTTCCGAGGCCGGCGTCACCACCGCGCTCAATCTCGGCAGCGCGGTCGGCATCATCGCCATCCTGCCGGTATCGGTGACGCGCCATACGCGCTATTTCCGCGGCCTCGGCCTGGCGCAGCGCATCGCCGGCGAGCGGCCGATCGACATGGGCGTGGTCGAGCTGGCCGACGAGAAGAAGACGCTGGCGCGCATGACCGAAATCGGCCGTGAGCTGCGCGATCGCGACGGTGCCGACGTGCTGGTCATGGGCTGCGCCGGCATGGCGCGCTTTCGCGGGCGGATGGAGGCCGAGCTCGGCATCCCGGTGGTCGACCCGACCCAGGCTGCGGTCACCATGGCGATCGGCGCGGTGAGACTGGGCTACCGCACCGGGCGGCAGCCGGCGTAGGCGGCCGGCGCCGCAAATGGTCACCGCCGCGACGTGGTGAAGTTCACCGACGCAAATCGGTGAACATTTGCGCGGGGCGGCCACGTCTTGACATTCGACATTGGAGATACAATGTTATCTTCAAATCTTCATACAAGCGACGGACATGCGCGGGAGCGGTGTGCCGGAGGGAGAGCATTGCCGCGGCCGGCCATTGCTTGCCGCCGTCGCGAGAGGACGGAGCGCGCGCGCAAGCACGACCGGACATAGACCGCGCT
Organism: Pseudomonadota bacterium; assembly: GCA_016201015.1. GTDB lineage: Bacteria > Pseudomonadota > Alphaproteobacteria > CACIAM-22H2 > CACIAM-22H2 > JACQDQ01. The sequence continues at coordinate 305 of JACQDQ010000423.1, read as the reverse complement.
GTCAGGATATCGCCGGCCAGGCCGTCGCCGGCGGCCGACCGGAATGTTCACCGACGCCCGCCCGGGGGTCGCGGCGAAGTTCTCGGCGAAAAGGCCATCATATTGGAATAAATGACATTTTCTCCAATATTCACCGCTGCCAGATGGTGAACTTCACCGCACTCGCCGGGTGAATAACGCGGTCGCCTTTTGTCGCATGGTCACCGCTGCGCGACGGTGAACATCACCGCGTCGCGGCGGTGACCATTTCTCCCGAACGCAGGAATATCAATGATATAGGCTGTTAACCTGAAATCGGCGGGGCG
>JACQDQ010000418.1 GCA_016201015.1 Pseudomonadota bacterium | reverse complement strand
GCGCGTGCCGGTGACGGTGCGCGGCGCCGGCACCGGCAATTACGGCCAGGCGATGCCGCTCAACGGCGGCGTCGTGCTCGATCTATCCAAGCTGAACCGCATCAAGAGCATCGAGCCGGGACGGTTTCGCGCCGAATCAGGCGCCAAGCTGAGCGACATCGACATCCGCTGCCAGACGGAGTCGCAGCAGGAGCTGCGCATGCATCCAAGCACGTGGCGCACGGCGACGATCGGCGGCTTCGTCTGCGGCGGCTCGGGCGGCGTCGGTTCGGTCACCTGGGGCGGCTTGCGCGACCGCGGCAGCGTCATCGGCCTGCGCGTCGTCACCATGGAGACGGCGCCGCGCGTGCTCGAGTTGCGCGGCGACGATGTGCAGAAGGTCGTCCATGCCTACGGCACCACCGGCGTGGTGACGGAGGTGGAGATGCCGCTGGCGCCGGCCCATCCGTGGGTCGAATTGGTGGCCGGCTTCGACGATTTCGCGACGGCGGCGCGCTTCTCTCATGCGCTGGCCGGCCAGGACGCGCTGCTCAAGAAGCTGGTGACGGCGATCGCCGCGCCGATCCCGCAGCTCTATTTCCGGCAGCTCAAGGGGATCGTGCCGGAAGGCCGCCATGTCGCCCTGCTGATGATCGCCGAGCTGGCGATCGAATCGTTCGAGGCGCTCTGCCGGGACTGGCGCTGCGAGATTCTCTATCGCAGCGACCGCGGCGCGAGGCCGGGGATGCCGCCGATCTACGAATTCACCTGGAACCATTCGACCTTGCAGGCGCTCAAGGTCGACCGCGCGATCACCTATCACCAGAGCGTCTATCCCGCGCCCGATCCGCTCGGCCGCGTCGCGCGCGTCCACGCTCGCCTCGGCGGCGACGTGATGCCGCATCTCGAATTTGTCCGCTTCGACGGCGGCATCGGCTGCTTCGGCCTGCCGCTGATCCGCTTTACCGGCGATGCGCGCCTCGCCGAGATCGAGGCGGTGTTCGAGGCCGAGGGCTGCCCGCTGTTCAGCCCGCATGCCTGCACGCTCGAGGAAGGCGGCATGAAGAAGGTCGATCCCGTGCAACTCGCCTTCAAGCGCGAGACCGATCCGCAGGGCCTGCTCAATCCCGGCAAGATGATCGCCTGGGAACGGCCGGACTACGACGGCTCGCGGCAGAAGCTGCATCTCTTTCCCGCCGCTGGTGCCGGCGGCTGAGCCATGCGCTGCCTCGTCGTCTACGCGCATCCGGTGGAGACGAGCTATGGCGCGGCCCTGCATGCGCGCACGATCGCGGCGCTCAAGCAGGCCGGCCACGAGGTGCGCGACATCGATCTCTATGCGGAGGGCTTCGCCGCCGCGCTGTCGCGCCAGGAGCGGCTCGACTATCACACCGCCGGCGTCAACGAGGGGCCGGTCAAGCCGCATGTCGAGGCGATACGCTGGGCGCAGGCGATCGTCTTCGTCTATCCCACCTGGTTGTACGGCCTGCCGGCGATTCTCAAGGGCTGGCTCGACCGCGTCTGGCTGCCGCATATCAGCTTCACCTCGCCCAAGGACGGGCCGATCCGCGGCCTGATGCGGCATGTCGTGCGCCTGGTCGTCGTCACCACCTCGGGCGCGCCGCGCTGGTGGCTGGCGCTGATGGGCAATCCGGGACGGCGCACGATCATGCGCGGCATCCGCGCCCTGTGCGGCTGGCGCTGCCGCACGATCTGGCTGGCGCATTACGCAATCGACCAGTCGACGCCGGAGAGCCGCGCGGCCTTCCTCGAGCGCGTGGCGCGGCGCCTGGCAAGGCTGTGACGACGATGCGCCTGATCCGCGGCAGGCCGAATCCGGCAGGAGCGTTCGACGCGCTCTATCTGCTGGCCGGCGACGCCGTCGCAGCGCCGGTCGCCGGCATCGACGGCGCCGAGGCGCTGCCGCGCCTGGCCCCGGGCGAGTCGCGGCGTCTGCGCATCGTCCACTTCAACGATCTGCACAATTACCTGACGCTGCCCAACGCGGCGCGCGGCGATTCGCATGTCTTCGCCCAGATCGTGCGCCGTCATCGCACGGCGCGCGCGGCGGCGGCGGCGGACGAGATCGTGCTGCTGCTGTCCGGCGGCGACGATCATACCGGCTCCGTGCTCGACGAGCTGGTCGGCTGGAAGCCGGAGGAATTGATCGTCGATCCGGCTTACGCGGCCTATTCCGCGGCGGGCGTCGAGCTGGCGACGCTCGGCAATCACGAGCTCGACCGCGGCGCGGCGGTGCTCCAGGCCGGCATCCGCGCCAGCGCCGCCTTCCCGATCCTTTCGGCCAACATTCATGGCTCGCCCGCGCTGGTCGCGTCGCGCGATTACTTCCCGGGCGCGATCGCCCTCGCCAAGGGCCTGCGCATCGGCTTCATCGGCCTGACGACGCCGGTCGACACGCGCACCCATACCTCGCTCGACCTCGATCTCGCCGTTGCCAGTCCGCTCCAGGTGCTGCGCAACATGCTGCCGGCGGTGGCCGCGCTGTCCGACATCGTCGTCGTCATGTCGCATTGCGGCTACGGCACCGACTCCAATCTCGACGGCAAGGCCGGCGCCCACCGCCATCTCGCCGAGGGCGACATCGCCGTGGCGCGCTCTGCCGCCGCGCTCACCGACAAGCCGCTGCTGGTGCTCGGCGGCCATACGCATACCGTGCTCAACGAGGCCGGTCTTGGGCCCGATACGCTGATCGACGACGTGCCGATCATCCAGGCGGGCGGGCTCGGCAGCCATGTCGGCGAGTTCAGGGCGGTCGTGACGGTGGGGGCCCCGCGCGCCGCAATGGCGCCGCAGGCGACGCTCCATCCGCTGAAACGCCGCGACGTTCGCGCGCCGTCGGCGGACAGCGAGCGCGACGCGGACTTCGACGCGGAGTTCGAGGCGCGGGTCATCGCGCCGCTGCTGCGCCAGGTCGACGGGCGCCTCAAGGAGGTGGTCGCCACGGTCGCGGCGGGCGAGGAGGTGTCGCCGGCGACGACGTTGCGCCAGCGCTATTTGGGCGAGAGCGCGCTGGTCAACTTCGTCGCCGATGGGCTGGTCGCGCGCAGCGCCGAGTTTCCGCAAGGCGCGGTCGATCTCGCCATCGTCAACTCGACGGCGGTGGGTGACGGCATTTCGCCGCAGGGGCCGCTCACCTTCCAGCATTGGTACGGCGTCATGACGTTCGCCGATTGTCTGCAGGTCGGCAGGCTCAGCGGTCGCCAGCTTCGCGAAATCCTCGACAACAACGCCAAGCGCATCGTCCGGCCGGAGGAGCTGGCCGGCGCGGCGCCGCCGAATCTCAAGGCCTATGTCTCGCGCGGCT
>JACQDQ010000023.1 GCA_016201015.1 Pseudomonadota bacterium | reverse complement strand
GACCTCGTCTTCGTCTTCGCGGTGACGCAGCTCTCGCAGTTCCTGCTCCAGCACTTCACCCTGGCGGGCGCGGTGCAGACGGCCCTGCTGCTGATGGCCGTGTGGTGGGTGTGGATCTTCACCTCGTGGGTCACCAACTGGCTGGAGCCGGAGCGGACGCCGGTGCGCCTGATGCTGCTGGCGCTGATGCTGGCCGGGCTGGTGCTGTCGACCTCGCTGCCGCAAGCCTTCGGCGCGCGCGGCCCCGCCTTCGCCGCCGCCTATGTGTTCATGCAGGTGGGGCGCAGCCTGTTCACGTTGTGGGCGGTCAAGCCGCACAGCCCCGGCAATTTCCGCAATTTCCAGCGCATCACCGCGTGGCTGGCGCTGGCCGGACTGTTCTGGCTGGCCGGCGCGTGGGCCGACGGCGCGGCGCGCTTCGGCCTGTGGGCGGTGGCGCTGGGCATCGAGTATCTGTCGCCCTCGGTCGGCTTCTGGACGCCCGGCCTCGGCCGCTCGACCAGCGCCGATTGGGACATCGAAGGAGCGCATCTCGCCGAGCGTTGCGGGCTGTTCATCATCATCGCCCTGGGCGAGTCGATCCTGGTCACCGGCGCGACGTTCGGCACGCTGGCGTGGACGGCGCAAACCGCCGCGGCCTTCGCCGTCGCCTTCGTCGGCAGCATCGCCATGTGGTGGATCTATTTCGACATCGGCGCCTAGCGGGCGAGCCGGCTCATCGCGCGCGCGGCCGATCCCGGGCGGCTGGGGCGCCTGGTCTACACCTATATCCACCTGCCGATCGTCGCCGGCGTCATCGTCGCCGCCGTCGCCGACGAGCTCATCCTGGCGCATCCCGGCGGCGCCACCGACGCCAGGACGGCGACCGCCGTGCTGGCCGGCCCGGCCCTCTATCTGCTCGGCAACATCCTGTTCAAGGGCGCGACGGCGAGCCGGCTGCCGCTGTCGCATATCGTCGGCCTGGTGCTGCTGGCCTTGCTGATCCCGTCGGCCGCCCTCGCCTCGCCGCTCGTCTTCGGCGCGGCGGCGACCGCGGTGCTGGTCATCGTCGCGGCGTGGGAGCGGCGCTCGCTCGGCCCGCGCCGGGCCGCGGCGCCCCGCACTTGAACCGCGCGCCCTCTTGCTATATATCCGGGTAACCCGTATATATAGCAATGCTCCGGGTCAAGGTCACGTCGGTCTTCTCGTGGCGGGCCGCGCGGCTGCTGAACGAGGCCGAGCAGACGGCCTTGATCGACTTCGTTGCCAAGAACCCCGAGGCCGGCGATGTCGTCGGCGGAACCGGCGGCGTCCGCAAGGTGAGATGGGCGATGGCCGGCCAAGGCAAGCGCGGCGGCGCCCGCGCGCTGCACCTGTACCTCAGGCATCGGGACACGGTCTGGCTGCTCGACATCTACAGCAAGCGCGAGAAGGCCGATCTGAGCCCGGCGGATATCGAGGAAATTCACGACCTGGTGACGACGATCAAGCGAGCGGAGAGCGGATGATGAAACGGAGGACCAAGGCGGGGCGGAGGCTGGCGGCGGCGCTCCACGAAGTGCTCGCCGACGTGAAAGGCGAGAAGGTGCTACCAGTCGTGGCTGCGGTGCCGCGGCTTGTCAACGTCAAGGCGGTGCGACGCAAGACGGGGCTGAGCCAGGCGGCTTTCGCCCGGCGCTTCGGCGTCAACCCGCGGACGTTGCAGGACTGGGAACAGGGCCGCTATGCGCCCGATTCCATGGCCCGGGCGCTGCTCATCATCATCGATCGCGAACCTGCTGCCGTGGCGCGCGCGCTGGGGGGCGCCGACCGCGCGGCGTGAGGCCGCCTGCTCAACCGCAAGGGCGGCGAGAAGCCGCGGCCGGGCGACGAATTGCCGACGTGAATCTACGACGCTCTATTTCGACAACCATAGCTATCGTTGAGCGTCGTTTCATGCTGGTGATGCCATGATGACCAAACTCGGGCCGGTGTCGGTCGGAGAAATGCTCAAAGAGGAGTTCATGAAGCCGCTGCGCCTGACGCAGACGGCGCTCGCCGCTTCCATGGGCGTCGAACGCCGGCTGGTCAACGAGCTGCGCATCGGCCGCCGCGCCGTGACGGTGGATACCGCGCTGATGCTCGCCCGCGTCTTCGCCAACACGCCGGAGTTCTGGCTGAGCGTGCAGCGCCGCAGCGATTTGTGGGCGGCGCTGAACACGCCGTCGCGCCGCAAGCGCATCGCGCGGGCGCGTCCCGTCAAGCGCGCGGCGTAATCCGTGGCCGACCGCCGCTTGCCTGCGACGAACTACCGAAGCGACGACGCTGGGATCGGCCCGGGCGGCGCTCGGATTGCCACCCCATGCGTTCGGGCGCAATATCGCCGCATTGGCGACGGCGCCTGTCGCAATCCGGCCATGGAGTCGCGGTAGATTGGCGGCGAGCATGACGGCCGATGGCGTGAATTCGATGGGCATCCCAGGCAGCGCGGCCTTGGCTCGGGCCACCGCCGTGTTGGCGATCTGCGCCGCTCTCTTCGGCTGCGAGGTCGATAGCGACAGCGACCTCTATGTCCGCGACATCATGGGCGTCGCCGAGGGCCGCGTGGCGGCGGTCGATCTCACCGCGGATTTTCGCGTGAAGTTCGGCAGCCTCGAAGCCTGCGAGCGATTGAAACCGGTGATGACCGGCATCCTGCGCAAATTCTACAAATCGATCGAGCGCGAAAGCTGCACCGTCGTCGCGGAGAAGGCGCCGTTCGGCTTCGAGCGAAGCGACTATTTCGCCTTCGAGGCCAAGATCCCGCTGGTCGGCGGCCGGCCCAACGAGCAGCCGGCGCTGCCGGACGACTCGATGATGGGCCTGGTCGCCGGCAAGGACGCGGACCGCGTCACGCTCGGCGTGGCGATGAACGTCGCCGGCTTTCGCCTGATGCAAACCGAGCTCTCGGCCGCCGCCGACCACCGCGACCGCGTGCCCGTCACCTTTTCGAGCATAACACTCCGCCTCCACAACGATCTGGGCAAGCCGGTCCGCGTTCGCGGGCACGCCAGTTTCGTCGACAGCAAGCCGGAAATGGTCGTCGACCTCGCCTTGGATCGGCTCGACAGCGTCGCCATCGGCCTGTCGGACGTGGCGCGCGGCGCCGTCAGCACGATCGGCTATGCCGCCGTCGTCGAACTCTCCGATTAGACGCGCTCAAGGCAGCAGCGGCTGCGCCTCGGCCCACAGGCGGCGCACGAACTCGGCCGCCGGCTCGGGACGGGCGAAGGCGGCACTCTGGCCGGCCCAGGCCTGCATCCGGTGGATGTCGCCTTCGCGCTGTCCGGCTTCGCGCAGGGCGGCGGTCAGGCCGCGCTGGATGGGATAGGGCGCCGGCTTCGGCGCCTGCGGCGAATCGGCGGCGCGCACGTAATCCGTATGGATCGCCCGGCCGAGCCGGCCGCTGAAGGCGCGCGTCGGCGCCGTCGCCTCGGGCTCGAGATCGGCCAGGGCGCCGGCCCAGGCCGGGTGGGTCTTGGCCTCGGGACAGCGCAGCAAGGCGGTGCCGATCTGCACGGCGCTGGCCCCCAGCGTCAGCGCGGCGGCGATGCCGCGCGCATCGCCGATGCCGCCGGTGGCGATGATCGGCACGGCGAGATGGTCGGCCAGGCGCGGCAGCAAGGCGAACAGGCCGACCGTCTGGCGCTCGGCCGCGGCCTGATCGAAGGCGCCGCGATGGCCGCCCGCCTCGAAGCCTTGCGCCACGACGGCATCGGCGCCGGCGCGCTCCGCCGCGCGCGCCTCGGCCAGCGTCGTCGCGCAGGCGAACCAGGCGATGCCGCGGTCCTTGAGCTTGGCGACGAAGGCCGGCGGATAGAGTCCCATGATCGAGGAGACGACGGCCGGTCCGGCGGCGAGGAAGGCCTCGCATTGCTGCGCGAAGTCCGGCTGCGTCGCGTCGCCGGCCGCGTCCGGCACCGGCGGGCCCCAGGCGGAGAGGAAGTCGCGCACCCGCCGCTCCGCCGCCTCATCACGCACCGGCGGCGGATCGGGCACCCAGAGATTGAGCTGGAACGAGCCGTTGCTGTGTCCGCGGAACGCGGCGACCCAGTCGGCGATGCCGTCGGGCTCGGTGATCAGGGCGCCCATCGCGCCCATCCCGCCGGCATTGGCCACCGCGATCGCCAGGCTGGCGGGGCAGGCGCCGGCCATCGGCGCCTGGAGAATCGGCAGGTCCAAGGCGAACCGCCGGCAAAACTCGCGCGCGCGGCCGCGCGCGCCCGCAGGAAGCTGTTCCGTCATCGCTCGCACTCCGCGACCGTCAGAATGATGGCGCCGATCCTCGCGTCTTTTTAGAGCCGCGCGACGATCGCGAAAAGCGATTTCCTGAGATAGCTACGATCGCCGGCAGCGATAGCGATCGCGCGGCCGGCTCCTGCGCGGATGGCGCGGCCGCTAGTTGGGCCGCCCGGTCGGTTCGTCTTGCAGCGCCGCGGATTGGTCGGCCGCCATGGTCCAAGCCACCGAATGGCCAAGGCAGGTGTCGAGACCCGCCGGCGCCGAGGCAGCGGCAAGAACGGCCATCGCCGCCAGCGCCGCCGCCGCCAATGCCGCATTCCACCAAGGGTCCGCGGACCGCGGCGCCGCGATCGTTGCTGTCTGCCGCAATGCCGGGCTGTCCACACTCTTGTCACGGCCGGGCCGGGCGAATCCTGCGTCGCCGCATCCCGCCCTTTCCCGCTCGCCGCATCCCGCGTAATCTGACAGTTGTTTGCTTTTGCAAACATCTTTGGGGGATGACGGGGAGCGTTATGGGCAAGTCGATCGGGGTCGCGCGGCTGTGCTGGCTGCTGCTCGGCTCGCACTACCTCTATTTCGGCCGCTGGCTGCTGCAGCTCGTCTTCTGGCTGACGCTGGGCGGGCTCGGCGCCTGGTGGATCGTCGATCTGTTCCGCCTACCGGCGATGCTGCGCCGCCATGCCGCACGGGTCGAGGAGAAGCGGGACGCGGCCGCCGCCGCCGCGCGGCCCACATCGTATTTCACGGTCAAGTACGCGCCGGGCCAGTCGCCGGACGCCGTCAAGCCGCGCGCGGCGGTGGCTGGCGCCCCGCTCCAGAGTGCCGCGGTTTCGCCCGGCGTCGCGCAGGCGGAGGCCGGCCCGCCGCCGATGGTCGATATCGCGGCACCGCCGGTGCCCGCGCGGACCACCGCCTTGCGCCGGCCGCCCATGCAAGTCGTCTGGCGGCGCCTCGGGCAGCTCGGCCTGATGCTCGGCGCCGGCGCCATCTTCGCGTTCCTCGTCGCCGGATTCCTAGGGCCGACCGTGGCCGTGATCTTCTTCATGCTGGTCGCGCTGGTCGTGCTGACCGCCGGGCTCGCCGACGCACTGCGCGGCCGGCTCGGCATCTGCCCCTTTTGCGGAGCGACGCTCGGCTCCGAGGTCGAGGCGACGCTGCGTCATCGGCGCCGGCCCGAGCCGGTGCGCTGCGATAAGTGCAACGAGTACAGCACGCTCGAAAACGGCGTGCTCCGCCCGCACGATCCCGATTTCGTCGCCGCGAAGCCGGTCTTCCGCTCGCCGGTCTACAAGCATCCGCGATGGCCGCACGGCTGCGTCGCCTGCGGCGCGCCGCCGACGCGTTTCCTCGCGCTGAAAAGCGCCGACGTGAGCATGATGGCGCTGCTTGGCGGCGTGCTGCGCTATTCGTCGGGTCAGGTGAGCGGCGTGCCGCATTGCGACGCGCACGACGAGGGGATCAAGGTCGAGATCGACGACAAGAAGCTCTATTTCCTGTGGTCGTCGCTGCCGCAGATGCGGCGCTATCTCGAGGCCAACCGGACGCGCATCAATCTCTTCACGCAACCGTTGTAGCGGCCGGCGCCCGGCCTAGGCGGCGGCGCGCGCCACCAGCCAACCGGCCTTCTTGGCGTAACGGATCAGCCCGCTGGCCGCCAGCACCGCGACCAGCGCCACCGCCAGCCGCGCCAGCTGCGGCTGCGCCGCCGCCCAGCCCCCGCGATACACCGCCGCATAGGCGAGCAGCAGCAGCACGCCCATCACCCAGGTGCAGGCCGTGCCGTAATCCTTGATCACCACGCGCCGCCAATCGAAGCTCATGCCCTCGATCGCCGGCCGCAGCCGGCGCAGATCGGGCAGCCAGCGCGGCACGGCGCGACAATATTGCTGATACTCGGCGGCGAAGCGCGTCGTGAGATACGCTTCCTCGGTCGCCACGATGCTGCGATAGGCGACGAGAAACAGCGCGATGCCGAGCAGCGCCGCAAACGGGTTGCCGTGCACCAGGAACAGCCCGACGAGAATCAAGAAGTTCCCGAGATAGAGCGGATTGCGCGAGACGCCGAACAGCCCGGTGGTCACCAGATTGCTGGCGTAGACGCGCTTGTTGAGCCCGCCGCGCTTGACATAGGCGAAGCCGATGACGGTGGCGCGGAACGCCTGGCCGATCGCCGCCAGCGCCACGCCGGCCAGCGGCAGCAAGAGATCGGCGTCCGCGCCGGGCCACGGCCGGGCGGGTGGAAACGCCGCGCACAGCGCGACGAAGGCGGCCGGAAAGGCGAAATTCCGGTAGCGGAACAGAAAATTGCCGAGGGCGTAGACCCAGGAAGCGGTCCAGACTACTTCACCGCGATCGAGGCGACGAAATTGTACCAGCGGAAATATTCCTCGAAATGCCGGAAGCCGGCGGCGAGCAGCAGCTCGCGATTTTCGTCCGACCGGTACGGGATCAGTACGTTCTCCAGCGCCTCGCGCTTCTGCGAGATCTCGATCTCGGAGTAGCCGTTGCGGCGCTTGAGATCGTAGTAGTACTTGATGAACAGGCGGTTGAGCAGCGTATTCGACGTGGTCAGCTTCTCGACCAGGATGAGGCAGCCATTGTCGTTGAGGCCCTGGGCGATCCGCCGCACCAGCTTCTCGCGATGCAGCGGGCGGATGAATTGCAGCGTCAGAAACATGATGACGACGGACGCGTTCTCGATGACCGGGCCGGTATGCAGATCGGCGCAGACCAGCTCGTAAGGGTGCGCCAGCGATGCGTTGGCAAACTTGCGGCCGGCCTCCGCCAGCATCGGCTGCGAGTTGTCGACGCCGACGAAATGGACGCCGGGCTTCACCAGGCGATCGAGCGCCAGCAAGGTGGTGCCGGTGGAGCAGCCGAGGTCGTACAGCGTCGTCCCCTCTTGCGCGAAATCCGCCACCAGCTCGCAGGTCATCCGCTGCATCTCTTGATAGAACGGCACCGAGCGGTCGACCATGTCGTCGAACACGCCGGCGGTCTCCTTGCCGAATTCGAAATCGGTCACCAGCGGTTTCTGTTTCGCAAACACCTGGTCCTTGGGCGCCGCCGCGGCCGCGTCGCCACTCGACGCCTCGTCGCGTTGGCCGATCGTACGTCTCGACAGAACGGGATCCGGGGAAGCCAAGTCATCCTCTCTTGGGCCGGCGGGCGGCCCTGTCCGATATGCGTTGCCGCCGCGTCAGCCCGGCTCCCGTCCGAGCGACCGCAAGGCGGCCAACTTCGGACGATAGCCTAGACTTATCAGCGGGTTGCAGCGGCACCCTTCGGCCTTGGCCGGATCGGCACCGCGCCTGGTTCGGGCAATGCCACAGCCCTCCGGCAAATTCAATGCGAATCTTGCACGGCGCGGACCGCGCCGCTCTTCCCAGCGCGCCTGGTCGCGCATACCCTGTCATTCGTCCGATCGAGTCGGACGGTCATCGCGGAGATGACGCGGGGGGTGCCGCCATCGCCAGTTCGCTCCATACGATTGCGCCGGAACCGTCGACGGCATCGGCTGGACCTGCAGGAGAGACAGCGGCCGCGAACGCCGACGCGCGACCGGACAGTGCCGCGCCGCCGATGGTCGACATCGAGCCGCCGCCGGTTCCCACCCGCGCGACCACGCTGCGCCGTCCGCCGCCGCGGATCTTTTTTAGACGGATCGGACAGCTCCTGCTGCTGCTCGGTGCCAGCGCCGTCTTCGCGGTGCTCGCCACCCACTTTGTGCCAGCGATCGGGGTCTACGTCGCCGCTCTGATTGTCGTCGTCGTCGTGCTGCTGGCGGTGCCGTACAAGCTGATCGCGGTCCTGCGCGACCGGGTAGGCACCTGCCCGTTTTGCGCGGCGATGCTGGGCACGGGCAACGAGGCGGCACTGCGCTACCGGGCGAAACCCGAGCTGGTGCGGT
>JACQDQ010000420.1 GCA_016201015.1 Pseudomonadota bacterium | reverse complement strand
GATGCGGCGGCTGATGGCCAGACCCAGGCCCGAACCCTCGGGCTTCGCGGTGAGGGTGTCGCCGACCTGGTGAAATTTCTCGAAGATCGTCGCGTGATGCTCGGGCGGAATGCCGGGGCCGTTGTCGACGACGCTCACCTGGACGCCCGACACGACGCGACGGAGCCGCACGGTGACGCGGCCATTGCCGCGCTCGCAGAACTTCACCGCATTTGACAGCAGGTTGAGGATGACCTGCATGATCTGATCGCGGTCGATGCGGACCGGCGGTAGTTCGGCAGACAGGTCGGCCTCGAGCGTTACCGCCTTTTCCTTGAAAAGCTGCCCGGTCGCCGCAATTGCCTCGGTCACGACATCGCGAATATCGATTTCGTCGATGCGCCACTCGAACCGCCCGGCTTCAATCTTGGCGAGGTCGAGCACCTGGTTGATGAGGCGGGTCAAGCGCTCGCTCTCCTTGATGACAATCGACAGGAATTGCTGGCGCTGTGTTGCCGGCAAGTTCGGGTTGTCGTGCAGGATCTCGGAAAACGACCGGATCGAGGTGAGCGGGGTGCGCAGTTCGTGGGTGACCGTCGTCAGGAACTCGTCCTTGAGCCGGTCGAGCTCCTTGAGCCGTTCGTAGGCGGCCTTGAGTTCGGCCGAGGCACTCTCGAGCTCGCGCGATTTCGTCTCGAGTTGACGGCTGTACTCGATCACCTGCGAGGCTTCGTCGAGGATCTCCATCACCTCGTCGATGCCGACATCCGCGCCCTTGACGACCGAGGCTATCATTACGCGCGACGAGGCGGCGCCGATCGCCCCGGCGAGCAGCCGTTCGGTGTGATGCACCAGATCGGCGTCGGCGAATCCCGCCTTGGCGAGGTTTACTCCGCGCCGGGTCGCAAATTCGTCGAGGGCTTGGTCAGCCGCCTTTTGGCCGATGAAGCGGACGAGCAGGTGGCGGAGGTCCTTTACCATCGCCTCGCCGCGCCACAGGCGCAGCCGCTCGCCCGCATCGGCCTGCTGGAACACCTCGACGAAGCGCGTTGCCTGGATGCGCTCGATGGCCATCTGCCGCGTGGTGAGCGAGACGCCGACATAGAGACCAATATTGACGACCATGCTCCAGAACAGGGCATGAGCGAGCGGATCGAAACCGGCCAGGCCGAACAGTGCGTACGGCTTGAGCAGAACGAGGCCGGCAGGCCCTTGCTCGAGAAATTCGATGGGCAGCCATCCCGAGCGCGCAAAGGACGGCAGCAGCAACGTATAGAGCCACACGATGAAACCGCCGGTGAGGCCGGCCAGCGCGCCTGCCATGGTCGCGCGCTTCCAGTAAATGCCGCCGATGATCGCGGGAGCGAATTGGGCAACGGCGGCGAAAGAGATGAGGCCGATGGTGACCAACGCATACGAGCCGCCGATGAAATGAAAGTAGGCGTAGCCCAACAGCATGACGAGCACGATGCTGCCGCGCCGGATGGCGATCAGCAGCCCAGTCAAGTCGCTGCGCTCGGCGAGGCGCAGCCAGCGCAGCCGGAGCAGAATCGGCATGACCAGGTCGTTGCACATCATCGTCGACAGCGCGATCGATTCGACGATGACCATTCCGGTCGCCGCAGACAGACCGCCGATGAAGGCGAATAACGCGAGCGCGCCCAGTCCGCGCGACAGCGGCAAGGCCAGGACATAGGTATCGCCGTCGACCGCGCCCGCCGGAAACTTCAATAGCCCGGCAAGCGCGATTGGCAATACGAAGACATTGATCGCCAGCAGATAGAGCGGAAAGAGCCAAACCGCCTTGCTGAGATGGCGCTCATCGACATTTTCGACGACGGAAACCTGGAACTGTCGCGGCAGGAACAGGATCGCAGCCATCGACAGCAGCGTCAGCGTTACCCAGCCGCCATAGCCGCCGGCCGCAACCGTGGTGAACAGTCGCGCGATCTCGGGCCGAGCGGCCGCCTGGGCGAAGAGATCGCCGACGCCCTCGAACATGCCGAACGTGACGAAGACGCCGACCGCCATGAAGGCGATCAGCTTGACGATCGATTCGAACGCGATCGCCGTCACCATGCCTTCGTGGCGTTCGGTGGCGTCGATATGACGAGTGCCGAACAGGATGGCAAAAATCGCCATCAGAATCGCGATGTGCAGCGCCGTATCATTGAGGATCGACAGCCCAACCCCGGGTTCGACTGGCGCGACGTCAGGATACCAGGCAAGCACGCTGTAACTGGTCGACACGCCTTTCAGCTGCAGTGCGATGTACGGCATGATCACAATCACGGCGATGATCGTGACGAGACCGCCGAGCAGGTGGCTCTTGCCGTAGCGCGAAGCGACGAAGTCGGCGATCGACGTGATGCGGTTGACTTTGCTGATGCGCAGGATCTTGCGCATGATGTGCCACCACAGGATCGCGACCAATGTCGGTCCGAGATAGATCGGCAGGAAATCGGCGCCGCTGGTCGCCGCGCGCCCGACGCTGCCGTAGAACGTCCACGCGGTGCAGTACACCGCCATGGATAGCGCGTAGATGTAGGGGCTGGCGACCAAGCTGCGTCCGGCGTCGGCGCGCTTGTCGCCCCAGTAGGCGACGGCGAACAGCACGCAGAGGTAGCCGAAGGCGGAGGTCAGGATGATGGATTTGTGCAGCATCGCGACGTCCCGCCGTCATTCCTCTTTGGTCGGCGTACCCGAATGCAGATCGGATGAAGTTCGGCCGCGGCCTTCTATGGCGATGGCCAGAAGCCCGACCACCGCCGCCCAGGCGGCGAACAGATAGACGAATAGCAACGGCATGCCAATGAACAGGGTGTCGGCGTCGAATAGCGACAGAAGAGGCGGGCTGAAGGCCAACACCGCCAAGAGAAACAAGGCGATCATCCGATCGGCTTGGTGGGCGTCGTTCATCGGCGGACCCCTTCCCCGCAGCCGGCGCGACGGCCGGACGGCTCAAAAATGCGCCTGTCGCGCGCGAATCTCCAGAACCATATTGGAGGCCCTGATCAGGCCATCCAGGGTGTTGATCCCGCGTGCTTCGAGCAGGTCGAGCAGGCGCACGAAGACCGCGGCGGTCGCCAAGGCATCGCCGAGCGCCGAATGGCGGCCGGCAATGTCGATGCCGAGTCGGCCGGCAATGGCGTCGAGGCTATGGTCGTCGAGTGCCTGGTAGAGGGACGCGGAGATCAACATCGTGTCGAGCACGATGCTGTCGAAGCGCACGCCGCATTCGATCTCCTTCAGCTTGAGGAATTTCATGTCGAACGCGGCGTTATGGGCGATAAGCATTGCGTCGGCCGCGAATGTCCGAAATTGCGGCAGGACGACCTGTGCCGGCGGCGAGTCGGCGACCATACGGTCGGTAATGCCGTGGAAGCGGGTCGACTCCGGCGGAATCGCGCGGCCGGGGTTGATCAGGCGGCTGAACGTCTCGCCGGTCAGGATGCGGCCGTTGACCACGCGCACGGCACCGATGGAGACCAATTCGTCGCCGCCCGATGGGCTCAGGCCGGTCGTCTCCGTATCGAAGACGACGTAGGTGAACGAGCGGAGCGGCTTGGCGCCGAGCGATTGGTCGGCGGGCGCAAGCCGCATCAGGTCGAAATCATAGAATTCGGGCCGCGCGGGCATGACCCGTTCGCGCGGCGGCGCGAATTGCACGCGGATGGGCGCCGGCAGTGGCAGCCGCAGCAGCGCGCGGCCACCATCCAGCATCCGGCTCCAAATCTCGCTGCCGTGGCGCTGCAGTATCTCGCGCAGAGCCGGCGCTCCCAGCGCGCCGGGCAGCGGCTCCTCGAGCCAGGCGTCGAGCGTCGCCGTAGATATCGCCAGACCGCCCCAGGTTACGTCGATATAAACACGCTTGTCGCCAAGCAGGGCTTCGATATCGAAGGATGTCGCGCCACTGGCGTCGGCGAGATTGCATAGCAGACGCTCGATGGCAACGACGAGGGCGTGGCTGTCGCCGCGCAGCCACAGCGGCAGACCGATCATGGTGACGGTCGGCCCGCCGGCATCGCGCAGCCTTCGAATCACACAATTGAGCAGATCGAGGGAGTATGTGTCGGCCATCGGCCAATGGCTGGCGCTGAGGCCGCGATATTCGCGATTGAGGTTGTCGAGGCGGTCGCTCAACGTATTGCTTTCGCGCAAGATCACCTGATCGAAGGCCCGGCGGCGCTGGGCGTCGATCTCGGGATAGGTGGCAAGCGTCTCGACGGCGGCGCGCAGATTGGCGAGCGATCCACGCATGCCTTCCGCAGCCGTCTGCAGCAAGGCATCGCGGCGCCCCAGCTCCGCCACTTCGCGCGTTACGTCGGTGATCGTCAGCACGTAGCCACCCGGCTGGCTCTGCGCATCGAGGATGAGGCTGAGCCGGCCGCGGAGCAGCGCCTGCGAGTCGACGGTAGCGCAGACGAGCGATGCCGTGGCATCGCTCCCGGGCGCCGCATCCCGCAATTGCAGCTGCTCGATCGCATGCAGCACGGGCTCGCGCGTGATCAGATTGAACAAGCTGCGGCCGAGGCCAAGATCGCCAGCCACATGCAGCAGGGAAAGAGCGCTTTGGTTGTAGAGCAGTACGCGATGCTCCATGTTGCACACCAGAACGCCCTCGCTCAGGTCGCGCAAAATTGCCTCGAGCCAGCGTTTCTGCTCTTCAATGCGCCGCGTCGCAGCCGTAACCGACTCTTCGGTCTCTTGCCGCGTGGCCAGCCATTGCTTCAACAAGGCATTGACGGAGTCGGGGAGCGGCCGCAGCCAGGCGTAGTGCTGCGACTCGATCGAGTGGGCGGGCCCGGCTTCGGCCAGGAACCGGGTCTCCGTTGCCAATGCCTCGACCGGACGAAGATACTTGTGCACCATCACGAGCCAAAGCACGCCGAGGCAAAGCAGCCATCCCCCTAGCGCGGCCCACGCCAGAATCAAGATGGGCGAAGGATTGCCCGGTGTCGTCGCTGCTCCAGGTGGGTCGGTCATGGACGCGGTCGCGCCGATCAGCAGCGCGCCGATTGCGCCGGCGACGACGAAGGCGATGGCGAGGCGCCGATATGCGGTCATCCGGCGGGCCTTCCCTGCGCAGGTGCCGCGCTCAGTTGCGGCCTTTCGCAAGCAGCCGTTTTACCTGTTCGACCAGTTCTCGCGTCGAAAAAGGCTTGGTAATGTAGTCGTCGGCGCCGAGAGCGAGCCCTTTTTCCCGCTCGACCTCGCGGCTCTTCGCAGTGAGCATGAGAATACGCACGTCCTTCCAGTCCGGGTTGGCGCGGATCGTCTGGCATAGCTCGTAGCCGTTGCGGCCCGGCAGCATGACGTCGAGCAGCACGAGATCGGGGGCGCGCTCGGACAGCGCCTTGAGCGCTGCGTCGCCATCCGACGCGATGCGCACGTCGAAGCCGGCCTGAGCCATCAGGAATTCGAGCGACAAGACGATATTCGGCTCGTCGTCGACAACGAGAACGGAAGGTTTCATCGGCAGCGCTCCTCCTGCCGCGCTTCGCGGGCTGCGAGGATAGCGCCGCGGCGCGCGCCTTGTCATGCTTCGCACCACACTAGCACGCATGGTATAGAAAGGCGCATGAACACGCCCCAATCCGGCCCGGCCGGCCTCATGCCGATCCCGGTGTCCGTCATTACCGGCTTTCTTGGCAGCGGCAAGACGACGCTGCTCGGTCACCTGCTGCGCCATCCCGGCATGGCGGACACGGCGGTCATCATCAACGAGTTCGGCGAGATCGGACTGGATCACCAGTTCGTCGAGGCGGTGGACGGCGAAACCGTGGTGATGACCAGTGGTTGCCTGTGTTGCACCGTGCGCGGCGACCTCGTCAATACGATGCGCAGCCTGTACCTGCGGCGGGTGCGCGGCGAAGTACCGGCATTCAAACGCCTGGTGATCGAGACGACCGGGCTCGCCGATCCGGCGCCGATTCTGCACACGCTGATGGAAGATCCGATCCTTGAGGCCTACTACCGGCTCGATGGCGTGGTGACGACGGTCGATGCGATCAATGTCATGACCCAGCTCGACGCACAGTTCGAATCGGTAAAACATGCACGACGAGGAGATTGCGGCGCATCAAGGCGACCATGATCACGATCATCATCACGAGCATGGCCACGATCACGATGATGCGAAGCCGGACGTCAACCGGCATGACGCCCGCATCCGCGCGCATTGCCTGACGCTCGACGAGCCGCTCGATTGGGAGGCCTTCGCCCTATGGCTGGGTTCGCTCGCCCGTTACCGCGGCGACGATCTGCTGCGCGTCAAGGGTATTCTCAATGTCGTCGGCCAGGACAAGCCGATCGCCGTGCATGGCGTCCAGCATCTGTTTCATCCGCCGGCGCAGCTTCCGGCCTGGCCGGATGCCGATCGCCGCTCGCGCCTCGTCCTCATCACCCGTGACATGACGCGCGAGATGCTGGAGGCATCCCTGCGATCCTACCGCGACGGCCCGCCGCCGTTTGACGCGTCAGCAGGCGGCTCGCCCGGTCCCTAGCGCTCGGAGACACGCATTGCGTGGGCTACGGCCGCCAGGCTAGAACCACAGCCCCGCCGGCACGGGCGCCGCGCGGCGCTTGTATATATCGATCAAGGGTTACCGTATGGCCGCTTACCAGTACATCTACGTTATACATGGACTGAATTAACTAATTGATAATATGAAATAATCAGACATCGTATTGACTACACAGCTCCTACACGGCATATAGGAAATCAACGGCTTACGGCGCCGGCCTGCACAGAACCTGCACAGAATCGAGAGCGCCATGCCCACATCCGGCTCCTTCCTCGTCGATCCCCAAGAGCTCAAACCGGGGCTCATTCTCTTCCGTCGCAGCGACGTGCAGCACCGCAATTGGTACTGCCGCGTCAAGCTCCCCAGCGCCGACCGCTACAAGACGATCTCCCTCAAAACCGCTGACATCAACGTCGCGCGCGAGAAGGCGTTCGACGCCGACGCCGACGTGCGTTTCCGG
>JACQDQ010000438.1 GCA_016201015.1 Pseudomonadota bacterium | reverse complement strand
CTTCGTGGCCCAGACCGAATAGGGGTGCTGCCGCTCGACCTCGTCGAATTGCTTGGCGGCGTCACTGTAGCGACTATCCAGCAGCGCATTGACGCCGGCATTGTAGAGATCTTCGACCGGTCGCTCGACATACTCGTCCTTGGTGGTCGAACAGGCGGCGAGGCCGGTGACGAGGAGAACTGCCAGCACGTTGCGGCGCCAGACCGCTGGCGGCGAGGTAAACAGATTCATGCGGTCGATTATAACGCCGGAGGCCAAGTTTTCCAGGGGCTTGGTGGCCGCGCCAACGTCTCTCATGTCGGCTTGGCCGACTGATACCCTCCGGCGCCGGACCCACGATGATTAACCAGCCCTATTTGACGGGCGTTTTGGCCGGCCGGATAATACCGCGTCAGTCGCCGGCTGCGGGGTAGGCCCCCAAAGCCGGGTGCGCAGCGGCCGGGGCGACCAGGCGGTCGACCGCCAATTCGACGTAACGCCAGGCTTTCGGCCGGGCAAACAGCGTCCGCAGCAGGTGATGGTTGAGGCTATGGCCTGAGCGCAGGCCGTGGAAGTGGCCAAGAAGCGGTGCGCCGGCCAGGTATAGATCGCCGACGCCATCGAGAATCTTGTGACGTACGAATTCGTCGTCATAGCGCAGGCCGTCGCGGTTGAGAATGCGATTGCCGCTGATGACGACGGCGTTCTCGAGCGAGCCGCCGCGCGCGAGGCCGGCCGCGCGCAATCCGTCGATCTCGTGGGCAAAGCCGAAGGTGCGCGCCCGCGCGATTTCCGCCTTGAACGTGCTCGGATGCACGGAAATCACGTATTCCTGGTGTGCGATGGCCGCATTGTCGAAGTCGATCTCGAAGCTGGCAGAAAACCCAGGGGCCGGCGTCAGCGATACCACCCGGCCATCGCCGCCATCGACGGACAGTCGGTGCAGTAGCTGAATCGCACGGCGGGGCGCGGGCTGCTCGACGATGCCGGCACATTCGATAAGGAACACGAACGGGGCCGCGCTGCCGTCCATGATCGGCACTTCCGGTCCATTCAGCTCGACAATAGCGTTATCGATCTCGCAGCCGCACAGTGCTGCCATCAGGTGCTCAACAGTGGCCACTTGCGGTCCACCGGCTTCGCCGAGGGCCGTGCATAGCTTGGCGTTCGCCACATTGCGCCATTCCGCTTGGATGCGGGCCCCGCCGACCCCACCGACATCGCTCCGCCGGAAGACGATGCCGCTGCTTGGTTCCGCCGGGTGGAGCCACATTGTCACTCGGGAGCCGGAGTGAACTCCGATCCCAGTGCAACTGATCGAGGTCTTGAGCGTCTTTTGGCGAACCGCCAAGGCCGGCATTCGTTAAATGCTCCAAACTGGGGGCGGAACGGGTCGATTGAGAGCGGGACCGGACGACGAAGCGGACGAGAAAAAGCTGAAGTGCTTCAGAGGGGTAGTAGCAACCGCCCCTGAAGCACTCAAGTCACCTTTTATTACAGTTTGTTACGATTCCCGTCGGTCGTTAAGAGATTGATTTAATTGGCCTGCCGCCGCAAGAAGGCAGGAATTTCGAGGAGGTCGTCCTCGGTCCGGGGCGGCGTGATGCGGTCGGCCGGATCAAGCGAGCCGAGCCGCGGTTGGGCCGGCTGCGCCGCCGGTGTCGAGACTGCTGCTGGCGCCGCCGCCGCGGGCGACGCGGGTACTGCGGCCGCCGTCGGAGCCGCAGGGCGTGCCGGCGCGACCGATGCCTGACGCGCCCGGCCGACGCCGGTAACGCGTTCGAACAGGCTCATGGTGCGGCGGCGCTCTTTCGCCGGCTCACGCCCGCCGTTTGCCATTGCTGCTGCCGCGAACGGATCGGCAGCGGCCTGCCGCTCGCCGCGCGTCGTCGTCGTCGGCTCGATCGGACGTGGCGGGGTGAAGGACGGCTCCATCTTCGTGGCCGGCGCCGGGGCTGGCGCCACCGCCAGGGCGGGCGCCGCGACGACTGCAGGCTGCGGCGATTCGAGGGCCGCCGGAGCCACCTTGATCTCCGCCGCCGGTGCTGCGAGTGCCACGGATGGCTGAGCCGCCGCCGGTGCCGGGGCGGCGGTTGCCACCTCCATCTTGAGCGCGGCCGAGCCTTCCATGCGTGGCGCAGCCGCCACCGCTCGGTTCGACCGGCTCGCCGCCAGGCTGATCACGGTCGGGCGCGGCTGGGCCATGGCTGCCGCGTCGATGCCGGTGGAAACGACCGAGACCCGCATTTTTCCGGCAAGCGCCTCGTCGAAGGTCGAGCCGAAGATGATATTGGCGTCGGGGTCGACCTCGTCGCGGATGCGGTTTGCCGCCTCGTCGACTTCGAACAGCGTCATATCCGGACCGCCCATGATGTTGATCAGCACGCCCTTTGCGCCCTTCATCGACACGTCGTCGAGCAGCGGGTTGGAGATGGCGCGTTGGGCCGCATCGAGCGCCCGATTGTCGCCTTCGGCCTCGCCGGTACCCATCATCGCTTTGCCCATCTCGCTCATCACCGTGCGGATGTCGGCGAAGTCGAGATTGATGAGGCCGGGCATGATCATGAGATCGGTGACGCCGCGCACGCCGGAATAGAGCACATCGTCGGCCATCTTGAAGGCATCGGCAAAGGTGGTGCGCTCGTTCGCCACGCGGAACAGATTTTGATTGGGAATGATGATCAGCGTGTCGACGACGTGCTGTAGCTCCTCGATGCCGGCCTCGGCGATCCGCATCCGGTGCTGGCCCTCGAAGTGGAAGGGCTTGGTCACAACGCCAACGGTCAAAAGGCCGCGCTCGCGCGCCGCCCGGGCAATGACGGGCGCCGCGCCCGTGCCGGTGCCACCACCCATGCCGGCGGCAATGAAGGCCATGTGCGTGCCGGCGAGGCGCTCATTGATGTCGTCGAGCGCCTCCTCCGCCGCCGCCCGGCCGATATCAGGCCGCGAGCCGGCGCCGAGGCCTTGCGTCACACCGAGGCCGAGCTGGATGCGCTGCTCGGCCAGGGACTGGGCGAGCGATTGGGCGTCGGTGTTGCAGACCAGGAAGTCGACGCCCTCCAACTTGGAGCGAATCATGTTGTTGACGGCGTTGCTTCCGGCCCCGCCGACGCCGATCACGGTGATGCGTGGCTTGAGTTCGGTTTCTGTCTTGGGCATCGAGAGATTGATGGTCATCTTCTCCTCCAGATGTTGATCGCTTGGATCTTTAGGCCGGGATACCGCCCGGAAGCGGGTTGGGGGTTGCGGTTTGGATTAAAGGTTTTCACGCAGCCACAGTCCGAAGCGGCCGAAGAGGCTGCCCGGCCCACTGGTTGCACTCGCCGCGGGTTTCAGCCCATCGGCGGATCGACGCAGCGCGAAGCTGAGCAGCCCCGCGCAGGTTGCAAAGGCCGGCCCGCCGGTCTGGTCGGCGAGGCCTTGAACCCGGATCGGTCGGCCCATGCGCACTTGTTTGTCGAGGATGAGCGCAGCGAGCTCGCGCACGCCCTGGAGTTGACACGCGCCGCCGGTGAGGACGACGCGTCGGCCGGCTGTCTTCTCGAAGCCGCTCGCCTCGAGCCGCGAGCGCACAAGTTCCATCGTCTCCTCGATTCGCGGCTGGATGATGCCGGTGAGGATCGATTTGGGAACATGGTTGGCTTGGGCAGGCTCCTCCTCGCCGACGAGCGGCACGTCGATGATCTCGCGTTCGTCGGAGGGGGAGGGTGTCGCGCTGCCGTAGAGCGTCTTCATGCGCTCGGCATGGGCAAGCGGCGTCGACAGGCCGCGCGCGATGTCGTTGGTCACGTGTCCGCCGCCGACCGGAATCGAGTCCGTGAAGACGATGCTGCCGTCGAAGAAGACGGCAATCGATGTCGTGCCGCCGCCCATGTCGATGACGGTGACCCCGAGATCCATCTCGTCCTCGACGAGAGTGGCGAGACCGGAAGCGTAGGCGGAGACGCTGAAGGCCTCGATATTGAGATGGCAGCGGCCAACCACGGTCTCGATATTGCGTACGGCGCCGGCGTTGGCGCTGATCAGGTTCATGTTGACGCCAAGCCGCTCTCCGAACATGCCGCGCGGATCGCGGATGCCGCGGCTGCCGTCGATCGTGAAGCCGACGGGGATGGCGTGCAGCAGGCGGCGGTCCGGCTGCGCCTGCGCGTTGCGGCCGTGCTCGAGCACCCGCCGCAGATCGCCGTCGCCCACCTCGTGGCCGGCGATCGACACCTCGACGCCGACGGTGCGCGAGGACGGCGCCCCGCACGAGGCGTTGACGATGACGCTATGCAAGGTGTCGCCGGCAATGTGCTCGGCGGCGGTCACCGCGTTGAGAATTGAGGCCTCGGCCTGCTCGATGTCGACAACCGTGCCGCACCGCAATCCCTTCGAAACCTGATGGCCGATGCCGACCACGCGCGGCGCGCTGTTTTCGGCCCGCGCGACGAAGCAGGCGATCTTCGTCGTGCCGATATCGAGTGCGGCAATCAGGCCGTTCCGCGTCTTTGCTTTGCCTTTCACCGAGATGCTCTCCTTTTTGCCGTCACGTCGGGCGCGCCGGTGGGCGCTTGAACTTTGGCGGCGGTGCGGGTGGCGTGCCCTGGATGATGCGGACGATGAGGCGGTCGGGCAGGCGCAGATCGACATTGGACACGCGTCGATTGAGCAGTCTGCTGTCGCGCTCGATTTCGGCCAGCCGCGCCCAGGCCGCGCCGGCATTGACCTCGGGAAGCTGGATCTCGATGCCGTTGTCGAGCTGGACGTTCCAGCGCCGGCCGTTGACGTGAATGGCGGCGGCAACGCGCTTCTCGAGGTCCGGCTCGGTCGCCAGCAGATCGAGCAGCGCCGCTGCGGCCTTCGGTGCGTTGTCGCCGACGACGATTGGCAGTTGCGCGAAACGGCCGATATCGACGCCCTTGATCTCCGTACCCTCGCGGTCGATCAAAGCCAGGCGCCCATGCCGCTGCCATAGGGCAAGCGGCTGACGCTCGCTGACGCGGACGAAGATCGTATCGGGCAGGCGGCGCTCGATCGCTGCGCTGCGCACCCACGGCAAACGTTCGAGCTCGGCGCGCGCTGCCGTCGGGCTGAAGGCGAGAATTGGCGCGCCGCGCTTGACGCCGAGCTTGGCGAGGATTTCGGCGGCCGTCGTCTCGCCGCGGCCCTCGACCAGGACCTCTTCGACCGTGAAGCCGAGAAGCATGGTGGCGGCGACCGCTCTCTCGGGAATTGCGGCGAGAGGGGCCGTCACCTGCGGCGGCAGGCCGGCGCGCCAGACATAGGCCGCCGGTGCCGCGGCGAGGCCGACCGCGGCGATGATCGCGGCGCCTTTGACGAGGCGGCGCGACGGCCGCCAGCGGCGGGCGGCGCGGCGAACAGACGAAACGTTCAAGCGTGGCATTGCGCGTGCTCCACCAGCCATTGGCAAAGGGCGCCGAAGGAGATGCCTTCGTGCTGCGCCTGTTCGGGCAGGAGAGAGATGGGCGTGAACCCGGGCTGCGTGTTGATCTCGAGGAAGTAGAGCCCTTCGCTATTCGGCTTGCGGGCGTCATAACGGAAGTCGCTGCGGCTGATGCCGGAACAGCCGAGCGTCTGATGCGCGACCAGTGCAATCCGCATCGCTTCGTCGTACACGGCCTTGGGCAACGGCGCCGGCAACACGTGCTCGGCGTGGCCCGCCGTGTATTTGGCCGTGTAGTCGAAGATGCTGGTCTTGTAGCGAATCTCGGTGACGGCGAGGGCGCGATCGCCCATGACGCCGACGGTGAGCTCGTGGCCGGGAATGAATTCCTCGACCAGCGCGGCGTCGCCGAATGACCAATCGGCGCCGAGAGTCGCCTCGTTGCTGCCCTCCCTGACGATCTTCACGCCGAAGGTCGAACCCTCGGCCACCGGCTTGACGACGTAGGGGCGCGGCAGCGGATCGCCTTTGGCCAGCTCCTTGCGCGAGACGACCTTGCCGTTCGGCGTGCGCACACCGACGCACTCGACCGCGCGCTTGGTCGCCGGCTTGTCCATGGCGACGGAAGAGGCGCGCACGCCGGAATGCGTGTAGGGGACGCAGACGAGTTCGAGCAGTCCCTGGACGCAGCCGTCTTCGCCGAAGCGGCCGTGCAGGGCATTGAACACGACGTCGGGTTTCGGATAGAGCGCGCGAACAAACGCCTCGACGTCGGCGGTGACCTGGTACGTGCGCACGTCGTGGCCGAATTGGGACAGGGCCTTGGCGACGGCAGCGCCGCTCACCAGCGAGACTTCGCGCTCGGCCGACACACCTCCCATCAGGACCAGCACCCGCTTCTTCATGTTGTCTGTCCTTCGTCGCGCTTCGCAGGCACGCCGATGCGGCGAATTTCCCACTCCAGCATCACGCCGAATTTCTCGAACACGCGGCGGCGCACTTCCTCGCCGAGCGTCTCGAGGTCGGTCGCGGTTGCTCGACCGCGATTGATCAGGAAATTGCAGTGCTTTTCGGAGACCTGGGCGTCGCCGACGACGAGACCGCGACAGCCTGCGGCGTCGATCAGCTCCCAGGCCTTGCGCCCGCCGACGTGCGGATCGGCCGGATTGGCGAAGGTCGAGCCGCCGGTACGCGTGCGCAGCGGCTGGCTCTCTTCGCGCGCGGCGCCGATCGCCGCCATGCGACGCTGAATGTCGATCGAGCTGCCTGGCTCGCCGGCCAATTCGGCGGCAAGGAAGATCCAGTCGTCCGGTACGGCGCACTGTCGATAGCCGAAGCCGAGTTCGGCATTGGTCAGCCGATGGCGGTCGCCGCGCGCGTCGAGGGCGGCGGCGGCGACGGCCACATCCTTGAACTCGCGACCATAGGCACCGGCGTTCATGCGCAAGCCACCGCCGATCGTTCCCGGTACGCCGCAGAGGAATTCGAGCCCTGCGATCCCGGCGTCGCGCGCGACCATTGCGACATTGAGGTTGAGCACCGCAGCCCCGGCGTGGATGCGCGCGTCCTTATGCGAGATTTCGGCGAAGGCGCGGCCGAGGCGGATGACGACGCCGGGGATGCCGCCATCCCGCACCAGCAGATTGGAGCCGACGCCAAGCACCGTGACCGGCACGTCGCCGGGCTTGCCGGCGAGGAAAGCCGCGAGATCGCCGGCATCGGCGGGACGAAACATGATCTCAGCCGGGCCGCCGACGCGGAACCAGTTGATGGCATGGAGCGGCGCGTTCTCGCTATAGCGACCGCGCACTGCGGGCAGCCGATCGATGAGGCGTTCTGGGGTCATCTTCAGGGCCATCATGACGCCGCACCAAGCTGCGACTTGATCGGCGGTATCGCGGCACCAGCGAGACGGGCGATCTCCTGCGGCAGGGCATGCGCCCAGTAGGTGATGCTGCCGGCACCGAGGCAGACGACAAGGTCGCCGGGCTTCGCCACCTCGAGCACGGTGGCGGCAAGCTGTTTGGGGTCGGCCAGCGGCACCACCTTGCGATGACCGTGCGCCCGCAGACCCTGCACGAGCGCGTCGCGGTTGGCGCCTTCGATCGGCGCCTCGCCGGCCGAATAGACCTCGGCGACGATCACCGCATCGGCGTCGTTGAAGCAGGTACAGAACTCCTCGAACAGGTTGGAGAGCCGCGTGTAGCGATGCGGCTGCACCACGGCGATAATCCCCCCGCGCGTCGCGCTGCGCGCGGCCTTGAGCACGGCCGCGATCTCGACCGGATGGTGACCATAGTCGTCGATCACGGTGAGCCCGGCCGCTTCTCCGGTGCGCGTGAAGCGACGCTTCACGCCCTTGATGCCGGCCAGACCCTTGCGAATCACCGACTCGTCGAAGCCCATCTCGTCGGCGATGGCGATGGCGGCAAGCGAGTTTTGAACGTTGTGCGCGCCGACCAGCGGCAGGTGCAGATCGCGCATGGTCTCCGTATCGCCGCCGCGGTTGCTGATTACGGCGTCGAAGCGGCCGCCCTCTGCCGACAAGCGGACGTTGACTGCCCTCACATCCGCCTGCGGGCTCATGCCGTAGGTAATGATGCGGTGGTCGGCGAGCTGGGGAATGAGCGCCTGCACCTCCGGATGGTCGATGCACAGCGCGGCAAAGCCGTAGAACGGGATGTTGGCGAGGAAGTCGCGGAAGCCCTTGCGCTCCGCCTCGAACGTGCCCCAGTGGTCGAGATGCTCGGGGTCGATGTTGGTGACGACGGCGATGGTCGACGGCAGCTTGACGAAGGTGCCGTCGCTCTCATCGGCCTCGACCACCATCCACTCGCCGGCGCCGAGCCGCGCGTTGGTGCCATAGGCGTTGATGATGCCGCCGTTGATCACCGTCGGATCGAGACCGGCGGCATCGAGGACTGCCGCGACGAGCGAGGTCGTGGTCGTCTTGCCGTGCGACCCCGCCACGGCGATCGACCATTTGAGGCGCATCAGCTCGGCCAGCATCTCGGCCCGCCGCACCACCGGCAGCAGCTGCGCCCGCGCGGCCAGAAGTTCGGGGTTGTCCGGCTTGACCGCCGACGATACGACCAGGACCTGGGCCTCGCCGAGATTCTCGGCGCGATGGCCGATTGCCACGGGGATGCCCAATCCGGCGAGGCGTTTGACGTTGGCGTTCTCGACCAGATCGCTGCCCTGCACCGAGTAGCCGAGGTTGTGCAGGATCTCGGCGATACCGGACATGCCGATGCCGCCGATGCCGACGAAGTGGAGCGTGCCGATGGCGAGCGGCAGCGTTCTCATGCGGCCTCCTCGCGCGCGCCATTGGCCGGCGCCAGACGCTGCACCAGATCGGCCAGGCGCTCGGCCGCGTCGGGGCGTCCAAGCGCGCGCGCCGCCACGGCGGCGGCGGCGAGCCGCGCGGTATTGCCCAGCAATGCGCCCAGCATTTCGGCCAGAGCAGGCGCTGTGAACGTCGCTTGCGGCATGCGCCAGCCGGCGCCGGCCGCGACCAGTGCCTGCGCATTGGCCGTCTGATGGTCGTCGGTTGCGTGCGGGTAGGGAACCAGGATCGCCGGACGCCCGATCACGGCGAGTTCGGCAGTGGTCGAGGCGCCGGCGCGGCAGATCGCGAGCTGCGCACCAGCCAAACGTTCGGGCAGGTCGGCGAAGAAGGTTGCGAGCTCGACGGCAATGCCGGTTCCCTGGTAGGCCTCGCGCACCGAGTTGATGTCGTCGGGCCGGCATTGCTGGGTGATGTCGAGCCGTCCTCTCAGTCCGGGCGGCAACGCCGCCACGGCCTTCGGTACGACGGCACCGAACACGCTGGCGCCCTGGCTGCCGCCCGTGATGAGCAGGCGGAGTCGATCGCTGGGCGCCGGCGCCTCGTAGGGTCGGTCGCGCGCGGCGAGTGCCGCCGCGCGGACCGGATTTCCGGTGAGAACCGCACGCCGCGCATCGCGCGGCGACAGGAACGTCACCTGTGGGAACGACATCGCAATCGCGTCGACGCGCGGTGCGAGCAGGCGATTGGCACGTCCAAGTACGGCATTCTGCTCGTGCACGGCGGTCGGGATGCGGGCAAGGGCGGCCGCGGCGACGGTCGGCAGCGACGGGTAGCCGCCGAAGCCGATGACGGCACGGGGGCCCAGGCGGCGCAGCAGCCGCCGCGCTTCGAACAGGCTGAGGCCGAGATCAAGGCCGCCGCGCAGCCGCCGGGCGAGTCCGCCGGCGAGCGAGGAGACCCGCAGCCGATGCGTCTCGATCGTGCCGAGCACGCCGCCATAGGCGGCGCCGCGGTGGTCGGTGACGAGCGCGAGGTGGTAGCCGCGTGCGACCAGGGCGGCCGCCAGCGCCTCGGCCGGGAACACGTGGCCCGCTGTTCCGCCGGCGGCGAGCACGATGAGCGGCGCGCTCATGGCTCTTCTCCCGCGCCATAGCGCGTGCGGCTGAGCGCCAATGCCATGCCCATGCCGAACGACAGGGCAAGCAGCGAGGACCCGCCGTAGCTGACGAATGGGAGGGTCATGCCCTTGGTCGGGATGAGATGCAGGGTCGAGCTCATATTGATCAGCGCCTGCAGGCCGTACTGGATGAGCAGGCCGGCGACGGCGAGCAGAAAGAACAGGTTGCTCTCCTGCAGCAGACGGGCGAATCCGCGCAGCACGACGAAGGTGAACAGAACGACGAGGCCGAGGCAGGCGAGGAGGCCGAACTCTTCGCCGGCGACGGCGAAGACGAAGTCGCTATGCGCATCCGGCAGCACCGACTTCAACGTGCCCTCGCCGGGGCCGCGGCCGAATAAGCCGCCATTGAGGAAGGCGTCGAGCGCGGTGTTGATCTGGTAGGTGTCGCCGGAGGCCGGGTCGAGGAAGCGGTTGATGCGGCTCGCCACGTGCGGAAAGACGAAATAGGAGACGCCCAGCCCGGCAATGCCGACGCCGCCCAGCATCAGCACCCAAAGCATGCGCAGGCCGGCCAGAAAGTATTGGGCAAACCATACCGCGGTGACGACGAACGCCATGCCGATGTCCGGTTGCAACACCAGCAGAGCGAATACCGTCAGAAAGAGGCAAATGGCGATGATATCGCCGGGGAAGCCTTCCTTCTTGCGCTGCTGCGCGAACAGCCAGGCGGCGACGACGGCGAAGCTCGGCTTCAAGAATTCAGATGGCTGCAGCGAGAAGACGCCGAGATTGATCCAGCGCCGGGCACCCTTGATCTCGGTGCCGTTGCTGAAGGTGAGCCCGACCAGAATGAGCGAGCCGAGGAAGACGGCCAAAGCCAGTAGACGAGTATTGCGCGGTGATAGCAGCGACACCGTGAGCATGAGAGCAAGCGCCAGCGGCAGGAGGCCGATCTGCCGGCGCACGAAATAGAAGGGGTCGAGGCCGATGCGCGTGGCCACCGCCGGCGTCGCCGCCATGGCGAGGATGGCGCCAAAGCCGGCGATGCAGCCGAGGGCTGCGAGCGTCCAGCGGTCCACCGTCCACCACCAGCGTCCGACGATCGAGGAGTCGCGGCGCGTGAGCGTCATGCGCGCGCCTCCGTGTGAACCGGTACTGCATTCGGCAGCGCGAGGACGAGGTCGCGGAAGGCTTCGCCGCGCGCTTCGAAATTGGCGAATTGATCGAACGAGGCGCAGGCGGGCGACAACAGCACGACTGCGCCGGGCGCCGCATCGCGGATCGCATCGGCGTGCGCCGAGGCCAGAGCGGCGGCAAGCGCGTCGGCCATCGTCACCGGGACTGCGTCGTGCAATGTTTTGGCGAACGCGACCGCCGCCTCGCCGATGAGATAGGCGCGCCTGATCCGCGGGAAGGACGCGACGAGCGACTCGATGCCGCCTTCCTTGGCGCGGCCGCCGGCG
>JACQDQ010000428.1 GCA_016201015.1 Pseudomonadota bacterium | reverse complement strand
GCGAGCAGGACTGGAAGCTCGCCGGCGCCCGCGCCCGCGGCGATTGGGACGGCACCAAGGAGCTGATCCTCAAGGGCCGTGACTGGATCGTCACCCAGATCAAGGATTCCGGGCTGCGCGGACGCGGCGGCGCGGGGTTTCCGACCGGGCTGAAATGGTCGTTCATGCCGAAGCAGTCGGACGGACGGCCCAGCTACCTGGTGGTCAATGCCGACGAAAGCGAACCCGGCACTTGCAAGGATCGCGACATTCTGCGCTACGATCCTCACACGCTCGTCGAGGGCTGCCTTATCGCCGGCGCCGGAATGGGCGCGAACGCAGGATATATCTACATCCGCGGCGAGTTCTACAATGAAGCGCGGCACCTGCAGACGGCAATCGACGAGGCGTATGCGGCGGGCCTGATCGGCAAGAACGCCTGCGGCTCGGGCTTCGACTTCGACCTCTTTCTGCATCGCGGCGCCGGCGCCTATATCTGCGGCGAGGAGACGGCGCTGCTCGAGAGCCTAGAGGGTAAGAAGGGCCAGCCGCGCCTGAAGCCGCCGTTTCCGGCGGCGGTCGGCCTCTATGGCTGCCCGAGCACGGTGAACAATGTCGAGACCATCGCCGTAGCGCCGACCATCCTGCGGCGCGGCGCGTCGTGGTTCGCCGGCATCGGCCGGCCGAAAAACACGGGCACCAAGGTCTTCTGCATTTCCGGCCACGTGAACAAGCCGTGCAATGTCGAGGAGGCGATGAGCATTCCGCTCATAGAACTTATCGACAGGCACGCTGGCGGCGTGCGCGGCGGCTGGGACAACCTGCTTGCGGTCATTCCCGGCGGGTCGTCGACGCCGTGCATTCCGCGACCGATTTGCGACTCGGTGCTCATGGATTTCGATGCCCTGCGCGATGTGAAGTCCGGCCTGGGCACGGCGGCCGTGATCGTGATGGACAAGTCCACCGATATCATCCGCGCGATCGCGCGTCTGTCGCAATTCTACAAGCATGAATCCTGCGGCCAATGCACGCCGTGCCGCGAAGGGCTGGGCTGGGTGTGGCGCGTCATGCTGCGCATGGTCGAAGGCCGCGCCACGATCAAGGAGATCGATGTCCTTGAGGAAGTGACTCGGCAGATCGAGGGCCACACGATTTGCGCGCTGGCCGACGGCGCGGCATGGCCGGTGCAAGGTCTCATCCGGCACTTCCGGCCGGAGATGGAGAAGCGCATCACCGAGTATCGGGCGCACGCGGTCCGGCAGGCGGCGGAGTAGGGCGATGCCAAAGCTGACCATCGACGGCCAGACGATCGAAGTCCCCGCGGGCACGACCGTGCTGCAGGCTTGCGAGGCTGCCGGCAAGGAGATCCCGCGCTTCTGCTATCACGAGCGGCTGTCGATCGCCGGCAATTGCCGCATGTGCCTGGTCGAGATGGAGAAATCGCCAAAGCCGATCGCTTCCTGCGCGATGCCGGCGGCCGACGGCATGGTGATCAAGACCAGCGGCGAGATGGTGAAGAAGGCGCGCAACGGCGTGATGGAGTTCCTGCTGATCAACCATCCGCTCGACTGTCCGATCTGCGACCAGGGCGGCTAGTGCGACCTGCAGGACCAGGCGATGGCCTATGGCTTCGACCGCAGCCGCTTCGCCGAGAACAAGCGGGCGGTGCTCGACAAGAATCTCGGCCCCCTGGTCAAGACGATCATGACGCGGTGCATCCATTGCACGCGCTGCATCCGCTTCGCGACCGAGATCGCTGGCGTCGAAGAGCTCGGGGCTACTGGGCGCGGCGAGCACATGGAGGTCGGCACCTACGTCGAGAAGGCGCTCAGTTCGGAGCTGTCGGGCAATATCATCGACATCTGCCCGGTCGGCGCCCTTACTTCGAAGCCCTACGCCTTCGTCGCGCGGCCATGGGAGCTGCGGAAGACCGAAAGCATCGATGTGATGGACGCGGTCGGCAGCAATATTCGCGTCGACGCACGCGGGACCGAGGTGTTGCGCGTTCTTCCGCGCCTCAGCGAGGAGATCAACGAGGAGTGGATCGCCGATAAGTCGCGTTTCGCCTGCGACGGTTTGCAGCGGCAGCGGCTCGACCGGCCCTATGTGCGCCGCGACGGCAAGCTCAAGCCGGCGAGTTGGAGCGACGCATTCGCCGCCATCGCCGCGCGCCTCAAGGGCGTCGCCGGCGACCGGATCGCCGCCATCGTCGGCGATCTCGCCTGCGCCGAATCGATGGTCGCGCTCAAGGACCTGATGGCGGCGCTCGGCGCGCCGCATGTCGATTGCCGCCAGGATGGCGCGAAGCTGGCGGCCAGTCCTCGTGCCTCCTATCTGTTCAACACGACAATCGCCGGAATCGAACGCGCGGATGCCTGTCTGCTTGTCGGCACCAATCCGCGCTGGGAAGCGCCGATCGTCAATGCGCGGCTGCGCAAGCGCTGGCTGGTGGGCGGCTTCCGCGCCGGCGTCATCGGTCCGCAGGTCAATCTTACTTATAAGGCCGAGTATCTCGGCGCCGGGCCGCAGACGCTGGCCGAATTGTCGGCTGGGCGTCTGCCATTCGCCGACTTGCTGCGCAAGGCCGAACGGCCGCTGCTGATCGTCGGGCAGGGTGCCTTGGCGCGAAGCGACGGCGCGGCAGTATTGGGGCTGGCCCGCCGCACCGCCGTCGAACTCGGCCTGGTCAAGGACGGCTGGAACGGCTTCAATGTGCTGCATACGGCGGCGGCGCGCGTCGGCGGTCTCGATCTTGGGCTGGTTCCGGGCGTCGGCGGCCGCGACGTGCGCGGTATTCTCGATGGCGCCACGTCCGGCGACATCGATGTCGTCTATTTGCTCGGCGCCGACGAAATCGACACGAGCCGCCTCGGTCGTGCCTTCGTCATCTACCAGGGCCACCACGGCGATGCCGGCGCGCAGCGCGCTGATGTGATCCTGCCCGGCGCGGCGTACACCGAAAAGAACGCAACCTATGTCAACACCGAGGGCCGCGTTCAACGGACGCGGCTGGCCGTGTTCGCGCCCGGCGACGCACGCGAGGATTGGAAGATCCTGCGAGCCCTGTCAGACGCATTGGGACGCCGGCTGCCCTACGACAGCTTGGGGCAGGTGCGCTCGCGCCTGGCCGCGGTCAATGCGGTCTTCGCCAAACCCGACATTGTCGTGCCGGCGGCTTGGGGCGAGTTCGGCGCAGCCGGCGCCGTCGATGCCATGCCGTTCAAGAGCCCGGTTGCCAATTTCTACATGACCGACCCGATCAGCCGCGCCTCCGTGACGATGGCCAAGTGCACGGCGTCATTCGTTGCCTCGGGCACGGGCAAGACCGGCACTCATGGCTGAATTCTGGACCAACTTCGCGTGGCCGACGGTGACGATCACCGCGCAGATCCTGGTTATCGTCGTGCCGCTGCTGGTTGCCGTCGCGTTTCTCACGCTGGCCGAGCGCAAGGTGATCGCGGCGATCCAGATGCGCAAGGGGCCGAACGTCGTCGGACCGTTTGGACTGCTGCAGCCGTTCGCCGACGGGCTCAAGCTGTTGGTCAAGGAGACGATCGTTCCCAGCGGCGCCAATGCGGCCGTGTTCGTCGCCGCGCCGATGCTCACGTTCGCGTTGAGTCTCATCGCCTGGGCGGTGATACCCTTCGACGCCGGGCTGGTGCTCGCCGACATCAATGTCGGCATTCTCTATCTCTTCGCCATCTCGTCGCTCGGCGTCTACGGCATCATCATGGCGGGCTGGGCGAGCAATTCGAAATACGCCTTCCTCGGCGCGCTGCGCTCGGCGGCGCAGATGGTGTCTTACGAAGTGTCGATGGGCTTCGTCATCATCACCGTGCTGCTCTGCGTCGGCTCGCTCAATCTCAGCGACATCGTGCGGGCGCAGGAGACGGTGTGGTTCGCCATCCCGCTGTTCCCGATGTTCATCATCTTCTTCGTCTCGACGCTGGCGGAAACGAATCGCTCGCCGTTCGACCTGGCCGAGGGCGAGTCGGAGATCGTCGCCGGATATTTCGTCGAGTATTCGTCGATGGCTTTCGCGCTATTTTTCCTCGGCGAATACGCCAACATGATTCTGATGAGCGCGATGACGTCGATTCTCTTCCTCGGCGGCTGGCTGCCGCCGATCGCCGTCGCGCCGTTCACCTGGATTCCGGGCCCGATCTGGTTCGTGGCGAAGATCTCACTATGCCTGTTCGTGTTTCTGTGGGTGCGCGCGACCGTGCCGCGCTATCGCTACGACCAGCTCATGCGGCTCGGCTGGAAGGTGTTCCTGCCGTTCTCGCTGCTGTGGGTGGTGCTGACGGCGGGCGTGCTGGTGGCGACGGGCTGGGCGCCGCGGTAAGGTCGAAGGAGGGGGCAAGAGGAATCGGTCATGGCAATGCTCGATCGCGGCGCACGCAGCCTGCTGCTGGCGGAGATCGTCTCCGGTCTCGCACTCACCTTGCGTTACTTCTTCCGACCCAAGGTCACGCTCAATTACCCCTTCGAGAAAGGCCCGCTCAGCCCGCGCTTTCGCGGCGAGCATGTTCTGCGCCGCTATCCCAACGGCGAGGAGCGCTGCATCGCCTGCAAACTGTGCGAGGCGGTGTGCCCGGCCCAGGCCATCACCATCGAAGCGGAGCCGCGCGCCGACGGCAGCCGGCGCACGACGCGCTACGACATCGACATGACGAAATGCATCTATTGCGGCCTGTGTCAGGAGGCCTGCCCGGTCGACGCCATCGTCGAAGGGCCGAATTTCGAGTTCGCCGCCGAGACGCGCGAAGAGCTCATGTACAACAGGGAAAAGCTGTTGGCGAACGGCGATCGTTGGGAGACCGAGATCGCCGCGAATCTGTCCGCAGACGCGCCGTATCGGTGAGCGAGAGTCCCGCCGCATGATCATTCAGGCGCTGGCGTTTTATCTCTTTTCGACGGTGCTGATCGCCGCGGCGGTGATGGTGATCTCCGCGCGCAACCCGGTGCATTCGGTGCTGTTCCTGATCCTCGCCTTCTTCAATGCCGCTGGGTTGTTCGTACTGATGGGCGCCGAGTTCCTGGCGATGATCCTGGTCGTCGTCTATGTCGGCGCGGTCGCCGTGCTGTTCCTGTTCGTCGTCATGATGCTCGATATCGATTTCTCGGCGTTGCGCCAGGGATTCCTGCGCTATGCGCCGATCGGCGGCCTGGTCGGCATCGTGCTGCTCGTCGAGCTCATGTGGATGGCGACGGTGTGGGCGGTGGCGCCCGGAGCATCAGAGGTCGGTGTGGCGCGCATGCCGGCCGCGGCGCAGATTCCCAACACGCAGGCGCTCGGGCTGGTGCTCTACACCCGCTATGTCTACGTCTTTCAAGCCGCCGGGCTCGTGCTGCTGGTGGCCATGATCGGGGCCATCGTGCTGACCCTGCGCCAGCGTGAAGGCGTGCGCCGCCAGGACATCGCCCGCCAGATCTCGCGGCCGCGCGAGCGGTCGGTCGAACTCGTCAAAATGCCGCCGCGGGCGGGGGTCTGAGATGGTGGTCGCGCTCTCCCATTACCTGACGGTCGCCGCGATCCTGTTCACGCTGGGCATCTTCGGCATCTTCCTCAATCGCAAGAATGTCATCGTCATCCTGATGTCGGTCGAGCTGATGCTGCTCGCCGTGAACATCAACCTGGTGGCGTTTTCCGTGCAGCTGGGCGACCTCGTCGGCCAGGTCTTCGCCTTGCTGGTGCTGACTGTTGCCGCGGCGGAGGCGGCGATCGGCCTTGCCATTCTCGTCGTCTATTTCCGCAACCGCGGCACAATCGCGGTCGATGATATCAATCTGATGAAAGGCTGACCGCCGACGATGTACACCGCCGTCGTCCTCCTGCCGTTGCTCGGCGCGATCGCCGCCGGCCTGTTCGCCCCGTGGCTCAAGGATCGCGGGAGCCAGATCGTCTCTTGCGGCGCGGTCGGCCTGTCGGCGTTGCTGTCGCTGCCTATTTTCTACCAAGTGGCGCTCCACGGCCAATCGCGCACGATCGAGTTGTTCACCTGGATCCAGTCCGGCGCGTTCGAGTTCGTCTGGGCCGTCAAATTCGACACGCTGAGCGCGGTGATGGTGCTGGTCGTCTCGGTCGTGTCGAGCATGATCCATGTCTATTCCGTCGGCTACATGGCGCACGACAAGTCGATCCCGCGCTTCATGGCGTATCTGAACCTCTTCACCTTCTTCATGCTGGCGCTGGTGACGGCGGATAATTTCGGTCAGTTGTTCTTCGGCTGGGAGGGCGTCGGCCTCGCCTCGTATCTGCTGATCGGCTTCTGGTACGACCGCCCATCCGCCAACGCCGCGGCGATCAAGGCTTTCCTCGTCAACCGCATCGGCGATTTCGGCTTCGCCCTCGGCATAATGGGCGTGTTCCTCGTCTTCGGCAGCGTGCAGTTCGATACAGTGTTTGCCGCCGTGCCCGGCAAGGCGAACGACATGATGAACTTCCTCGGCTACCAGGTGCCGGCGATCACCACGCTGTGTCTGCTGCTGTTCGTCGGCGCCATGGGCAAGTCGGCGCAGCTCGGCCTTCACACCTGGCTGCCGGATGCGATGGAGGGCCCGACGCCGGTCTCCGCCCTCATTCATGCCGCGACCATGGTGACGGCCGGCGTCTTCATGGTAGCGCGGCTGTCGCCGATGTTCGAGTACGCGCCGGCCGCGCTTGCCGTCGTCACCGTGGTCGGCGCGTCGACCGCGCTGTTCGCCGCCTCGGTCGGCCTCGTGCAGAACGATATCAAGCGCGTCATCGCCTATTCGACCTGCAGCCAGCTCGGCTACATGTTCTTCGCCGCCGGCGTCTCGGCATATGGTGTCGCCATCTTTCATCTGATGACCCACGCCTTCTTCAAGGCGCTGCTGTTCCTCGTCTCGGGCTCGGTCATCCACGCCCTGTCGGGCGAGCAGGACATGCGCAAAATGGGCGGGCTGCGGCGAACTATTCCGATCACCTACGCGCTGATGTGGATCGGCAGCCTGGCACTTGCCGGCATCCCGTTCTTCGCCGGCTACTGGTCGAAGGACGCCATCCTCGATGCGGCCTGGGGCGCGCATTCGGGCGTGGGAACCTACGCCTTCTGGCTCGGCATCGGCGCCGCGCTGATGACCGCGTTCTACTCCTGGCGTCTTATTTTCATGACCTTCCACGGCGATACACGCGCCGACCATCACGTGATGGAGCATGCCCACGAATCTCCGAACGTGATGTTGTACCCGCTCTACGTGCTCGCGGCTGGAGCCGTGCTGGCGGGCATGATCGGCCATCACTTCTTCGTCGGCGGGGGGCAGGAGCAATTCTGGGGCGAGTCGATCAAGGTGCTGCCGCAGCACGACGCGCTCGAGGCCGGCCATCATGCGCCGTTCTGGGTGCAGTGGCTGCCGGTTGCTGTTGCGATCATCGGCATCGGCATCGCCTATGGGCTCTATATCCGCAATCCCGAACTGCCACGGCAGCTCGCCGCACGGTTCAAGCCGCTTTATTTCTTCCTGCTCAACAAATGGTACTT
Source organism: Pseudomonadota bacterium (assembly GCA_016201015.1). Lineage (GTDB taxonomy): Bacteria > Pseudomonadota > Alphaproteobacteria > CACIAM-22H2 > CACIAM-22H2 > JACQDQ01. The sequence goes on along the minus strand of JACQDQ010000428.1, from coordinate 17,780 downwards.
CGACGAGCTGTATGACCTGCTCTTCGTCAACCCGGCACATCGTCTCGGGTTGAGCCTGTGGAAGAAGGGCGACGGGGACATCATCGACGGCTACGGCCCCGACGGCATTGCGGCAACCACCGTGCGCCTCGCCCGTCGCGCCAGTCTTCTGCAGACCGGTTACATCTATCACTACGCATTCGCCATGCTGATCGGCGTCGTCGTCCTGGCGACGGCGGCGTGGTATCTGCTCGGACGGGCCGGGTGAGGTCATGACCCACGACTGGCCGTTCCTGCTGTCGCTCGTCACCTTCCTGCCGCTGTTCGGCGCCGCATTCATTTTCCTCGTGAGCGGCGAGGCGGAGGTGGTGGCACGCAACGCGCGCTGGGTAGCGCTGTGGACCTCGTTGGCCACCTTCGTGCTGTCGCTGCTGCTGTGGGCCGGCTTCGACACCTCGAGCGCCGGATTCCAGTTCGTCGAGCACCGCAACTGGTTGCCGGCGCTCGGCATCACCTATCACATGGGCGTCGACGGCATTTCGCTGCTGTTCGTGCTGCTGTCGACGTTTCTGACGCCGCTTTGCGTGCTGGCGAGCTGGGAGGCGATCGAGGTCCGCGTCAAGGAATTCATGATCGCCTTCCTGGTGCTCGAGACATTGATGGTGGGCATGTTCTGCGCCCTCGATCTCATCTTGTTCTATGTGTTCTTCGAAGGCGTGTTGATTCCGATGTTCCTCATCATCGGCATCTGGGGCGGCGCGCGCCGCGTCTACTCGGCCTTCAAGTTCTTCCTCTTTACGTTGGCGGGATCGGTCCTGCTGCTGCTTGCCATTCTCGCCATGTACTACGAGGCAGAGACCACCGACATTCCGACGCTGCTCGGCTACAAATTCCCCATCGCGATGCAGACCTGGCTATGGCTCGCCTTTTTCGCTTCCTTCGCGGTCAAGGTGCCGATGTGGCCGGTTCACACTTGGCTGCCCGACGCGCATGTCGAGGCGCCGACTGCGGGCTCGGTCATTCTGGCCGGCGTGCTCTTGAAGATGGGCGCTTACGGTTTCCTGCGATTTTCGCTGCCGATGCTGCCGGAGGCCTCGCTTTATTTCACACCGTTCATCTACACGCTCAGCATCATCGCCATCATCTACACCTCGCTCGTGGCGCTGGCGCAGGAGGACATGAAGAAGCTCATCGCCTACTCCTCGGTGGCGCATATGGGCTTCGTGACGCTCGGCATCTTCACCGGCGTCGCGCAAGGCGTGACCGGCGCCTTGTTCCAGATGCTGAGCCACGGCGTGGTCTCGGGCGCGCTGTTCCTCATCGTCGGCGTCGTCTATGACCGCATGCATAGCCGCGAGATCACGCGCTACGCGGGGCTGGTCCACCGCATGCCAGTCTATGCCTTCGTCTTCATGGTGATGATGCTCGCCTCGGTAGGGCTGCCGGGCACCAGCGGCTTCGTCGGCGAGTTTCTCGTGCTTGTCGGCGCCTTTCAGTCGAACACCTGGGCGGCTTTGCTCGCCACCAGCGGCATCATTCTCGGCGCGGCGTACATGCTCTATCTCTATCGCCGCGTCATTTTCGGCGAGCTCACGCGCGAGGACCTGAAGCATATCCTCGACCTCAATCGACGCGAGGTCGCGGTGTTTGCGCCGCTTGTGCTGGTCGTGTTGTGGATGGGCATCTACCCGAAGCCGTTCCTCGACGTGTTCAACCCCTCGGTCGAGAATTTGGTGGCGCGATATCAGGCGGCGATCGCAGAGAACGCGGTCGCCACGCCCAAGACGCAACGCATGGCGACCGAACGCCCGCAAGGTAAAGTCGATGGCTAAGGACATCCTCGTTCTCGGGCCGGCTTGGCCCGAAGTCTTTCTCGCCTGCGCCGCGATGGCGTTGCTGATGCTCGGCGTCTTTCGCGGCGAGTCGTCTGCGCGTCTCGTGTCCTGGCTGTCGGTGGGGGCTTTGGCGGCGACGGCTCTGCTGCTGTCGGGGACGACGCCGGAACGTGGCCTCACCTTTGGCGGCATGTTCGTGATCGATTCCTTCGCGGTCTTCATGAAGATGCTGGTGCTGCTCGGTTCGGCGCTGGCCATCGTCATGTCCCTCGACTTCAACGAGCGGGAGAAGATCGCGCGCTTCGAGTACCCCGTGCTGTTTCTGTTCGCTACGCTCGGGATGATGATGATGGTCTCCGCGAGCGACCTCATCTCGCTGTATCTTGGGCTGGAGCTGCAGAGCCTGTCGCTCTACGTCGTCGCGGCGTTCCGCCGCGATTCGATTCGGTCGACGGAGGCGGGCCTCAAATATTTCGTTCTCGGTGCCCTTTCATCCGGCCTGCTGCTCTACGGCGCCTCGCTGATCTACGGTTTTGCCGGCACGACCTCGTTCGCCGGGATTGCGCGGATCATGGTCGACAGCGCCGGCGATATGCCGCTTGGTGTCGTATTCGGCGTCGTCTTCATCGCCGCCGCGCTCGCCTTCAAAGTGTCGGCGGCCCCATTCCACATGTGGACGCCCGACGTCTACGAAGGCGCGCCGACGCCGGTAACGGCCTTCTTCTCGGTGGCGCCGAAGATCGCTGCGGTGTCGCTGCTCGTGCGCGTCCTGGTGGAGCCGTTCGGCCCCCTGGTCGGCGCTTGGCAGCAGATCGTGGTGGCGCTGGCGGTCGTGTCGATGCTGATCGGCGGCTTCGCGGCGATCTACCAGACCAACATCAAGCGGCTGATGGCCTACAGCTCGATCGGCCATATCGGTTATGCGCTTGTCGGCCTGGCGGCCGGCGACGAAACGGGCGTGCGCGGCGTCCTCGTCTACATGTCGATCTACCTGTTCATGAACGTAGCGGCCTTCGGCGCGATCCTGTGCATGCGGCAACAGGGTCGCATGGTGGAGCGCATCGACGACCTCTCCGGCCTCGCCAAGAACCAGCCCATGGTGGCCGCCGCGCTGGCGATCTCGATGTTCTCGATGGCCGGCATCCCGCCGCTCGCCGGCTTCTTCGGCAAGCTCTACGTGTTTCTTGCGGCGATCTCGGCAGGCCTCTACGCGCTGGCGGTGATCGGCGTGCTGACCAGCGTCGTGGCGGCATACTATTACTTGCGGATTGTCAAGCTCATGTATTTCGACGATCCGGTCGACGTCTTCGACCAGCCGATCGGCCGTCCGCTTGGACTCGTTCTCGCCGGGACGAGCCTGTTCACGCTGCTGTTCTTCGTCTATCCGGCGCCGCTGATCTTCGCTGCCGGGCTGGCCGCCGCCGCGCTGTACGCGGGATGACGGACGCGCCCAAGCTGCCACCTGCCTATCGCGTGATCGCGCTCGATGCGGTCGACAGCACGAACGAGGAGGCGAAGCGTCGAGCGCGGGCGGGCGCGGAAGACGGCACGCTCATCTGGGCGCGTGAACAAACGGCAGGCCGGGGACGCAGCGGCCACAAATGGGACTCGCCGCGGGGAAATCTGTACTTTTCGCTCATCCTGCGACCGGAATGCGCCGCTGCCGAGGCGGCGCAACTTAGCTTCGTTGCCGCTGTGGCCGTCAACGAGACGCTGGCGACGCTGCTGCCGCCGTTGTTCGACGTCCGCTTCAAGTGGCCGAACGATATTCTGCTCAACGACCGCAAGGTCGGCGGCCTGCTGCTCGAGACGGAAGGGGCGGGGCGCGGCACGCTCGACTGGCTGGTGCTGGGCATCGGCATCAATCTCGTGAGCCATCCCGAGAGGACCCCGTTCCCGGCGACCGATCTCCGCTTCGAGACAGGCAGCGCTTTTCCTCCTGAGGCCGCGCTCGAGGCCTTTGGGCGCTTTTTCCAGTCGTGGGCCAATTGCTGGCTCGACGAAGGATTTGCGCCGATCCGTGAGGCCTGGAAGGCGCGTGCCAAGGGGATCGGCGAGAGCATCATCGTCCGCCTGCCGCGGCAGCGGCTGCGCGGGACCTTCGCCGACCTCGACGGCGACGGAGCTCTGCTGCTCGATTTGCCGCAGGATGGCCGACGCCGGGTGACTGCCGGCGAGGTGTTCTTCGACATGGTTTGAACATGTTTCACATCCGACCCCTGTGATAAGGTCGGCGCGGCGGACGGACGCATGCTGCTGGTCATCAATTCCAACAATACAAACACCGTCTTTGGCGTGTTCGACGGCTACACGAAGCGCGGCGCCTGGCGTATCTCGACCGACGCCCACCGCACCGCCGACGAGTTCGCGGTGTGGCTGACGCAGCTCATGGCGCTCGAAGGCATTCGCCGCCAAGACATCGACGGGGTCGTTCTGTCGAACGTCGTGCCGCAGGCGAGCTTCAATTTGTTGTCGCTATGTCGGACCTATTTTCGCCAGCCGGTGATCGTCGGCGACGCGGCGGTGAAGCTGGGAATCAAGATTCTGCTCGATCGGCCGGAAGAGGCCGGCGCCGATCGTCTGGCCAACGCCGTCGGCGCGCGCGCGCGCTACAAATTGCCGGGTATCGTCATCGATCTCGGCACGGCGACCACGTTCGACGTACTCGACGGCGATGGCAATTACTGCGGCGGCGCGATCGCGCCCGGAATCAATTTAGCGTTCGAGGCCCTCTATACCCGCGCAGCAAAGCTGCCGCGCGTCGAAATCCGGCGGCCGCACAGCGTCGTCGGCCACAGCACGGTGTCGGCCATGCAGTCTGGAATCTTCTGGGGCTATATCGGCCTGATCGAGGGCTTGGTCGCGCGCATCGAGGCGGAACAGGGCATGAAGATGACGGTGATCGGCACCGGCGGCCTCGTCTCGTTGATTGCGCACGGCACCAAGGTATTCCAGCATGTCGATCCCGACCTGACGCTGCTCGGCCTCGTCGACATTTACAACGCGAACCGATGACCCGGGTGAAAGCGGCCGCGCCGGTCGGTACCGACGGCGCACTCTATTTCCTGCCGCTTGGCGGTTCCGGCGAGATCGGCATGAACCTCAATCTCTACTTCTATGCCGGACGCTGGCTGATGGTCGATCTCGGCGTGACATTCAGCGACGAAGGGGTGCCCGGCGCCGAAGTCATCATGCCGGACCCGAAGTTCATCGAGGAACGGCGGGACGCCTTGATCGGCCTGGTCTTGACGCATGCGCACGAGGATCATCTCGGCGCCGTCGCCTATATGTGGCCGCGGCTGCGCTGCCCGGTCTACGCCACCGGTTTCGCCGCCTCGGTGCTGCGCCGCAAGCTGCAGGAGACAGGGCTTGCCGGCCAAGTGCCGCTCACCGTCCTGCCGCTCGGCACGCGCTTCAAGCTCGGCCCCTTCGACATCGAGCTGATTTCGATCACTCATTCGATCCCCGAGCCCAATGCGCTGGCGATCCGCACGCCGGCCGGCACGGTGCTGCACACCGGCGACTGGAAGATCGACCCGACGCCGTTGATCGGGCCGGTTACCGACGAGAATGCGCTGCGGCGGGTAGGGGCGGAGGGCGTGCTGGCGCTGATCGGCGATTCGACGAATGCGCTGAAGCCCGGACGCTCGGGGTCGGAGGCCGAGGTGCGGGCGATACTGACCGAGCTATTCGGCCGGTTCCGCCAACGCATCGCCGTGGCTTGCTTTGCCTCCAACATCGCGCGGCTCGAGACGATCTCCGCCGCCGCCGCGGCCAATGGCCGACAGGTCGCGCTGGTCGGCCGATCGCTCGTGCGCATGGACGAAGCGGCGCGCGAGAACGGCTATCTGCGGGATACGCCACCGTTCCTCAACGAGTACGACGCCGGCCATGTGCCGCGCGACCGTATCGTCCTCATCTGCACGGGGAGCCAAGGCGAGCCGCGCGCCGCGCTCGCCCGCATTGCCGCCGACACGCACCCGCATATCGCGCTCGAGCCCAATGACGTTATCATCTTCTCCTCACGGATGATTCCGGGCAACGAGCGGGTGATATTGCGGCTGCAGGACGAACTCGCACGCCGCGGCGTCGAAGTGATCACCGACGCCGACCATCCAGTTCACGTCTCCGGCCATCCGGCGCGCGACGAGCTCACCCAGATGTACCAGTGGATCCGGCCGCGCATCGCCGTCCCGGTGCACGGCGAGGCGCGCCATATGCATGCGCATGCCGAGCTTGCCAAGGCCTGCCAGGTGCCGTTCGCGCTGGTGCCGGAGAACGGCACCCTGATCCGCCTGGCGCCCGATGGACCGGAGATCGTCGAGCGCGTGCACGCCGGAAGACTTGCAGTCGACGGCCAGCGTCTGGTGCCGGTCGGCGGCGCCGTCATGCGCAGCCGCGCTCGTATGATGTGGAGCGGCGTCGTCATCGCCACGGTGGTCGTCGATCGTAAGGGACGGTTGCTGGCGTCACCGCAGTTGTCGGCGCCGGGATTGATAGATCCCGAGGCCGATCAGGAGTTCCACGCCGAAATCGTCGAAGCCATCGAACACTCGATTGCCGACCTCTCGCCCAAGGCGGCGGATGACGACATCGGCGGCGCCGCGCAGCGCGCGATCCGCCGCACGGTCAAGCGCCGCCACGGCAAGAAGCCGGTGACCGAAGTCCACGTCGTGCGGGTCTAGCCGCCTCGCGATGGCGATGCTACATATCCGGCAATGATCGGCCGGCTCAATCACATTGCCGTCGTCGTGCCCGACCTGGTGGCCGCGGCCGGCATCTATCGCAACACGCTCGGCGCCAAGGTCTCGGCACCGCTCGATTTGCCGGAACACGGCGTGACGACAGTGTTTGTCGAGCTTGCCAACACCAAGATCGAGCTGCTGCACCCGCTCGGCGACAACTCGCCCGTGGCCAAATTCCTCGCCAGCAATCAGGCGGGGGGCGTGCATCATTGCTGCTTCGAGGTGGAGGACATCCGCGCGGCACGGGACAAGCTGCGGGCGTCCGGTGCGCGTGTGCTGGGCGACGGCGAGCCGCGCCTCGGCGCGCACAACAAGCCGGTGCTGTTCCTGCACCCGAAGGATTTCTGTGGCACGCTGATCGAGCTCGAGCAGGCCTAGGCGATGGGTTGGGCGTCCGGCATCGCGCTCTACGTGATCATTTGGTGGACCGTAATCTTCACGGTTTTGCCGTGGGGGGCGACGCCGCCGGCCGAGCCCGGCCGCGGCCATGCCACGAGCGCGCCCGAACGGCCGCGCATTGCATTTAAGGCGCTCATCACGACCGGCATCGCGAGCGTGATCTGGTTGGCGATCTATCTCATTGTCCGCGCCGACATCATCTCGTTTCGCCGGATGGTGCAGTAAGGGGAAGGGAACGATGTCGACCTATTGCGAAGTAGCGCCTGGGCACCCCTGGCACGGGCCGTACCACGACAAGGAGTATGGATTCCCCCTCGATGGCGATGCCGCGCTGTTCGAGCGCCTGGCACTGGAGATCAATCAAGCTGGCCTGTCATGGCTTACCGTCCTGAAGAAGCGGGCCGCCTTCGTCGCGGCGTTCCGCGGCTTCGATGTCGCGCGCGTCGCGCGTTTCACCGCGCGCGATGAGGTTCGACTGCTCGCCGATGCCGGCATCATTCGCAACCGCCTCAAAGTGCGCGCCGTGATCGAGAATGCCCGGCGCATTCGCGAACTCAACAAGACGCACGGTTCGTTCGCCGCTTGGCTCGGCGTGCACCATCCACGCGCCAAGGACGAGTGGTTGAAGCTGTTCCGCCAACACTTCGTTTTCGTCGGCGGCGAGATCGTCGGCGAGTTCTTAATGAGTACGGGCTATCTGCCGGGTGCCCATCATGAGACCTGTCCGGTCTACGGCCGTATCGCCCGGCTGCGCCCGCCGTGGATGCGCGTAGCGAAGCGATGATCGGCGCTGCGCCAGCGGACACTCAAGATTAGTTAGATGATTAGGCTTGTAAGATAACGTATTGTTTTATAATTGTTATTATAGGTTGTTAAAGTGAAATGTGAAGAATCGGGCGAGGCCCAAAAACGCGAAGCTTGGATCGGGTTGACCCAATCCAAGCTTTGACGTGCTCTCCCTAAACTCGGACCGCCCCTGCCGCTATCATTATAGCTCTGCGGCGTCCAGGTAACGACGCACTATAGATTCTACCGCCAAAGGAGTCACCATTTTTTTGCCGTGCTTCTAAGCAGGATGCTGCGGCCGGAGGCAGCGCTAAGCCCATCTGCAACGCTAGGCGAATCTTAAGGTCGGGCGCGGAGACTCGCGACATGCGCATCAAGTTGGCTGCCGCACTGCTGCTCGGATTTAACGACCTGGCCGCAGCGCAAACCCTAACGATCAGCGCCGTCGATTGCAGCCGGCTGGTCCGCCACGTTCCGACACCCGACGTCGCCTACAGGTCCGGTGTCGACGTTCAAGGTCGTCCGGTGGCGCCGGCCGATCTCGATTCTGGGCCGCAGATCGTGCCGCCGGAGACCATCACTTTCGACGTCGCCGTCGATCTCCGCCGCTTCGGCATCCCGGCGACGTCGCCGCTCTATCAGCCCAATGTCGCCCTCGGCAAGGTCGCCGTCGCACCGGACGGCCAGGTCTCCTTCAACGGCCAGCCGTTGCAGGGGCCGGAGCTTGCGGCGCTAGCCGAGCTATGCCGCCGCCGCGGGATGCCCCCGCGCTGATGAAGCGGCCGACGTTTGCCATCGCCGGGTCCATTGCCTAAAGTCCTGCGCGCCGTCGCCACCGGGCGGCGATCTCAGCGGACCGACGAGGCCCCATGCGACTTTCGAAATTCTTCATGCCGATGCTGCGCGAAACGCCGGCCGAGGCGCAGATCGTGTCCCACCGCCTGATGCTGCGCGCCGGAATGGTTCGCCAGGCCGCGGCCGGCATCTATTCGTGGCTGCCGCTCGGCTTTCGCGTGCTGCAGAAGATTGCGCAGATCGTCCGCGAGGAGCAGGACCGCAGCGGGGCGCAAGAGGTGTTGATGCCGACCATCCAGTCGGCCGATCTGTGGCGGGCGTCCAACCGCTACGATGACTACGGCAAGGAGATGCTGCGCATCAAGGATCGGCACGACCGCGACATGCTGTACGGGCCGACCAACGAGGAGTTGATCACCGACATCTTTCGCAACTCGGTGAAAAGCTACCGCGACCTGCCGCGAAACCTCTACCACATCCAATGGAAGTTTCGCGACGAGGTGCGGCCGCGGTTTGGCGTCATGCGCGGCCGCGAGTTTCTGATGAAGGACAACTACTCCTTTGACCTCGACACGGCCGGCGCGCGACATTCGTACAACAAGATGTTCATCGCCTATCTGCGCACCTTCGCGCGCATGGGGCTCAAGGCGATCCCGATGCGGGCCGAGACCGGCCCGATTGGCGGCGATCTTTCTCACGAGTTCATCATCCTCGCCGACACCGGCGAGAGCGCGGTGTATTGCGACCGCGGCTGGCTGGAGACCAACGTGCTGGCCGGCGACACCGACTATGAGCAGGACCTGAACCCGGCCGTCGCCGAGTGGACCAAGCTCTACGCGGCGACCGACAACCAGCATGATCCTGAGGCGTGCACTCTGCCGAGCGATCGGCTGCATTCCGGGCGCGGCATCGAGGTCGGTCATATTTTCAATTTCGGCACCAAATACTCGAAGCCGATGAATTGCGCGGTCGTCGGCCCCAAGGGCGAGCAGATCTTTGTCGAAATGGGGTCTTACGGTATCGGCGTCTCGCGTCTTGCCGGCGCCATCATCGAGGCAAGCCACGACGAGGCAGGCATCATCTGGCCGGATAGCGTGGCGCCATTCGATGTCGGCCTCATCAATCTGCGCTCTGGCGACGCCAAATGCGACGCGGCGGCGGACGATTTCTACCGCAAGCTGATCGCCGCCGGGAAATCGGTGCTCCACGATGATCGGACGGAAAGCGCGGGCTCCAAGTTCATCACCATGGACCTGATCGGCCTGCCCTGGCAGTTGATCGTCGGCCCGCGCGGCCTGGCGGCGGGGCGCGTCGAGCTGAAGCGGCGCAAGACGGGTGCGCGCGAGGAGCTGTCGATCGACCAGGCCCTCAACAAGTTGACCGCCTGAGGGGCGGCGCTTAAGCCGGGTGGCGCCGTGGCCTTCGACCCATTTGAACGCATGATGGCGGCCCGCTACCTGCGGGCGCGCCGGCAGGAAGGCTTTATCTCGGTCATCGCCGGCTTCTCGCTGCTCGGCATCGCGCTCGGGGTGGCGACGCTGATCATCGTCATGGCGGTGATGAACGGGTTCCGCCAGGAGCTGTTCGCCCGCATCCTCGGCCTCAACGGGCACCTGACGATCTACGGCACGACCGAGCCGCTGGGCGACTTCGATCGCATTGCGACCGATGTGCGCACGCTGCCCGGCGTCATCAGCGCGACGCCGCTGATCGAAGGGCAGGTGATGGCCACCGCCAACAATGTTGCGGGTGGCGCGCTCGTCAGGGGAGTAAGGCCGGAGGATCTGCGTGCTCGCACGCGCATCGCCGAGAATATCAAGCGCGGCAGCCTCGCCGAGTTCGACGGCGAAGACGCCGTGGCCATCGGCAGCGGCATGGCGAGGCGCCTGGGCCTGGCGATCGGCGACAATCTTACGCTGATCTCGCCGCAGGGAAACATCACGGCCTTCGGTACGGTGCCGCGCCTGCGCGCCTACAAGGTGGTCGCGATTTTTGAGGTCGGAATGTACGAATACGACAGCACCTTCGTCTACCTGCCGTTTGCCGCGGCACAGCTCTTTTTCCGCATGAACGGCACGGCCTCGGGCGTCGAGGTGATGATCGCAAATCCCGATCGCACCTGGGAGGCGCGCATCGCCATCGCCCAGGCGCTCGGCTCGCAGTTGCGCGTCTTCGACTGGCAACAAGCCAATTCCGGCATCGTCAACGCGATTCAGGTCGAGCGCAATGTCATGTTCCTGATCCTGACGCTGATCATCGTCGTCGCCGCGTTCAACATCATCTCCAGCATGATCATGCTGGTGAAGGACAAGACAAAGGACATCGCCATCCTGCGGACGATGGGCGCGACGCGCGGAGCCATCATGCGCATCTTCTTCATGAGCGGCGCCGCTGTCGGCGTCATCGGCACGGTCTGCGGCTTCGCGCTCGGCATCGCCTTCACCGCCAACATCGAGACGATTCGCCAATGGCTGCAGAGCCTGACCGGCACGCAGCTCTTCTCGCCGGAGATCTATTTTCTGTCGCAGCTCCCGGCCAAGGTCGATCCACGCGAGGTCGTTTCCGTGGTCCTCATGGCGCTCGGCCTGTCGTTGCTGGCGACGATCTATCCGTCGTGGCGCGCGGCGCGGCTCGATCCGGTCGAGGCCCTTCGCTATGAATGACGAGCGCGCGCATGGCTGAGGCGGCCGCGCTCGAGCTTGCCCGAATCGAGCGGCGCTTTACGCAAGCCGGAGGAGCGCTCGAAGTGCTGCGCGGCGCCTCGCTCAAGCTCGCTGCGGGCGAGTGCGTCGCTCTCATCGGACCGTCGGGAGCCGGCAAGTCGACGCTGCTGCATGTCGCCGGCCTGCTCGAGCGACCCGATGGCGGCGAGGTCCATCTTGACGGCGCAGCCTGCAGCCGCATGAACGATGCCGAGCGCACCGCGATGCGGCGGAAATATCTCGGCTTCGTGTATCAGTTTCACCACCTGCTGCCCGAATTCACTGCGCTCGAGAACATCATGCTGCCGCAGATGATCGCGGGAACCGCGCGTCCCGCGGCACGAGTGCGGGCGGAGGAGCTGCTCGCCATGGTCGGGCTGTCGCAGCGCGCGACGCACCGTCCGGCGCGCCTGTCGGGCGGCGAGCAGCAACGCGTGGCGATCGTCCGCGCCGTGGCCAACCGGCCGCAGGTGTTGCTCGGCGATGAGCCGACCGGCAATCTCGATCCGCACACTGCCGAGTCGGTGTTCGCCGAGCTGATTCGTCTCGTGCGGACCACAGGGCTCGCCGCCCTGATCGCCACGCACAATTCAGATATCGCCGCGAAAATGGACCGAATTCTGCTGCTGCGCGATGGCGTGCTGGAGTCGTCGCCCAGCGCTGCCGCAGGGAAGGCTTGACGAGCGGGCGTAGTGGGAGAAGACTTTTTATTGCCGCATGTCGAGTCGGCAAGGATGGCCGCATGGCCCGTCTCAATGCTATGAGTTCAATGCTGCTTGCGCTGTCGGCGGCTAGCCTCGGCGCCTGTTCGGGGTTCGACATCAACAACATGAACCTGGGCCCGTCGCACGTGCCCACCGGTGCGGCGGGCAGCGCCGGACCGGACACGCCGCCGGGTTTCGCCCGTTTCCCAGATATTCCGATGCCCGCCAACAACAGCATCGACCTCGATCGGACGTTGGTGCTCGGCGGCGACCGCGAGTGGACGGGGCGTCTTGCCATCGCGACATCGGCTGGCGTCAACGAGATGTACGATTTCTATCGTCGCGAGATGCCGAACTATGGCTGGACGGAGCTGACGAGTGTCCGCGGCTCGGCGAGTTTTCTTGCTTATCAGCTCGACGCCCGCGTCGCGACCATCCACGTGACAGCGCGTGGTCTTGGCGGCGCGTCGGTTGATTTCATCGTTGCGCCCCGCCAGCAGATCTCGACCAGAGCGCCCGCCAGCATCGCCCCGGCGGCCGGGCCGGCGGCATCGATTCCACCCGGTAGCGCGGCTGTGCCCCGCGCGAACGTCGAGCAGGCTCCGGCGCCACCACGGCGGCGCTGATCCGCCATGACGCACGCCGATTTCGTGCACCTGCGCGTGCACTCCGCCTATTCATTGTCCGAAGGCGCGATCAAGATCAAAGACTTGGTTGCGCTCTGCAAACGCGAGCGCATGCCGGCGGTGGCCGTTGCCGACCGCGGCAACCTGTTCGGGGCGCTGGAGTTCTCCCTCGCCGCCGTCGACGCCGGCGTGCAGCCGATCATCGGTTGCATGCTTGCCGTAAGCCGCACGGACGAGGGAGGCGCGCGCGGCGCGCGGCCGCCCGCTCCTGACGCGCTCGTGCTGCTCGTGCAGAACGAGGCCGGCTACGGCAACCTGATGAAGCTGGTGAGCCGCGCCTTTCTCGACAGCGATCCTGGCACGGCGCCGCAGGCCCCGCTGTCGCTCATCGAAGCGCATACCGAGGGGCTGATTGCGCTCACCAGCGGCCCCGCCGGCGCGGTCGGTCGTCTCCTGCTCGACGGTCAGGAGGATGCGGCCACGGCCATGCTGGAGCGCCTGGCCAAGGCGTTTCCCGGGCGCCTCTATGTCGAGATCATGCGCCACGGCCACGACGCGGAGCGGCGGATCGAGCCTGCTCTCGTCGATCTGGCGTATCGCTGCGATCTGCCGCTGGTCGCCACAAATGAAGCTTATTTTGCTGACGCGGACATGTTCGAGGCGCACGACGCCTTGCTCTGCATTGCCGACGGACGCTACGTCGCGGAGCCCGACCGGCGGCGACTGAACCCCGAACATCGCCTCAAATCGGCGGCGGAAATGCGCGCCTTGTTCGCCGACCTGCCGGAAGCCGCCGACAATACCCTGGTCATCGCCCGCCGCTGCGCCTTCCTGCTGCACGCCCGCCAGCCGATCCTGCCAACCCCGCCGCACGCGCTGGAGCGGGGGGCCGAGGCTACCTTGCGCGCCGCCGCGACGAGCGGCCTCGAGCAGCGTCTCGCCGGCCATGTGTGGCGCGCGGACATGGATGCGGCGGCGCGTGAAGCGGCGGCCCGCCCGTATCGCGAGCGCCTCGTCTACGAGCTCGACATGATCGTCAAGATGGGGTTCGACGGCTATTTCCTGATTGTCGCCGACTTCATTCAGTGGGCGAAGAGCAAGGACATCCCGGTCGGGCCGGGCCGCGGTTCGGGCGCCGGCTCGGTAGTGGCTTGGGCTCTCACCATCACCGATCTCGATCCGCTGCGCTTCGGGTTGCTGTTCGAGCGCTTTCTCAATCCGGAACGCGTCTCGATGCCGGATTTCGACATCGATTTCTGCCAGGACCGGCGCGACGAGGTGATCCGTTACGTGCAGGAGCAATACGGCAGCGATCGTGTCGCCCAGATCATCACCTTCGGCAAGCTGCAGGCGCGTGCCGTGCTGCGTGATGTGGGCCGCGTCCTCGGCATGCCCTACGGCCAGGTCGACCGCATCTGCAAGCTCGTGCCCAACAACCCGGCCAATCCGGTGGGCCTCGCCCAGGCGATCGAGCGCGAACCGATCCTGCAGGAGATGCGCCGCAGTGACGAGGCCGTTGCCCGCCTTATCGACATCGCGCTCAAGCTGGAGGGGCTCTTCCGCCACGCCTCGACGCATGCGGCCGGCGTCGTCATCGGCGACCGGCCGCTCGACGAGCTCGTGCCGCTCTATCGCGATCCGCGCTCGGCGATGCCTGTGACGCAGTTCAACATGAAGTACGTCGAGCTCGCCGGCCTGGTGAAGTTCGACTTTCTCGGCCTGAAGACGCTCACCGTCCTTGTCCGCGCCGTCGGTCTCCTCAAGGCGCGCGGCATCGAGCTCGATCTCGCCAATCTGCCGCTTGACGACTCCAGGACCTACGAGATGCTCGCCCACGGCGACACCGTCGGCGTGTTCCAACTCGAAGGTTCGGGCATGCGCGATATCCTCAGGCGGCTGCGGCCCAATCGCTTCGAAGACGTGATTGCGCTGGTCGCGCTTTATCGTCCCGGCCCGATGGATGACATACCCAAGTATATCGCAGTCAAGAACGGCGCGGAGAACCCCGACTATCTGCACCCTTCCCTCGAAGGCATCCTCAAGGAGACCTTCGGCATCATGGTGTACCAGGAACAGGTGATGCAGATCGCGCAGGTGCTGTCGGGTTTCAGCCTGGGCTCCGCCGACATTCTCCGCAAGGCCATGGGCAAGAAGATCAAGTCGGAGATGGAAGCTCAACGTAAGACGTTCATCGATGGCGCAGTCGCGCGCGGCGTCAGCGCGACGCAGGCGGAAATGATTTTCGACAAGGTGCAGAAATTCGCGGGCTACGGATTCAACAAGTGCCACTCGGCACCATACGCGATGATCGCCTACCAGACCGCCTATCTCAAAGCCAATCATCCGGTCGAATTCCTGGCCGCGTCGATGACGCTCGATCTCGGCAACACCGACAAGCTCAATCTGTTTCGTCAGGAGCTCGACCGGCTTGGCGTGAAGCTGCTGCCGCCCGACATCAACAAATCGGCGGCCGCATTCTCGGTTGAATATGCGCCGGGCGCGACGCGTGGCGCGGTCCGCTATGCCCTCGCGGCCATACGCAATGTGGGACTTGCGGCGATGGAAGCATTGGTGACCGAGCGTGCTGCCAACGGGCCGTTCAGGAATCAGCTGGACTTCGCGCGCAGGCTCGACGCGCGGCAGGTCAACAAGCGGCAGCTCGAATCCCTGGCCAAGGCCGGTGCGTTCGATGCGATAGAGCCCAACCGCGCACGCGTCTTCGCCGCCATCGAAGTCCTGCTCCGGCTGGCCAACGCCGCGGCCAATGAGCGCGACAGCCAGCAGAACAATCTATTTGGTTCGGCCGTCGCCGCGGCCCCGTCGACGGTCCTGCCGGCAGTCGCCGACTGGCCGCTGCACGAACGGCTGGCCAACGAATTCGAGGCGACTGGCTCGTATCTCTCGGCGCATCCGCTGGATGCCTATGCCAAGGGTCTGCAACGCCTCGGCGTCATTCGCAGCAGCGAGTTGAGTGGTCGCTTGGCGGCCGGCGGCGCTGCGCGCGTCAAGCTTGCCGGTACCGTGATCGGCAAGCAGGAACGGACCTCGGCGCGCGGCAATCGCTTCGCCTTCGTGCAACTTTCGGATGCCGGCGGCGTCTATGAGTTGACGGTTTTTTCGGAGGTGCTGGCTGCGGCGCGCGAGATCTTGACGACCTCGAAGCCGGTACTGGTAACCGCGGATGCCCGCATCGAGGAGGATTCGATCCGCCTCATGGCGCAGGCGATACAGCCGCTCGACGAGGCGGTGGCACATGCCGCGTCCGGTCTGCGCATCACGGTCACCGACGCGGCGGCGATCCCGGGTCTGGCGTTGGCTGTCACCCGCGAGCGCAAGGGGCGAGGGCGTATCGGACTTGTCCTCGACCTCGGCGACCAGCGCGAGGTGGAGATCACCTTGCCCGGGTCCTACACGATTACGACAGGGACGCGGACCGCGCTGCAATCGCTGGCCGGGATTGCCGAAGTGCAGGAGATTTGAACCGCGCTCTTCGAACTTCAAAGTTGTCTGAAGATCGATATTTAAAGCTCTGAATCGTAAAGCTTATATTCTCAATTTCATCTCCTCTGTTTTCGCTTGCAATTTGGCTGCAGGGCGTCTATCAAGCCGCCCGGGTCGGGTGGCCGGCCCTAACCTCACACGCGGGTTTACGGCCGGCAGCGTCATAGGCTGTCGGTCGATCCGGTGTCCAGCGCTTCGGCGGCCTTGAGCCGTCGCGTGGCTGGACGCGACGCCCGCGGCGGATCAACCGGAAAAGGATCAGACGCCCATGGCGTTACCCACCTTTACTATGCGTCAGCTGCTGGAAGCCGGAGTTCATTTCGGCCATCAGACCCGGCGCTGGAACCCGAAAATGTCTCCGTACCTGTTCGGGGTCCGCAATGGCGTGCACATCATCGATTTGCAGCAAACGGTGCCGCTGCTCTATCAGGCGATGGCGGCGGCGCGCGATGTCGTCGCCGGTAACGGCCGCGTGCTGTTCGTCGGCACCAAGCGCCAGGCAGCCGAGCCGATCGCCGACGCGGCGAAGCGCTGCGGACAGTATTTCGTCAATCACCGCTGGCTCGGCGGCATGCTGACCAACTGGAAGACCATCTCGAACTCGATCCGCCGGCTGCGCGAGCTCGATGAGCAGGTGTCGCAGGAGAATGCCGGTCTGACCAAGAAGGAGCTGCTGAACCTGACGCGCGAGCGCGACAAGCTCGAGCGCGCGCTCGGCGGCATCAAGGAAATGGGCGGATTGCCCGATCTTCTGTTCGTGATCGACACCAACAAGGAAGACATCGCGGTGAAGGAGGCGACGCGCCTCAACATTCCGGTCGTCGCCGTCGTTGACAGCAATAGCGATCCGACGGGAATCAAGTTTCCGATCCCCGGCAACGACGATGCGCTGCGCGCGGTTAATCTTTATTGCGATCTGCTGGCGGGGGCGGTGCTCGAGGGTCTGCAGGCCGAGATGAAGGCGGCCGGCGTCGATGTCGGCGCGACCGAGGCGCCGATGCGCGAGGCGCTGTCGGATGGTGAGGTGCCGGCGTCGACCAACGGAGCGGGAACCGAAGCTTCAGCCGCGGAAACGCCGACGCCAGCTGCAACCGAGACTGCGGCGGCGACTGACGAGGGCGAGAAGAAAAGGGGCGCGAAGAAATCGACCGTGGTCATACGCAAGAAGAAGGAAAAGACCGCGTCAGTCTGATTTGCGGCTGCAAATCGGCCGATGGCGGTGCGAACGCGGCGGTCGCCGCGGCCTCGGGGGTCCCCCTGAAATTGAAAGGATGAAGCCATGGCCGAAGTGACGGCCGCGCTGGTCAAGGAGCTCCGCGACAAGACCGGCGCCGGAATGATGGATTGCAAGAAGGCGTTGACCGAGACCACCGGCGACCTCGAATCGGCGGTCGACTGGTTGCGCAAGAAGGGCCTGGCTGCGGCTGCCAAGAAGGCGGGCCGCGTCGCTGCCGAAGGCTTGATCGGCGTTGCGACCAGCGGCCCGCGCGGCGCGATGGTCGAGATCAACTCGGAGACGGATTTCGTTGCCCGCAACGACAAGTTTCAGGAGTTCGTGCGCAACGTCGCGCAGGTCGCCTTGGAGAAAGGCGGGAACTTTGACGCTCTCCAAAGCGCGACCTATCCCGGCGGTGGATCTGTCAGAGATAAACTGACCGGCCTCGTCGCCACCATCGGCGAGAACATGTTGCTGCGGCGTGCGACAGGG
>JACQDQ010000427.1 GCA_016201015.1 Pseudomonadota bacterium | reverse complement strand
GGCGCGAGTCCCGGCCATCCACGAATCGTCTAGAAAAAATGCGTGGATGCCCGGGACTCGCCGCTCCTTCGACGGACTCAGGAGCGGCGGCCTGGGCATGACGTGAAAATTTAAGGCCCATCGTGCAGCCATTCGATCGAACTCCGCTCAAGATATGAACCGATTCCGCGCCGACATCCTAGGCGCCGGTCAGTCGTGACCACGCGCTGGTGGGTACCCTTCGCCTTCCTGGCACCGGCGCTGGCCGGCTTGCTGCTGTTCCGCTTCGCGCCGATCGTCATTGCCGTGGTCGGCAGCTTCTTCGGCGCCACCATCCGCGGCGACACCGTCTTCCACGGCTTGCGCAACTACGTCGAGTTGTTCGGCGACCCGGCCTTCTGGTCGACGGTCAAGGTCACGCTGCTGTTCAATCTCATCATCAACCCGTTCCAGGTGGTCTGCGCGATGTGCTTGGCGCTGCTGGTGCGCCGACCCTCGCGCTTCGTCGACGTCTTCCGCGCCGGCTTCCTGCTGCCGATGACGGTGTCGATCGCGCTCACGGCGATCGTCTGGAGCATAATGCTCGACCCGAGCCTCGGGCCCGTGAACGGCTTCCTGCGCTGGCTCGGGCTGCCGGCCCAGCCCTTCTTCCGCTCGTCGGACCAGGCGCTCACCACCCTCATCCTGGTCGCGACATGGAAGGGCGCCGGCTACTGGATGGTGTTCCTGCTGGCCGGTTTGCTCGCCATCCCGCGCGAGCTTGACGAGGCCGCCTCGATCGACGGAGTGACGGCGCCGCAGCGCTTCTTCTTCGTCACCTTGCCGATGATGCGCCGGCCGCTCGCCTTCGTGCTGGTGTCGGACACGGCGGCCAACTTTCTGCTGTTCGCGCCGGTCTACATCATCACCAATGGCGGCCCCAACGGCGCGACTCAGCTTCTGATGTTCGAGGCCTATCAGGCGGCGTTCGCCTATCTCAATCCCGGCCGCTCGCTGGCGATCTCGACCATCATCCTGGCCATCATCCTGGTCATTGCTCTGTTCGAGCTGCGCCTGCTGCGGCCGCGCGAGGGGCAGGCATGACCGCCGCGGTCGCCGGCGACGCGCGCGCGAGCGTCCCGCGCATGGCGGCGCTGGTATTCGTCGCCGTCATTCTGCTGCTGCCGATCTACTGGCTGATCATGTCGTCGTTCCGCCCGGCCGATCAGATCTTCCGCTATGCCGGCGAGTTCGGCATGCAGACGCTCGTCCCGCTACAGCTCACGCTGGAGAATTACCGCCAGATCCTGGCCAGCGGCTTCCCGCGCGCGCTGTTCAACTCGCTGTTCGTGTCGATCTCGACCGTCGTGCTCGGCGTCATGGTCAACTCGATGGCCGGCTTCGCCTTCGCGGTGTTCGAGTTTCCGCTGAAGCGCACGCTGTTCGCCGCCGTGCTGCTCTCCTTCATGATGCCGTTCGAGTCGATCGTCATCCCGCTCTACACGCTGATGCGCGGGCTCGGCTGGGTGAATACCTATGCCGCGCTCATCCTGCCGGAGGTGGCGGGCGGCCTGGTGATCTTCCTGTTCCGGCAGTTCTTCGCCGGCATCCCGAAGGAGATCTACGAGGCGGCGCGCATGGACGGCGCGTCGTGGTGGCAGATCTACCTGAAGATGACCCTGCCGCTCTCCGGGCCGACGATCGCCACCGCCTCGCTGGTGATGTTCATCCACCAATGGGATGCGTTCTTTTGGCCGCTGGTGGCGGCGACCAGCGCCGACCTGGCGGTGGTGCAGGTGGCGATCGCCCGCAACATGACGCTGGAGCAGGCGAACTGGGGCGCGCTGTTCGCGTCGGCGTCGGCCGCGGTGCTGGTGGCGCTGGTACCGTTCCTGATCCTGCAGCGCTATTACATCCGCGTGCTGTCGCCGCCGGCGCCGCAACCGCCTCGGCGAAGCTGCTGAAGAATTCGTCGGCGAGCTTCTTGGCCGTGGCATCGATCAGCCGCGCGCCGATTTGCGCCAGTTTGCCGCCGACGGTTGCCTGCGCGGTGTAGCGCAGCACGGTATCGGCGCCGTCCTGCGCCAGCGTCACGGTTGCGCCGCCTTTGCCGAAGCCGGCGACGCCGCCCTGGCCTTCGCCAGTGATGCGATAGCCATTTGGCGGGTCGAGATCGGACAGCGTCACCTTGCCATTGAATTTCGCCCGGACCGGACCGACCTGCAGCACGACGCGCGCGGTAAGCTCGTTATCGCTAATCTTCTCGACGGTCTCGCAGCCGGGAATGCAGCGTTGCAGCATCGCCGGGTCGTTGAGGCCCCGCCACACCACCTCGCGCGGCGCGGCAATGCGGTATTCGCCGGTCATGTCCATGTCGTCGTCTCCGAATTGGCGTGGGCCGGTCGCGGCCGGCGAAGTCTTGAGCTAATGCGCGGTGGGCTGCTTCGGCAACCGGCGTGGGCGGCGCAGCAGCTCGCCGCCGCAGTTCGGGCATTTGGCGCCCATCGCCGTCGCGCATTTGGAGCAAAACGTGCACTCGTAGCTGCAGATATAGGCTGCAGCTTCGTGCGGCACGGTTGCGCCGCATTTCTCGCAAGCGGCACGCATTTCCAGGGCCACGCGCGTCTCCTCGTTCTATGTCGTCGGCTGTCTATAACATAAGGCGTCCCGTTACTGTGTCATCCGGCGGCCGCGTGTCAATCGCCTTGATGCCGCGCCTGGCGCCTCGCAGGAACCGAGGATGAAGCCGGACTTCGGTTGGCTGATGCTTCTATTCGCCGAACCGATTTGGCGATATCCAATCAGGTTTGATAATTTGAGCCGACGGCCTTGCTGCGTCGCCATCGCGACACGCACGAAGCACTGCGGCCGGAAACCAGGTCGCGCGGGCGGAGCCCCACGGCTATACGCTGCTCTACGCCAACTCCAGCGTGCTCGCCATCTCCGGACAAGCCCGCGACGCGGATCTGTCGGACATTCCGACCATAGCCGAGAGCGGATTTCCGGCCGTTTCGAGCCGCTGCGCTTCTTTCCGAAGACATCGCGCAAAAAGGTCGTGCTCGGCCTGATCAGCACAAAACTGCCGGCGCTCGAAGCGAAAGACGAGTTCAAGCGCCGGATCGACGCGGCGGCGAAATACGTGCCGCACGAGAATTTGTGCCTGAGCCCGCAATGCGGCTTCGCCAGCAATTTCCGCGGCAACCCCGTCACCGAGGACGTGCAGCGCCGCAAGCTCGAGCTGGCGGTGCAGGTCGCCAGCGAAATTTGGGGCACGGCCGAATAACGGCCGGAGTCAATTCTGGCCGGGTGTTGTGGCGGGAGGCTGGCGCAATCGCTGCAACTGTTCGCGGAACTTGACGCAGGGGTCGGCATCGTCGACGCGCGGCGTGAACCAGACATAGTCGAAGGCCGAGGGTTCGCCTACAGCCGCGCCATAGTCGCCGGGCATGCGCCGCTCATCGTCGATTTCGACAAAGGCGACAGTGGCGATAGCGCGGCCTGGCGCCAGGCGCCGCAGATGCCACGGTACGCCGCGATCGCCGCGCACATGGCCGCTGCCGGCGATCAGCACGGCGCTGTCGGCGCCAGGAAGCTGCGCGCCGACGATCATCGCGCGCGCGAACGCCGCGTCGCGGGCACGCTGGACGTCGAGCATGCGCGGCAGGCTGGCGCGCGGCAGCGCGCCGCAATGCTCGTCGATCAGCTCCGTTTCGAGCGATGCCGTCTGGGCCGCGACATAGGGCACGTCGAGCGCCAGGCGGGCGATGAGGTCGGCGGGCTGCGCGGCGATTCCATCGCGGCCGATGGCGCGTTGCAGCGCGCGCGGCAGGTCGGCGGCGACGATCGGCGCGTGGCCGGCGAGGGCGGCGTCGGCGATCGGCGCGTAGTCCGGCCAGGCGGGCCAGCCGCTGCGCTCCCAGCCGACTGCCGGTCCCAGCCCGGCGGCGCCGGCATCGGGCCGTGCGAGATAGGCGGCGAGGCGCGGCGCCTGGTCCTCGCTCAGCATTTCGAGGGCGACGGCAGGATGCCGCCCGGCGCCGATCAATGCCCGCACGAGCCATGCCTGTAGGCTGTGATGATCCGGGTTGTCGTGCTTCTCGCCGAGCAGAACGAAATCGGCGCGTGGCAGCTCGGCGGCGAGCGTCGCCGGCGCAACGAACTGCCCGTCGCTCGTCCGATAGATTATTCCAACAAGGGGATGATCGCGGCCATGGGCGGAGCGCCACTCCGGCAGCGTCGGCAAGGCACAGGATTGCAAGAAGAGGGCAATCAGCACGGCCGACAGAGGACATGCGCGGACGCGCCGACGCGCCGGATTGATACGGGACATGGGACGGACAGTCTTGTATCGCCGCTGCCGATGCAAGCGGCTCGCCCTACGCCAACGTCGACATATCCGATCGTTTCTGCCACGTAGGCGTGCTCAGTGTCGGCCATAACGTCGACTTGTCTGCGCCCGGCGTTTTCCGTTGGTCGCCAACCACGGATTTGTTACAAGTCGTGAAATCCGCAATGGGGAGGCTGACGATGCGCAATCGCTTGGCGGCATTCGTTCTCTCGGCCGTCGTCGCGGCCACCGCGCCGGCGCTGGCGCAGGACAAGATGAATCTGTCGATCGTCACCGGCGGCACCGGCGGCGTCTACTACCCGCTCGGCGGCGGCCTCGCCAACATGCTGACCAAATACGTGCCCGGCTGGCAGGCGACGGCCGAGGTGACCGGCGGCTCGGTCGACAATCTGAAGCTGATCGGCGCCAAGAAGGCGGACATCGCCCTGGTCATGGCCGACGCCAGCCTCGACGCGCAGCGCGGCGAGGACAAGTTCAAGGGCAGCCCGGTGCCGCAGCTGGCGCTGGCGGTCCTTTATCCCAACATCATGCACATTGTGACGGTCGAGGGCACGGGCATCACCAAGATGTCGGACCTCAAGGGCAAGCGCGTGTCGACCGGCTCGCCGGGCAGCGCCACCGAGGTGATGGCGTTCCGGGTCATCGAGGCGGCAGGGCTCGACAAGGACAAGGACATGAAGCGCGAGCGCCTCGGCGTCGCCGAGTCGACGAACGCGGTCAAGGACCGGAAGATCGACGGCTATTTCTGGGTCGGCGGCCTGCCGACCGCCGGCGTCACCGATCTCGCGGCGACGCCCGGCACCAAGATCGTGCTCGTCGATCACAGCGACGTGGTCGCCAAGATGAATCAGAAATACGGCCCGCTCTACGCCACGGGCAAGATTCCGGCCGGGACCTATCCGCAGCAGACCAAGGAGAATCAGGTCGCCACGGTGTGGAACATCCTGATCGGACACGAGACGATGCCGGACGCGGTCGCCTACAACGTCGTCAAGACGATCTTCGAGCACCGCGACGAATGGGCGACCGTCCACAAGGAAGCGCTCAACGTCAAGGCCGAGAACCAGCTTCAGGCGAACTCGCCGATCAAGTTCCACCCCGGTGCGCTCAAGTATTTCGCCGAGAAGGGCATCAGGGTGATGAATTGACGCGTACGCAGTTGGCGGCGCGGACAGAGCCTCGCTTCGGCACGGTCGAAGCGGGGTTTTTTGTTTGGGCGGGGGAGCCAAGGGCGGGGTCCGTGCAGCATGTCTGACGAAGCAGGCGCGGTCAGCGACGACGCGCTAAAGAAAGCCGAAGAGTTCATCGAACAGGAAGAGGGCGCGGCGAACCGGCTGGTCGGCTGGATGGCGCGCGGCGTCACGGCGATCGCCGTGGTGATGACACTGTTCCACCTCTATGCGGCCTACGACATCGTGCCGACGCAGATGCTGCGGCCGATCCATGTCGGCTTCGTGCTGGTGCTCACCTTCCTGCTGTTCCCGGTGGCGCAGCGCTTCCGCCATCGCATCCGGTGGTGGGATCTGATCGCGGCTGCGCTGTCGGTCGCCGTCATCTGGTATCTGATCGACGGCGGCGACGACCTCACCGACCGCGCGAGCCTGCCGAACCCGACCGACGTCGCGGTGGGCACCGTCTTCGTCCTTCTCGTGCTCGAGGCGACGCGGCGCACCACCGGCTGGATCATGCCGTTCGTGGCATTGTGCTTCGTCGCCTACGCGCTTTACGGGCCGTATTTGCCGCCGCCGTGGACCCACAAGGCCTACGACATGGACCGGCTGATCGGCCACCTCTACATGACGCTCGAAGGCATCTTCGGCGTCGCGGTCGACGTGTCGTCGAGCCTGATCATCCTGTTCACCATCTTCGGCGCGGTGCTGCAGTTCTCGGGCGCCGGCAAGTTCTTCATCGACTTCTCGTTCTCGGCCATGGGCGGCAAGCCGACCAGCGCCGGCCGCGCCATCGTGCTGGCCTCATTCCTGCTCGGCGGACCGTCGGGCTCGGGCGTGGCGACCACGGTGACGCTGGGGTCGGTCGCCTACCCGCTGCTGGCCAAGGCCGGCTACGGCAAGAACGACGCCGGCGGCCTGCTCGCGGCGGGCGGACTTGGCGCCATCCTGTCGCCGCCGGTGCTCGGGGCTGCCGCCTTCCTGATCGCCGAATTCCTCAAGATCTCATATCTTGAAGTGATCTGGATGGCGACCATCCCGACGCTGCTTTACTACTTTGCGTTGTTCGTGATGGTCGAGCTCGACGCCGGCAAGTTCGGCATCAGCGAGGTGACGCTGGAGAGTCGCGACAGCCTGTGGCAACTCACCAAAGACCACGGCTTCCACTTCACCTCGCTGATCTCGATCATCATCTTCATGCTGCTCGGCTTCTCGCCGGTGCTGGCGGTGTTCTGGTCGACCATCCTGGCGGCAGCGGTGAGCTTCGTGCGCCGCGACACCGCGCTCTATCCACCGAAGTTCATCAAGGCCCTTGAGGCGGGCTCGGTCGGCGTGCTCGGCGTCGCCGCGACCTGCGCCACCGCCGGAATCATCGTCGGCGTGGTGACGCTGACCGGACTGGGCCTCAAGTTCAGTGCCATCGCCATCGACTACGCGGGCGGCAGCCTGCTGCTCACCGCGATCTACACCTCGCTGATCGTGTGGGTGGTCGGCCTCGCCGTGCCGGTCACCGCCTCCTACATCATCTGCGCGGTGATCGCGGCGCCGGCGCTGATCCAGCTCGGCGTGCCGGACTATGCGGCGCATATGTTCATTTTCTACTATGCCGTGTTGTCGGAAGTGTCGCCGCCGACCGCGCTGTCGCCCTTCGCCGCCGCGGCGATCACCGGCGGCGACCCCTACAAGACGACGATGCAGTCGTGGAAGTACACGCTGCCGGCGTTCCTGGTGCCGTTCGTGTTCGTCATGGACCCCGACGGCGTCGGCCTGCTGCTTCGCATCCCCAAGGGCGGCACGTGGTGGGACATCGTCTATATCAGCGTGACCACGGCGATCGGTATTTTCGCGCTCGGCGCCTGCGCGCAGAACTGGCTGCGCGGACGGACCAACCTGCTCGAGCGCGCGTTGCTGCTGATCGGCGGCTTGCTGATGGTGTTCTCGACCCTGATGGAGGC
>JACQDQ010000426.1 GCA_016201015.1 Pseudomonadota bacterium | reverse complement strand
GGCGCTCGCTGCGCTCGCCCTGCTCGCTGCGATCCCGTGCGGCCAGACCGCCACGGCCGCGGACCTGTCGTCCGACCAGCTCATCAACCAGCTCGAAGCCAAGCCGGTCACGCGGTCGTTGTTCAGCCGAGGCGTCTCGGTGAGCGGCGGCCAGACCGAGGCGCCGCCCTCGGTCGATCTCCATGTCGCCTTCGAGTTCAACTCCGCGAAGCTCACCACCGACGCCCAGCTCATTCTGGAAAATCTCGGCCGCGCGCTGCAGGACGCACGCCTCAAGGACTTCAATTTCACCATCGCCGGCCACACCGATGCCGTCGGATCGGACGCCTTCAATATGGATCTGTCGACCCGCCGCGCCGGCGCCGTGCGCGATTATCTCGTGAGCCGGTACGGTGTCGCGCCGGCCCGCCTCACCGCAGTGGGCTATGGCAAGAGCCGGCTGGCCAACCCGGCCGAGCCCGAGGGCGCGGTGAACCGGCGGGTTCAGATCATTAATACCGGCCAGGCCCAGGCGCAGCGTTAGAGCGAAATCCGATCTGGCCGAACATTCCCTCTTCGCCGCTCGCGGGGAAGAGGGAGGGGGCCCGATCGCGAAGCGATCGGGAGGGTGAGGTGGCGGCGCTGCAAAGACCTGCCTCACCCGGCTCGCTGTCGCTCGCCACCCGCGTGGGCTGCGAAAGCTCCAGTGGAGCTTTCGCGGGCGCCCGACGCGCCCTCCGCAAAGCGGACGGAGAGGGCCAATTTGACGCGATCGCGCGCCAACGGCGCCCGTTCGCCGCGGCGTTGTAGCAAGCGGCGATTGCGCGACATCTCTCGCCGGCAGAGCTTGCCGCAAGATTGCAGAGCGGATAACGTCCGGCGTTAGTCGGTCCAAGCAGGCACGTCGCGGGCAACCGCGAGGCGACCATGACATCCGGCGCTTCGACGACACGCTTATTCGCCGCACTCCTCGCCGCGATTTGGCTCGCGGCGGCATCGCTTGAATCTGCCGCGGCGGAACCGCTCGAGGACGGTGTGGCCGCGGCCGAGCGCGGCGACTTCGCGACGGCGCTGCGCCTGTGGCAGCCGCTGGCGCAGGCCGGCAACGCCGAGGCGCAATTCCTGCTCGGCCTGATGCACCGCAACGGCCGCGGCGTGGCGCAGAACGACATAGCCGCGGTGGCGTGGTTCCGCCGTGCCGCCCTGCAGGGATTTGCCGAGTCCCAGAACAGTCTCGGCCAGATGTACGACACCGGCCGCGGCGTCTCGGCGAACTCCACCGAGGCAATGAAATGGTACCGGCGGGCCGCGGCGCAGGGGCACGCCGACGCCCAATTCAATATCGGTAATTTGTACGATACCGGCGACGGCATGGCGGAGGACCCTGAGGAGGCGGCCAAATGGTATCGGCTCGCCGCCGATCAGGGACACGCCGACGCCCAACACAATCTTGGAGTCATGCATGCCGCCGGCCGTGGCATCGATCAGGATGACGATGCGGCGGTGGCGTGGTTCCGCCGTGCCGCCGAGCAGCAACATGCTAAGGCTACGTACAATCTTGGCCTCATGCACGCCAGCGGCCGCGGGGTGGCGCAAGACGATGGCGAGGCGCTCAGGCTGTACCGCCTGGCCGCCGAGCTTGGCAGCACAGCCGCGCAAAATAATATCGGCGTGGCCTACGCCAACGGCCGCGGCGTCAAGCAGGATGATACGGAAGCAGTGAAGTGGTATCG
The DNA here is from genome assembly GCA_016201015.1 of Pseudomonadota bacterium. Lineage (GTDB taxonomy): Bacteria > Pseudomonadota > Alphaproteobacteria > CACIAM-22H2 > CACIAM-22H2 > JACQDQ01. The sequence continues at coordinate 8,629 of JACQDQ010000426.1, read as the reverse complement.
GCGCGCCGCCGAGCAGGACAACGCCGCTGCCCAGAACAATCTTGGCGGCATGTATGAAACCGGCCGCGGCGTGAAGCAGGACTATGCAGAGGCCGTGGCGTGGTATCGCCGAACCGCCGATCAACTCGACACCAACGGCCAGAACAATCTTGGCCGTATGTACGCGGCGGGACGCGGCGTGGAGCAGGACGACGATGAAGCCGTCGCGTGGTACCAGCGCGCCGCCGAGCGCGGCAATGCCACGGCGCAGGTGAATCTCGGCGGTATGTATGAAGCCGGCCGCGGTGTCGATCGCGACAGGGATGAGGCGATCATATGGTACCGCCTGGCCGCCGCGCAGGGCAGAGCTCTTGCCCGACAGAAGCTCCAAGCCTTGGCTGCCGTCGCGCCCATCGCACCCGCAGCGCGCCCCGCGCCGCCGGATGAGTCCGCGGAGGCGCGGCGCTACCGGCAGTTGGCGGCGCAGGGCAACGCGGACGCCCAGCACGATCTCGCCGTTTTGCTGGTCACCGGCCGCGGCGTGGCCGCGGATCCTTCCGAGGCGGCACTGTGGTTCCTCCGTGCCGCCGAACAAGGACATCGCGAGGCCCAAGCCAATCTCGGCGCGGCTTACGAAATCGGACGGGGCGTGAGGCGCGATGACAACGAGGCGGTGAAGTGGTACCGGCGCGCCGCCGATCAGGGCAACGCCATCGCGCAGACCAATCTCGGCAGCATGTACAGGGACGGGCGCGGCGTGAAGCGGGACGAGGACCAAGCCGGCGAATGGTACCGCCGCGCTGCCGCGCAAGGGTTTGTCCATGCCGAATTCAATCTCGGCATCCTCTATGCCACCGGCGGCGGCGCCATACGCGATTACGCGGAGGCGCTGCGCTGGTACCGCCTGGCCGCCGAGCACGGCTACGCCCAGGCCGAGGCCAATATCGGCCTCATGTACGCCAGTGGCCGCGGCGTCAAGCGCGACGATGCCGAGGCGGTCAAGTGGTTCTCACATGCCGCAGAGCAGGGAAACGCCTCCGCGCAAAACAGCCTCGCCAACATGTACGACGACGGGCGCGGCGTCCCGCAGAATCCTGTGATTGCGGCGCGATGGTATCTTCGCGCGGCCGAGCAAGGACACGCTGCGGCGCAGGGCAACCTTGGACTCCTGCACGCCAACGGCCGCGGCGTCCCGCAGGATTTCGTCCGCGCGCATCTTTGGTTCAGCCTCGCCGCCGCTCAATTTCCGCCAGGCAATGACCGCGACATCGCAGAACAGAACCGGGTTGCCGCGGCCAAGCACTTGACTCCCGCCCAGATCGCCGAGGCCGACCGCTTGGCGCGCGAATGGAAGCCGAAGTGACCGGCGCGCCGAGGAGCTGGAGCTAAGCGTTCTACGTCACGCTCTGCTCGCCGCGAATCGTGGCTTCGACCGGCCGCGTCCGGGCACGGCGCTAGGAGCGCCGCGCGGCCTGGACCGCGTTGTCCAACGCGCTGAGGAACCGCGATCTGTCTGCCTTGGTCATCGGCTGCGGGCCGCCGGTATTGACGCCGAGCTCGCGCAGATGCCTGGCCATCTCGCGCCCGGCGAGTGCATTGCCGATATTGTCCCGCGTCCAGTGCTTGCCGACCGGGGAGAGGGCGCGCGCGCCCTTGGCGAGGCACCGCGACGCCAGCGGGATGTCGGTGGTGACGCAAATATCGGCACCGGTGATGCGCTCGGCGATCCAGTTATCGGCCTTGTCGGCCCCCTCCGCGACCATGATCATGCGGACATTCGGCGTGCGCGGCGGCCGAATGGGACGCGAGCCATTGGCGACGATGAAGACCGTCAAGCCGAGACGGTCGGCGACCCGGCACACCTCGTCGCGGACCGGGCACGCGTCGCCATCGACGTAAATCTCCGTCACTTGCCGCCGCCGATCAATGCTGGCGCGCGCGGACGATGAACGCCTGAATGGTCGCCTCGCCCAGCAGCCGCACGGCTTCGAGGCGATGGAGACCGGTCACCAGGACGTAACGGTCCTTGTCCACACGCACCTGGATCGGCGTTTGCAGGCCGTTCTCGATGATGCTATTGGCAATCGCCTCGACCTTCTGCGGATCGAACGGCGCGCGGAGTTTGACCGGTACGTAGATCTCGTCGAGTTTCACCGAAACGGATTTCATCAGCACGATAGCATCCTTGTCATCCTATCTGCGCGCTGCCGCTGCCAGCACGCGCGTCCTCGCCGGCGGTACTGCACGTTGGCCGCAGGTCGACGCCGCCTTCATGGTCCATGTCCCGCGCATCGACGAAGTTGTAGGATACATTCTCCGAGGTCCAGGACGATTATATGAATAAGATAGGCTATCCCGAGGTGCGGCAACGATACGAATCGCCGGCCGCCTCGAGCCCGCAGCCGACCAACCCAAAACGGAGATCAGCATGAGAGTTCGCGCCGCCGTCGCGCACAAGGCCAAGGCCCCGCTCGCCATCGAGACCGTCGAGCTCGACGGCCCGCGCCAGGGCGAGGTGCTGGTCGAAGTCAAGGCGACCGGCATCTGCCACACCGACGAATTCACGCTCTCGGGCGCCGACCCGGAGGGCTTGTTCCCGGCCATCCTCGGCCACGAGGGCGCGGGCATCGTCGTCGATATCGGCCCCGGCGTGACGACGCTTAGGAAGGGCGATCACGTCATCCCGCTCTACATCCCCGAATGCCGGCAATGCGAATACTGCCTCAGCGGCAAGACCAATCTCTGCCAGTCGATCCGCGTGACGCAGGGCCAGGGCATGATGCCTGACGGCTCGAGCCGGTTTTCGCTCGGCGGCAAGCGGCTGTTCCACTACATGGGCACCTCGACTTTCGCCAACTTCACCGTGGTGCCCGAGATCGCGCTGGCCAAGATCCGCGCCGACGCGCCGTTCGACAAGGTCTGCTACATCGGTTGCGGCGTCACCACCGGCCTCGGCGCGGTGATCAACACCGCGAAGGTCCATCCGGGCGCCAATGTCGTGGTGTTCGGCCTGGGCGGCATCGGCCTCAACGTCGTCCAGGGGGCGAGGCTGGTCGGCGCCAGCATGATCGTCGGCGTCGACACCAACCCGGCGCGCCAGGCCTTGGCCCAGAAGTTCGGCATGACGCATTTCGTAAATCCCAAGGAGGTCAAGGGCGACCTCGTGCCCCATCTCGTCGAGCTGACCAAGGGCGGCGCCGATTTCAGTTTCGAATGCGTCGGCAACGTCCAGCTCATGCGCCAGGCGCTGGAATGCAGCCACAAAGGCTGGGGAGTGAGCGTCATCATCGGCGTCGCCGGCGCCGGCCAGGAGATTGCGACGCGTCCGTTCCAACTGGTCACCGGCCGGGTGTGGAAGGGCACCGCCTTCGGCGGCGCGCGCGGCCGCACCGACGTGCCGCGCATCGTCGACTGGTACATGGACGGCAAGATCAACATCGACGACCTGATCACCCACAAGCTGACGCTCGAAGAGATCAATCAAGGCTTCGACCTGATGCATGCCGGCAAGTCGATCCGCGCGGTCGTGGTGTATTGAGCGCCCGCGCCGACGTCGACGCCCGCGCTGCGGTTGACGCGATGGACTCAAACGGCTAGTCGGTCGGCGATGATCCGCATCACCGACCGCATCGCCATCGACGAGCGCGAGATCGCCGAGCGGTTCATCCGCGCCTCCGGGCCGGGCGGCCAGAACGTCAACAAGGTGTCGACGGCGGTCGAGCTGCGCTTCGATGTGCGCCGCTCGCCGACCCTGCCCGGCGATGTTCGCGAGCGGCTCGAGCGGCTGGCCGGGCGGCGGCTGACCCAGGACGGCGTGCTGCTGATCAACGCCCAGCGCCACCGCACGCAGGAGCGCAACCGCCAGGACGCGCTGGATCGGCTGATCGAGCTGATTCGTCGCGCCGCAGTGCCGCCCGTGCCGCGACGGCCGACTAAGCCGCCGCCCGGCTCGCGGCGCCGCCGTCTGGAGGCGAAGAGTCACCGCGCCGCCATCAAGCGCCTGCGTGGCGCGCGGCCGCACGACGACTAGAAACGTCGGTCAAGCCGAGGCGGCGCGCCTGTCACAAGGCGAATCAATCCTCATGGCCCCGTCGGCGCTGGAACATCTGCCCCCAGCAGCTTCTCGTCGCGCAGGGCGGTCCAGAAATCGGCCGGGATGGGGGCGCGCATCAGCGCGAAGTTCTCATCGATCTCCGCCGGCGTCCGCGCCCCTGGGATGACGGAAACCACCGCCGGATGGCCAAGCGGAAACTGCAGCGCGGCGGCGCGCAGCGCCACGCCGAAGCGGCGGCACACCGTCTCGATCCGCGCGACGCGATCGAGTATCTCGGGCGGCGCCGGGCTGTAGTTGTAGTACGCCCCGGTCACGGCGCCGGTCGCCAGGATGCCGGAATTGTACGGGCCGCCGATGACGATGCCCGCCTCGCGCGCGACGCAGAGCGGCAGCAGCTCGGCAAGCGCCGACTGGTCGAGCAGCGTGTAACGCCCGGCCAGCAGAAACCCGTCGAAGTCGCCGTGCTGCAGCGCGTCGCGGCATACCTGCCACTGGTTGACCCCGAGGCCGATCGCCTTGACCACGCGTTCCTGCCGCAGCCGTTCCAGCGCCCGGTAGGCGCCCGCCATCGCCTCGCGAAAACGGCGCGGCTGGTCGTCGCCGTGGGTGAAGCGATCGATGTCGTGGATGTAGACGATATCTACGCGCGCCAAGCCGAGACGCTGCAAGCTGTCTTCGATCGAGCGCAACGCGCCGTCATAGGAGTAGTCGTAGCGATGTCGGAACGGCAGCGCGCCGACAAAGCCGTGTTGCACCGCCGGCGCCTCGGGGTCCGGCGACAGCAGCCGCCCGACTTTGGTCGAGAGCACAAACTGATCCCGCGGCTGCTCGCGTAGGACATGGCCGAGGCGGTGCTCGCTGAGGCCGTGGCCGTAATGCGGCGCCGTGTCGAAATAGCGCCCGCCCAGATCCCATGCCCGCCGCACGACCGCCAGCGCGGTCTCCGGCGGAATCGGCGCGTAGAGATTGCCGAGCGGCGCCCCGCCGAAGCCGAGCGGCCCGATCGTCGCATCGCCGATCCGGCGGCCCGCGGTCGTCATCCGGCTGCCGCCACGCGCCGCCCCAGGCGACCGTGACCGATGAACCCGACTGTCGTCACTCTTTGTCCTCCCTTGCAATTTCGCGCCGGACGCCCGCCATCGGCCGAGCGTCAGGGCAATTCACCCCTTGTTCGCCGGGCCGGCAACGATGCCCCGATCATGCAACCGGCCGATCTCGTGCGCGGGAAGGCCGAGAATCGCGGCCAGAATCTCCTCGGTATGCTCGCCTAGTCGCGGCGCGCGCGGCGCGGCCGCGCGTTGGGACCCCGAGAACGTCGCCGCGGCGCCCGGCGTGAGATAGCGAAAGCCGCTCGGATGCTCGACCGGCGTGAAGATCGGGTTGCTCGTTGAGAAGCGAGGGTCGTTGTCAAGCGCCTCTTTGACTGTTCGATAGGGACCCCAGCAGACTTTGCAGCGGTCGAATAGCGCCTCGAGCTCGGAGAATGTCCGCCGCGCCATGGCGGCCTCGACGAGCGGGAAGAGACGGTCGCGATGCGCGAACCGCGCGCCTTCATCCGCGGCGAAGGAGACAGCGAGTTCCCCCTCGAGCGCGGCGACCGAGCCGCCGAGGTCGAGCGCCGCGACGAGTCCGGTCCACTGGCGCTGGGTGATAGCGACGAGCATCACCCGTCGGCCTTCCTTCGTCACAAAGTCGCGGCCGAAGGCGCCGAACAGGTCGTTGCCGCTGCGCGGCCGGTCTATGCCGGAAACCGCCACTTCCGCGACCTGGCCGAGATGGCCGAGGGTCGCCATTGCCAGATCGCCCAGGGGCACGCGGATTTCCTGCCCCTTGCCGCTGTCGCGCCGGTACCGTTCCGCCGCCAGCATCGTGTAGGCCGCATAGGCCCCAGCCAGCAGATCCCACGCCGGCAGCACGTGATTGACCGGTGCCCCGCCCGAAGACGGCGGTCCCGTCATCGACGGGATGCCGACGGCGCAGTTGACGGTGTAATCGACGGCCGTCGTCCCGTCGGCCCAACCCAGTACGCGAACCGTGATCATGTCGGGCCGCGCGGCAGCGAGGCGCGCGTGCGACAGGAAGCCATCGGCCGGGTAGTTGGTCACGAACAGTCCGGCCGCTTCGCCCGGAGCGGTGACCAGGCTTGTCGCCAGGTCCCGGCCTTCCGGCCGCGCAAGGTCGATGGCAATCGACTTCTTGCCCTTGTTGAGGCCTTCCCAATAGAAGCTCGCCCCCTGCGGCGAAACCGGCCACCGTCCATGATCGGGGCCGCCACCGATCGGATCGAACCGGATGACCTCTGCGCCGAGCTGCAGCAGGTGCAGGCCGCAAGACGGAGCGGCAATGAAGGACGCGCCCTCGACCACACGCAGCCCCCTCAGGAATTCGTACATCCCCCGCTCCTCCACATAGGCGTCTGGATCGCGCGGTTGCGACTGGCGCGTCCGAGGCGGACATCCGCGGCCCATTCTTGGCCCATGGGCGGGACGCCTGTCACATGGAATCCAGAGGAGGCCTGGCCGCGTGCGGCCAGTCACGCCGGCATCGGCCTCTACGTCTCGCGGTCGAGCAGCCGCCGGAGCACGCCGGCGAGCTCGTTGCGACGGTAGGGCTTGCTCAGAAGCGCGTCGGTCTCGCGGAAACCACTGCCGACGCGGTGATTCTCCGCGAACCCGGAGGTAAAGAGAATCTTGATTCCAGGCCGCAGCGCACGAACGGCATCGGCCAGCTCGATTCCCGACATCGTCCCCGGCATGACGATGTCGGTAAACAGCAAGTCGATCGGTTCGCCGGTGCGAATCACCGCCAGCGCCTCGTTCGCATTGCTCGCGGCACGGACGCGATAGCCAAGGCCTTCGACCTGCTGGATCACGACCTCGCGGACACGCAGATTGTCCTCGACGACGAGGATCATCTCGCTTCGGCCGATCGGAGTCTTCACTGGCGCCTCGCGGCTCGCTGCTTCGGCACCGCCCGCGGCCCGCGGTAGATAGAGGCGGATGGTCGTACCGACGCCGACCTCGCTGTAGATTTTGACATGTCCACCGGACTGCTTGACGAAACCATAGACCATGCTGAGACCGAGGCCAGTTCCCTTCTCCGGCGGCTTGGTCGTGAAGAACGGCTCGAACACGCGGTCGAGCAGCTCCGGCTCAATTCCGCTGCCGGTATCCGACACCGCCACCATGGCGTAGTCACCGACGGTAACCTCGGGGTTGAGCGCGGCGTAATCGGCGTCGAGACGCGTGTTGGCGGTTTCGATCGTCAACCTGCCACCGGCCGGCATGGCATCCCGCGCATTGATCGCGAGATTGGCCAGCGCCGCCTCCAACTGCGATGGGTCGATCAGCGCCGGCCATAAATCGTCGGTCAGCTTCATGCTGATTTCGACATTCTCGCCGAGCGTGCGCGCCAGCAGCTTGGTCATACCACTGACAAACGCATTGATCGCGATCACCTTTGGCTGCAGCGTCTGGCGCCGCGAGAAGGCGAGAAGCTGGCGCGTCAGCTCGGCCCCGCGCAGGCCGGCGGCAAGCGCCGTTTCCGCCTTCTCCTTCGTCTGCGGGCGGTCAACGAGCTCTTGCACGAGAAGATCCAGGCTGCCGATGATGACCGTCAGCATGTTGTTGAAGTCGTGGGCAAGCCCGCCGGCCAACTGACCGACCGTCTCCATCTTCCGTGCTTGCCGCAATTGCTGCTCGACGCGCCGCCGTTCGGTTACATCCGTGACGATGCCGATACTCCCGCGCAGCTTGCCTTCGGCGTCATAGAGCGGCGCGCCGGAGGCGATGATCTCCACGATCGAGCCGTCCTTGCGCCGTCGGCGCAGTTCGATATCGCGCAGGCGCTCGCCTGATCTAAGGCGCGCACGGACAGAGTCCGGCTGCAGCGCCTCCCCCTCGGGCGCAACGATCGGGTACGGCCGACCGAGGACTTCCTCGGCGGAGTAACCGAAAATGCGTTCCGCGGCGAGATTCCAGATGATGACCCGCTCCTCCATGTCGATGCACATGATTCCGATCGGCGCCTCTTCGATCACCGTGCGCAGGGTCTCGGCTGCGTCATGATGCTCCTTCGCCGTCCGCTCGAGCGCGGCGGTCTTTTCCCTTACTTCGTCCCTCGCGCGCGCGAAGGCGCGGGCGAGAACGCCGATTTCGCCGGCCGCCGTGATCGGCAGCGCCATCGGCTTGCCGTTGGTAAATACCTCGGTTGCCGCGGTCATCTGCCGCAGCGGCCCGGTCAGCGAGCGGGCCAGGACCACCGCCAGCGCGATCGCGCAAAGGGCGGCGGCCAACCCGGCGAGCAGCGTCGAACGGCGGACCGACGCGAACGGCGCCAAGATTTCGGAATACGGCACCGTCTCGATGACGACGACCCGCGGACCGCCCGCCAATCGCACCGCCGCCGCGGCCACCACCAATTGCCGGCCATCCACAGCCTGCTCCCAGCGTATATCCGACTGGTCCCGCGTCAGGGCGTCCGCCAGCATGGGGAAGTCGTCCTGCCAGCGGACCGGCCGGCCGAGCTCGAAACCGAACTCGCGGCCGGGATCTGCGTGGACGAGGTAGTCGCCGCGCTCATTGACCACGTAGACCT
>JACQDQ010000425.1 GCA_016201015.1 Pseudomonadota bacterium | reverse complement strand
GGCCGGCGATTCCACTTTTTTCACGGTGGCCTTGGGCAGCTTCTCGGCGACGAACTGCTCGAAGGTGGTGCCGAGATTGAAGCCGATCGTCACCTTGGGATCGTTGAGATCCTCCCAGCTCTTGTACTTGCCGGCGTTCTTCTTCTGCACCAGCGGCAGAAAGCCGGTAACGCCCCAGGCATCGGTGAAGCCGGCGGCCTTGGCGCGCGGCACGTTCATCGATGTGCCGGTCATGATGATGTCGTATTTGTCCGCGACGATGCCGTTGAGCAGCGTCTTCCAATCGGTGATGACGAACTCCGTCTTGACGCCGAGATCCTCGGCCAGGCGATTGGCAAGATCGATCTGGTGCCCCTCGAACTGCTTCGTATCCGGATTGCGGTAGCTCATCGGCTTGAAGTCGCCGGTCGTGCCGACGCGCAGCACGCCGGAATCGAGCACCTTGTTCAATGCCGATTTCTGCGGCGTCTGCTGCGCCAGCGCCGGTCCGGCGCCGGCCAGTACCGTGGCGAGCGCCGCGGCAAATACAAATGCTTTCATGATCCCTCCTCCTGTTCCAACCGCTGGTGTGTCCCGCCCCGGGCAGTTCGCGCGCGGCCCGATGCGGGGCGACAATCGCCGTAGCTTGGCCACGTTCGACGCGAATGCCAGTCGATCATGGCGCCACGACTGCGTCTAGAGGCGTGCCACAGGCGCGACCGCGCCGGGTCGGCCGTCGTGGCTGCGAGTCTCGCCGAATGCCGCCTTGCGAATGCGCTCTGCGCGCTCGACGGGAGTAGAATTGCGGTCGGCGATCAGACTTTCGGCGATCCGCGCGCCAAACCGCTTGAGCGCGCCGGCGTCGTCGTTTGGATCGACCGGCAGCGGCAGCACCGTGTCCTGGGTGTAAGTCGGTATGGCCGAGCCCATGGGCGGGGCGGGGTGCTCGACGAGGCCGTCCTTCGTCAGGGTACGGATGCCCTGGCGGATGAGCTGACGCAGCATGGCGACGCCGCGATCGCTCGCCGCCAGATTCTCGAGCCCGTGCACGGCGATGGGACGCTGCGACACCTGCGCCTCGTAGTCGCCGGGGTTGCGCTGCGTCTCCTCGTAGGGGCGCGGCTCGCCTTGCCCGATGAAATCGATGCTGCCGAAGCCGACTTGGCTGCGGTCGCCCTTGCCTTCGGGATCGAGTGCCGCCGCGAAATATCGCCAGCCGATGATGGCCGTATTCGTGTCGTCGACCGGCACGACCCAGCGCGTTATGGCGACGCGCTGAAACGCCTTCTCCTCGCGCGCCTCCTCCCAAATGGCACCGGTCTGGTTTGCGTTGGGCAGAATCGTTTCGACCGTGCGTGCCCAGGCGAGCTGTCCGAGGCGCCGTGTTTGCATGTTCATCATGCCAAGCGGCGTGCGGCGATAGTCGACGAGCTGGGCAATCGTGTTCGACTGCGCGAATTGCACGCCGGTCGAGCGCGCGTGGAGAAACAGCACGTGCACCGGGTCCTGGGTGTTCTCGTAGGCCTGCAGCCAGTTGCACGGAATGGTGAGGTAGAACGGCACCAAGTCCGCGTTCGGCGCGTCGTAAGTATCGTAGAGAGGAAACGCGGGCGCGGTATCAGGCGGACCCATATAGGCGAAGACGATGCCGCGATACTCGCGGACCGGATAGGCGCCGTGGACGACCCGGTCCTTGACGCGGCTGGTCGGCGGATCGCCGGGCGTGGCGAGGATCGTGCCGTCCACCGCGTAATGCCAGCCATGATAGCAGCAGCTCAGCCCGTGCTCCATGATGACGCCGTATTCGAGCGAGGCGCCGCGGTGGCTGCAATGGCGGTTGAGGAGGCCGATCTCTCCGGAGCGGTCGCGGAAGACGACGAGATCCTCGCCCATGACGCGGACGGCCACCGGCAGATCCTTGAGGCGGTCCGCCATGATGAACGGCTGCCAATACCGGCGCAGATATTCGCCGCACGGCGTGCCCGGGCCGGTCCGCGTGAGCTCGCCGTCCGCCGATGGCACGTCGCGCCGATTGTAGCCTTGAAAGCCCTGTGCGGCCGTGGTCATTTGTCCGAACATTCTTTCCGTCAACCCATGCCCGACGGTTCAAATATACGCAGTGACCGGGGGGCTGTCTGCTGTTTGTTGCGGCAAGCCGCGCGGCGCCGAGGCTGAACGACGGCGGCGGTTGTCGTTGCAAAGTCGACTGCAAGCCTGTTTGATGCCAGGGCCGAACGCGATCTCGGTTCGACGGCGCGCCCGCGCCGTCTTGTCTGCATGCCACCGAGTCCTCTTCCCCTAGCTCCCGACATGTGCCGCGCCAAGCGCTACCTACTCGCCGTCTCGCTCCTTCTCGTGCTCGCCGGCTGTGGCGGCGGCTACACCTGGGGTTGGTACGTCGTATGGCCAGGCACCGCGCAGGGCCAGCGCAATCTGCTGTTCCTGCTGAGCGGCATCGGCAACACGATCGTCATCTCGGTCACTGCCATCCTGGCGTCCATGACCATCGGCCTGATCATCGCAATGTTCGGGCTCAGCAAGAGCCGGTGCGCGCGCGCGGTCAATCGCGGCTATGTCGAATTCCTGCGCGCGATTCCGATCCTGGTGCTGATCTTGTGGGTGTATTACGGTCTGCCCGTCGTCCTCAACATCAATCTTGGCGTATTCGCCGCCGGCGCCGTCGCGCTGGCGCTCAGCGACAGCGCGTTCGAGGCAGAGATATTCAGATCCGGCATTCAATCGATCGAGCGCGGCCAGCATGAGGCGGCGGACTCGCTCGGGCTCGCCTATTTCCAGAAGTTTCGCTTCATAATTCTGCCGCAGGCGATCAAGCGCATCTTGCCGCCGCTCGGCAATCAGTTCGTCTATATGCTGAAAATGTCGTCGCTCGTCTCGGTCATCGGCATGACCGAGCTCACGCGTCGCGCGAACGAACTGGTCGTCGCGGAATACCGGCCGCTGGAGATCTACTCGTTCCTGGTGCTCGAGTATCTCGCCTTGATCATGATCGCGTCCTATGCGGTGCGCCACCTCGAGCGCCGGATGGGAGCGGGCAACCCGCACGCGACGTGAGGCTGTGGGTCGGCCGGCCGCGGCCTACCGCGGGGCGAGCCAGACTCCGGCAAGGTCCTGATTCAGATAGTGGCTCGGACTGATCTTCCACCCGCGCACCTGCGCGGCGTGGGCGACGATGCGGTGCCACCAGACAACGGGCACGACGTAGCCGCGCTCGATGACGAGTCGTTCGAATTGACGAATGAGCGCGGCGCGTTGCGCCTCGCTGGGGGCTTGCTTCTGCCGGTCGAACAGCGAGTCGATATCGCGGTCGATGGCATGGCTGACGTTGATCGGCGAGCGGTCGGCCGAGATATAGAGACGCATCTGGATGTTCGGCTCTTCGATGTCGGTGCAGGTGCCGTCGAGCGCCACGTCAAAATTTCCGGCGATCAGAGCCGCCTTCTGCTGGCCGACCTCGCGCGGATTGTGCTCCACCTGGACGCCGATCTGGCGCCACTGGTCGATGACGAACACGCCGACCGGAATGTACGGCATCGGCACACTGCGATTGAGCAGCGTGAAGCGCAGATTCTCCTGGCCCGCCTCGCGCAAGAGGCGCTTCGCCTCGGCGCGCGCAGCCTCGATATCACGGCCGAAGCCGGGAAGCTGGGCCACCTCGCTCTCCGGCATCGCGAGCGGGTAGCCCGGCCGCAGCACCGCGCCGACGGCGCGCACGAAGGCGGTGCGCGACATCGCCTCGGCGCCGCGCCAGCGATCGATGGCGAGCGACAGGGCGCGGCGGACGCGCGGATCGTCCCAAGGCTGTTTCTTGACGTTGAAGAAGATATCGAACTTGCACAGCCAGGGCGACTCCGTGATGACGATTCGATCACCCAGCGTTTGCTTCAGCCGATCACGTTCGGCCGGCGACAGGCCGCGGAATTCGGCCATGATTTGGTTGCCTTGGAGCGCATTGATCATCGGCGCGCCGGCCATGAATACGATGCGGAAACCGTCGAGATATGGTTTGCCTGGCTCGAAGTAGTTCTCGAACCGCTCCCCGTCCCAGGACGAACCGGCGACATGGCGAATGAAGCGGAATGGGCCGGTGCCCATCACGTTCTTCTCCGGCCACCGCTGATTCGCGCGAAGCTTCGCGGCGGAATAGACGCAATTCCAGGGGCTCGCGAAATTGAGCAACAGCGAAGACGACGGTTGCGACAGGCGGAAGACGACAGTGCGCGGATCCGGCGTTTCGATCGTCACGATGTCTTCGTAATCGGCCTTTCGCACCGACACGATCCCTTCGGGCGGATTGCGGATGCGGTCGTAGGTCGCTTTCACGTCGTCGGCGGTAAGAACGGTGCCGTCATGAAAACGGACATTGGGGCGCAGGTGGAACGTGTAGGTAAGACCGTCGGGCGATATGTCCCACGCTTCCGCGAGATCGCCGCGGAGCGCCGGGTAGTTGTCCATGTCGAACTTGAGGAGCTGCGAATAATGCGGCCCGAGCGTATGCACGGCAACGAAGGTCGTCGTCGAAATGCAGTCATAGGTGGGCGGCTCGGCGTTGACCGCGAATACCAGGGTGCCGCCGCGCCGGGGAATGTCGTCAGCCGCGGCCAGCGCGAGGGTCGCGACGGCCAGCGCCAGTCCGCAGGCAAGCCCGGTGCGCCACTGGGTCGACATGCGCGCTCCTCCCGCCTCGTCTTATTGGTTGCAGCAGCATTATCACGTCAGCTGCGGCGTCTCGCAAGGCCGCGACCCGGTCGTGCGATTGGCGCTGGATCGGCGGTCGCGTCTCTCATGGGTAGGAGCTTGGTCGAAAGACGCCGGGCGGCGCCGGCAGTTCGGCCGGCCCGGCGGACGTCCTACATCCACCCCTTTTCCTTGTAGTACTTCACGGCACCATCATGCATCGGCGCCGAGAGGCCGTCTTTGATCATGTGCTTGGGATCGAGGCTGGCGAAGGCGGGGTGCAGCTTCTTGAACTCGTCGAAATTATCGAACACCGCCCTGACCACGCGGTAGACGACCTCCGACGGAACCTTCGCCGACGACACCATGGTCGCCAGCACGCCATAGGTCTGGGTCGGACCGGAGTTATTCGCGTACATGCGGCCGGGAATCGTCGCAGCGGCATAATACGGCTTCGACTGCACCAATTTGTCGATCCCTGGACCGGTCAGCGGAACGAGCTTGGCGCCACAGGCCGTCGTCGGGTCCAGAATGTTCGCCGATGGGTGGCCGACGCCGTAGAAGAACCCGTCGATCTTGTTGTCGCACAGGGCGGGCCCGTGCTCGTCCGGCTTGAGCTCGGCGGCAAGCGCAAAATCGCTCATCTTCATGCCGATCGCGTCGAGCAGTTCCTCGATCGAGCTGCGCGTGCCGGATCCGGGATTGCCAACGTTGAAGC
>JACQDQ010000414.1 GCA_016201015.1 Pseudomonadota bacterium | reverse complement strand
CGACAGTCCCGAGAAGACGACCGTCCATCTGATCGCCAACCCGTACACCGGCGAGGCCTGGCTCGGCATTCCCCCGGATCAGGTTGCAACCTTGCTTGCGACGGAAGCCTTCCATGCATTCGGCCTCGGCGGCAACCCGGCGTTCGACGCCGTTTGGGCCGTTGCGCGATAGCGTTATATCTGCGTCTCCGCCAGCCGCCTCGTGTCGAGCTCGACGCCGAGGCCCGGCTTGTCGGAGAGCATGACGCAGCCTTCCGCCGTGGCGACGAAGGGCTCGGCCAAGAGATAGTCGCGCCGCTCAAGCGTCCATTCCGGCGGATCATAGGGAAACTCGAGATACGGCGCGCCGCCGAGCCCCGCGGCAAGATGGGCATTGGCGACGACGGCGAGTCCGTCGCCCCAGGTATGCGGCGTGAACACGTGGCCGCGCGCCAGCACCGCGCGGCCGATCTCGGCGAGGCCGGTCAACCCGCCGACGAGGGTCGCATCCGGCTGATACACGTCGAGGCACTCGCGTTCCAAGAGCGTACGATATTCGTGGATCTCCCGGTTCATTTCGCCGCCGGCGATTCGCATCTTTGTCTGTTGGCGCAGCGCGCGCAGGCCGGCGTAATCGGCGCGGTGCAGCGGCTCCTCCATCCAGTAGATGTCCTGATCCTTGAGGGCGCGCGCGACCTCGGCGGCCACGGCGAGCGGCCAGGGATCGGCCGTATCCCACGGCATGCGCCAGCCCTGATTGCAATCGACCATGAGCACGAGCTTGTCGCCGATCGCCGTACGGACGGCGGCGACCGCCGCCACGTCGTCGCGCCAATCCCGGCGATGGAAGCGGATCTTCATCGCCGCGAAGCCCCAGTCGAGATAGCGCCGCGCCGCATCGGCGAGCGAAGCAGGCTCGCGTAGCGTGCCCGACGAAGCGTAGGCGCGCACACGGTTCGAGCGGCCGCCGAGAAGCTGCCAGCACGGCTTTCCCTTGATCTTTCCCGCGAGGTCCCAGAGAGCGATGTCGAGCGGCCAGCAGCGCCCGTAATGGAAGGAGAGGTTGTCGATCACGCGATTGTGGCGCTCGAGGTCGAGCGGATCCCGGCCGATGAAGAGGTGCTCGTGGCCGGCGAAGCCGAGCATGCGGTCGCCCGATCCGACGCCGACCAGGCCATCATCCGTCTCGACCCTGACGACCGTCGACTGGACCTGCGTGCGCGGAATGCTGTCCCACGCGGCACGGAACGGCGGATCGAGCGGAAGGCGATGGTGGCTGACGGCAATGCGCGCAATCTTCATGCCGGCCGACTCCTCCTTGCGGCTGGTATATAGCAGCCGCACGGCTCGACGCGCGAGCGGACACCGGCATCTGTTGCCCAGCCGGCCCTGCGGCCGTTATTCTATCCGCGTGGGCGCCGCGACCGCGGCGGTCCGGGACGTGCCGGTCATTGGCCACTAGCGAGGGAGATTTGCATGGATCCGCGCATCATTAGGCTCTACGACGAGTACACGCACCGGCCGCTTGAGCGGCGCGTATTTCTTGAGCGCCTTGCCACGCTTGCCGGAGGCACGGCGGCGGCGAGCGCGCTATTGCCCCTGATCGAGAACAACTATGCACGGGCCGCCCTGGTCGATCCGGGCGACGCGCGGTTGACCACCGGCAGCGTTACATACAAGGGCGCCAGCGGCGACGTCCGCGCCTATGTGGCGAGCCCAAAGGCGGGCGCAGCCAAGCGCGGCGGCGTGATCGTCATCCACGAGAATCGCGGCGTCAACCCGCATATCGAGGATGTGGCGCGCCGCGCCGCGCTCGAAGGCTTCACTGCCCTAGCGATCGACTTCCTGTCGCCGCTCGGAGGCACGCCGGCCAACGAAGACGCGGCGCGCGAGGTCTTCGCAAAACTCGACCGTGCATCGGCGATTCAAAATGCCGTCGCCGCGGTTACCTATCTCAAGGGCCGGCCCGACGCGGCCGGTCCGGTCGGTGCCGTCGGTTTCTGCTGGGGCGGCGGAATGACCAACCAACTCGCGGTTCACGCGGCAGAATTGACGGTGGCGGCGCCATTCTACGGCCCGGTGCCGGAGGCGGCCGAAGCGGCGAAGATCAAGGCCAAGCTGATGCTCCACTACGCCGGCCTCGACGACCGTATCAACGCCGGCATCCCCGGCTACGAGACGGCGCTCAAGGCCGCCGGCGTGTCGTATGAGAAATTCATCTACGAAGGGGCCAACCACGCCTTCCACAACGACACCGCGGGCGAACGCTACAACAAGGCGGCGGCGGACCTCGCATGGTCGCGGACGATGGCATTCTTCAAGGCTAATCTGCGCCCGTCGACGACCTGAATCGCTGCCGACACTGGCGGCGCCTATCGGAAAGGTGCCGCCAGGCCGCCGTCAAGGTAACTACGAGAAAACATGACGGCGTCGACGGAACGTCGATCTAGTCCCGTCACCGTCCCGTTTCGTCTGCGCGGCTGGTATAATGCCTGGAATGTTGACTGACCGTCGGCACACCGGCCCGTCGGCATCGGGCAAGTTCACGGTCGTCATCGACCGGCCGGTCACCGCAGGAGGCAGGCGATGCTGATCTTCCGACAACTTTTCGACCCGCAATCCTCGACCTATACCTATCTCATCGCCGATGGCGCGACCCGCGAGGCGGTGCTGATCGATCCGGTGTTCGAGCAGGTGCGCCGCGACGCGGCGCTCATTTGCGAGCTCGACTTGCGGCTGCTCTACACGCTCGAAACCCATGTCCACGCCGACCACGTCACCGGCGCGTGGCTGCTGCGGCGGCGCACCGACTGCCGCATCGCCTTGTCGGCAAACGGCGGCGCCGACGGAGCGGATCGCTATTTGCGTCATGGCGACCGGGTCGAATTCGGCAAGCGTCGCCTTGACGTGCGGGCGACGCCCGGCCACACCAACGGCTGCGTGACCTATGTGCTCGATGATCGCGGCATGGCCTTCACCGGCGACTGCCTGCTGATCCGCGGCAGCGGTCGCACGGATTTTCAGCAGGGCGATCCCGGCGCGATGTACCGCTCCGTCCACGAGCAGATCTTCTCGCTGCCCGCAGAGTGTCTCCTCTACCCGGCGCATGATTACCGCGGCCTGACCGTGACCAGCGTCGCCGAAGAGCGGCGCTTCAATCCGCGGCTCGGCGGCGAGCTGAGCGTCGGCGATTTCTCCGGCTACATGAACAATCTGAAACTGGCGCACCCGAAGAAGCTCGCCGTGGCCGTGCCGGCCAATCTCAAATGCGGCCGGCCCGACGACGAGCAGGCATCGACCGCCGATCCGGACTGGGCGCCCCTGACCTACACCTTCGCCGGCATCTGGGAAATCCAACCGCATTGGCTGGAGG
The DNA here is from genome assembly GCA_016201015.1 of Pseudomonadota bacterium. GTDB lineage: Bacteria > Pseudomonadota > Alphaproteobacteria > CACIAM-22H2 > CACIAM-22H2 > JACQDQ01. The sequence goes on along the minus strand of JACQDQ010000414.1, from coordinate 670 downwards.
AGAACGCCGAGGCGGTGCAGGTCGTCGATGTGCGCGAGCGCGACGAGTTCGTCGGCCCGCTGGGCCATATCCACGGGGCCAATCTCATCCCGCTGGGCGATCTGGCAAAGCGCGCCAACGAACTCGCGAAGGAGCGCCCGATCGTCGCCGTCTGCCGCGCCGGCGGCCGCTCGGCACAGGCCACTTCCATCCTGCAGCAGGCCGGCTTCACCGCTGTCGCCAACCTCGCCGGCGGCATGCTGCGTTGGCGCGCCGAAGGCCACGCGGTCGACGGCGGCAGAGAGTAGCCGCGCCGGCAAGGAGCGCGCCGCAAGCCCCCCGGACGTCCGGCACAAAATCTACGGGTCTGATTGCGGCTCGGGGCTCTCTTCGGGTGGCGGCGCGGGGACGATGCTGTCGAACTGGCGTTGCACGTCCTCGTCCGAAAGACGCGTCGTCGTCCGCGCCATCGCCGATTCCGGCTCCGCCAAATGCGTCAGGCCGGGAAATATGACGACCAAGATGAATACCAAAGCCTGGGCGCCGAGGAACGGCGCCATCGCCCGCGCCAACGCGCCGGTGGGTACCGCTTTTGCCATCATGGTCCGCGCGGTCATCACCGCGTAGCCGAACGGCGGAACCAGGAAGCTCGCCTGCAGCGTCAGCAGCGTGAGGACCGACAGCCAGACGG
>JACQDQ010000413.1 GCA_016201015.1 Pseudomonadota bacterium | reverse complement strand
GGCGCTGATCGGCAGCGTCGCGAGAGCGGCGGCGGCGAGCAGCGCGACCTGCAGCGTCGCTTGCCAGCGCGGCGCGAGGTAACGCGCGGTCAGATGGGCGTAGAGATAGCCGCCGAGAAGCGCCGCCTGAAAGAACACGAGGCAGATGTTCCACACCGCCGGCGTGCCGCCGAGCAGGGGCAGCACCATCTTGCTGAACATCGGCTGCACCCAGAACAACAGGAAGGCGCCGACGAACATCGTGGCGGTGAACAGCGGCAGGGTCATACTCGACAATCCGAGGCGAGGCTGCGACACCGAATACATGACACCCTTGGGACAATCATCAGCAAGCGAGGCGCCAGTGCGGCATGCGCGCACGCCGAATCGTCGCCGGCTCGCGGTTCGCGCGAATTAGGCGCCAAAATTGATTAACAAACCATCCACCAACATCCGGTCTGGTGCGTTACGGTGGCCCGCGGTGACCGCGCCGATCGCCGTCCTCGCGTCGCGATAGGTCGACGTCATGCTGCAATCATGCGATCCTAGGCGTCTGCAGCGACGCTGCGGCAGAGAGAGGCACCGTCATGAATCCATCTTGCGTCGCGACCCCGATTGCCAAGTCGACGACCGTCCATAGATGGCCACGGCTCCGTGACAACCGCTCCGGCGTCACGGCGATCGAATATGGCCTGATCGCCGGGGCGATCGCCTTGGCCATCATCGCCGCGGCTTTCGCGATCGGCGGCGATCTCAAGTCCCTCTTCGAGACGGCATCGACCGCCCTCAAGGGCTCCTGACGCCGGGGCGATTGCCTGATTGGTTAAATTTATATAACAAAATAACCAGTTACCTATGTCGCGGCCGGGGCCGGCCCGGTGTACCGCCAGACCGATCTTGCCGCCGGCCGGTCGCTGTGGATAACGTGATCAAATCCGGTCCGGCGAAGCGCTTGCGTCAAGTTCTTCAGCCATTCCATTCAATATTCGTTAACCTAAACTGTCGGAGTATGGCCCAGGCGCCGGCGGGTGTCGGCAATCATCAGCGAGACGACAAGCTGCGGTAGGATCAATGATATTGCACTACGTCGCACTGGCCGTATTTGCGCTCGCGCTGCTCGCCGCGGCGGCGTACGACTTGGCGACCTTCGAAATCCCAGACAGCTTGTCGATCGCGATCGTGGCGGCCTTTCTGGTTGCTGCCTTCGGCCGACTGGGGCTTGCCGATATCGGTTGGCATTTGGCCGTCGGCCTGGCCGTTTTCGCTGTAGGCGCCGTGCTCTTCGCGATCGGCTATATGGGCGGCGGCGACGTCAAGCTGCTCGCCGCAAGCGTGACCTGGGTCGGTTGGCCGGGCCTGCTGCGCTATCTGGTTTTCGTGGCGGCGGCCGGCGGCATCATCGCCGCGGCGCTTCTGGTGATGCGGGCGCTATGGGCGACGCGGGCGCAGAGCGCTCCGGCCTGGCTGCGGCGACTGCTGTCGAAGGACCAAGGCATGCCGTATGCCACCGCCATCGCCGCGGGCGGTTGGGCGGTCATGGGATCCCTGGCGCGACCATGAGACAATTTTTGCCATACGTACCGGAATGGTCCGTCGTCGAGGTCAAGGCTTTCGGCGTTCCCCTAATCCCATCAATAGGTTGGACAAGGGCCTTTAACTTGGCCATAATGTTGGAGGATTATGGTAAACGCGGCTCTCGCGAACTAAGGTTAAAAAATAAGCGAGGGATGGGGCACGCAGACGGGCTGATCGCGTGGGGGTAAGGTCATGCGTCTGATTCCAGTCTTCATCTTCATCTTCGCCCTGATCATTGCCGGGGCGGTATTCTTCATCGCCCCGCGGTTTCTTGCGCAACCCCAGCAAGCCGCGGTGTCGGCGCCCGAAGTCAAGAAGCCGGCCCTGCGCGTCGCCGTCGCCAGCCGCGACTTGTCGGCCGGGACGATCCTCAAGGAGGCTGATCTCGGCTGGCAGCCCTGGCCCGAGGACGGGGTGCGCCAAAGCCATATCATCGATGGTCAAGTCAACGAGCCATTCGGCGGAATTGTTGGCGCGGCGGTCAAGCGGGGGATCAACGTCGGCACGCCAATGTTGGCGACGTACGTCGTGCGCAGGGGCGATGCCGGCTTCATCGCCGCCGCCCTCACCCCAGGCATGCGTGCCGCAGCGGTCAAGATCGATGCCGTGACGGGGGCGGGCGGCCTGATCATTCCCGGCGACCGTGTCGATGTGGTGCTCTCGGAACGCCGGGAGACGGTCGATCCGGCCAACCAACGGACAGTCATTCGTCATGGCGGCGGGACCATCATCGAGGACCTCCGCGTGTTGGCGGTCGATCAGAACATCAAGGATATCGACGACAAGCCCAAGGTCGGCGCCACGGCCACACTGGAGGTGACCTCGGAGCAGGGTAGCAAGCTGGCGATCGCCAGCGAGATGGGCAAGCTGTCATTGGTGCTGCGCAGCCTCGCCCACAGCGACTCCGAGGAGCCGCATGGCGGCTTCGTCGAAGACGTCAACATCAGCCGATATCTCGCGACGACCAAGGCGGGAGGGGGCGAAGCCCAAGAGCGGCAGGCACCAACCGTTCGCGTCTATCGCGGCACCGCCGAGCAAGGTGCCGCGGGCGGCAGCCGCTGAGGGAACTGAACATGCTATCCACGCGCAGTTGGTTCATCGCGGCAGCCCTGGCACTGCTGACGGCATTGGCGGGGCCGGCGGCGGCACAGCGGTCGGCGACGGCGCCAGGCGCGCCGGCGGCGCAGGTCGAAGCCGACGCGCCGGCGCAGATCGTGACGCTGGGGGTCGCGAAGTCGATGATTCTGCGCTTGCCGGTGGAGGTGCGCGACGTCCTCGTGTCCAATCCCGACATCGCCGATGTCGTCGTGCGCAGCCCGACGCTCGTCTATCTGCTAGGCCGCAAGGTCGGCGATACCAACCTCTTCTTCTTCAATAGCCGCGGGCAGCAGGTCCGCCACGTCGAGGTGCAGGTCGAGATGGACCTCAGCTCGCTCAAGTCATCGCTCACCCGGCTCATCCCCAACGAGCGCGTCGAGGTGGTCGCGACCAATCAGAGCATTTTCCTGCGGGGCACGGTGGCCAGCGCGGCGACTGCCGAGAATGCGCGCCAGATTGTCCGCCAGTTCGTGTCGGCCGACACGCAGGTCATCAGCATGTTGCAGATCCGCGGCGATCAGCAGGTGCTGTTGCGCGTGCGGGTGGCGGAGATGACCCGCCAGGTGGTGAAGGACCTTGGCTTCACGACCTCGGCGATATTCTCGATCGGCTCGCGGCCATCGCGGTTCAACCTCACCTCGGGCGTCAACAATCCGACCGCCTTCGGCTCGGTGGCGGCCAATATCGGCTTCAATGCGTTCGAGCAGCTCACCTCGACCATCCAGGCGCTCGAACGGACCGGCCTCATCAAGCTGCTCGCGGAGCCGAATCTGACCGCCGTCTCCGGCGAGACGGCGTCGTTCCTCGCCGGCGGCGAGTTCCCGGTGCCGGTGCCGCAGGACAACAATACGATCACCATCATCTTCAAGCAGTTCGGCATTCGCTTGAGCTTCACGCCGGTGGTCATGAGCCCCGGCCAGATGAGCCTCAAGATCGCGACCGAGGTGAGCCAGCTCTCCGACCAGGGATCCGTCGTTCTCGGCGGCTTCACGGTTCCCGCGCTAAGCGTGCGGCGGGCCGAAACCACGGTGGAGATGCCGAGCGGCGGCAGCCTCATCATTGCCGGCCTGCTGCAGAACGACATTCGCAACACGATTCAGGGATTGCCCGGCCTCAAGGACATTCCGATCCTCGGTTCGCTGTTCCGCAGCGACCAGTTCCAGCGCGACGAAACCGAGCTGGTGATCGCCGTGACGCCGATCCTCGTGCGTCCGGCCGATCCGAACGACATTACCTTCCCCACTGATGGCTTCGGGCCGGCGAGCGATTACGATATGTTTGTCCTCGGTCGGCTCCACGCCATGTATCGCCGGCAGGCTACGCCGCCGGAATCGGCGTCGCTGCGCGGCCCGATCGGCTTCATCCTGGAGTAAAGGCCATGACGATGCGTCGTTTCGTGACTGTCCTCGCCGTTGCAGCCGCGGCCGCAACGGTCGCCGCCTGCCAATCGGCGCCGCCGCCCTACGATTATCGCACGGCGCACAATCTTACGGTCGAGAAGCATACCGTGGTGCAGCAGATCGACTTCGCCGGCGGCCGGGACGGCTTGTCGGCAAGCGAGGAGGAGCGGGTGGCCAAGATGGTGGCCGCGTATCTTGACCGCAGCAGCAGCAAGCTGGTGGTGACGGCGACCCGGCGCGGTGACAACGATACCGTGGCGCTGGCGCGCGCGCGCCAGGTTGAGGAGCGCGCGATTGCCCTCGGCGTGCCACTGTCGATGATCGAGACCAGGCTGGCGGATGAGAGTACGACCGTCCGCGAGGCCGTGGTCATGCGGTTCGACCGCTACCTGGTTGATCCGCCGAAATGCGGCGATTTTGCCGGCCCCACCGATCACGACTACTTCAATCGTCCGCACGCGAATTTCGGCTGCGCGACTCAGCGCAATATGGCCATTATGGCCGCCGATCCGGGCGATCTCGTGCGTGCCCGGCCGCAGGATCCGATCGATCCGCAGCGCAGCAGCGGCGTCGTTCAGCTCCATCGCGGGGGCAAGGCGACGGCGGCGGAGCAGGAGAAGGGCATGGCGGCCACCGTCTCCACCGTGGGCACCGGAGGTCAGTAGCCCGCCCTAGCGAACCGGTGAAAGGGGAGAGCCATTTTCAAGTTAACGCTACACGCCTTCCTGTTGAGCGACGAGGCGCGCACCACGCTCACCAAAGCGGTCGGTGACCGTCGGCTGGCCAAACTGCAGCCGGAAATCTTCACCGGCGGCGTCGCCGCGGCGATTCAGCACTATGGCGAGACGCCGAGCGCCGAAGTCGTGGTCGTCGAGTGGCATGAAGCGCCAGAAGGGCTGTTCACCGCGCTCGAGAACCTGGCGCAGGTCTGCGTCGCGGGGACGCGCGTCATCGTCGTCGGCCGTACCAATGACGTGCAGCTTTATCGCGCTCTCACGCGGCGCGGCGTCAGCGAGTATCTGCCGCTGCCGATCGATCCGCGCGGGCTCGTCGATGTTCTCGCGGCGATGTCGGCCGACCCGGGAACGCAGCGGCTGGGCCGACTGATCTCGTTCATCGGCGCCGGTGGCGGCACCGGCAGCAGCACCGTTTGCCACAACGTCGCCTGGTGCCTGGCGCGCCAGTACAAGGAAGACGTGGCGCTGCTCGACCTCGACCTCGCCTTCGGCACCGTGGCTCTCGACTTCAACGTCGAGTCGCAGCAGAATATATCCGTGGCGTTGAGCCAATCGGATCGGCTTGATGATGTGATCATCGAGCGATTTATGGCAAAGTATAGCGACAACCTCTTGCTGCTGACCGCTCCGGCGTCGCTGGGCACGCCCGCCGATATCGAATCGGCGAAGCTCGACGCCGTCCTCACGGTCGTGCGCCGGAACTGCCCGTTCGTCGTGCTCGATCTGCCGCACGCGTGGACGGCGTGGACCCAGCACGTGCTGACCGAGTCGGACGAGATCGTGGTGACGGCGCTGCCGACGCTGACCTGTCTCCGCGACGCCAAGAACCTGAGCGATGCGGTCGCGCCCAAGCGGCCGAACGATGCGCCGGTGCGCGTCGTGCTCAACCGCGTCGGCGCCCATGCGCGCACCGAGCTCAGCGCGAAGGATTTCGCCACCGCCCTCGGCCGCCCTGTCGCGGCGAATCTGCCCAACGATCCGACGGCCTTCGGCACGGCGTCGAACAATGGTCAGATGCTGGGCGAGGCGAGCAAGAGCCATAAGGCGGTCGTGGTATTCGACGAAGTGGCGACGTCCGTGAGCGGTCGCCAACCGGTCGCCAAGCGTCGTGGGGGAAGATTCTCCCTCGGCCTGTTCGCCAAGCGGAAAACGTCGTAGGCGATGTTCGGCAAGCGGCCCACATCGGCCAGCCCGAGGCCGGCCCCACCGCAGACCCTGACGGCCGAGGCGCCGCCGCCGCCGTCCGCGCCGAAGGCGGTCCCGGAGGCCGCGACGCAGTTTCGCGCGGCGCCAAGCGAAACGGAGACCCGGTTCCAGGAGATCAAGGTGGGCGTGTTCAACATGCTCCTGGAGACGGTCGACCTCAACGAGCTCGGCAAGCTGCAGCCCGACGCGCTGCGCGACGAGCTGTCCGACGTCATCGGCGAAATCGTCAATCTCAAGAATTTCGCGCTCAACGCCGCCGAGCAGAAGCGCCTCGTCACCGATATCTGCAACGATGTGCTCGGACTCGGTCCGCTCGAGCCGTTGCTGGCCCGCGACGACATCGCGGACATCATGGTCAACGGCTTCGACAAGGTCTATATCGAGACCGCCGGCAAGATCACCCTCACCGACATCAAGTTCCGCGACAATGCGCAGCTGATGAATATCTGTCAGCGCATCGTCAGCGCGGTCGGCCGCCGCGTGGATGAGTCGAGCCCGATCTGCGACGCGCGCCTGGCCGACGGCTCGCGCGTCAACGTCATCGCGCCGCCGCTGGCGATCGACGGCGCGGCGCTCACCATCCGCAAGTTCAAGCGGGAGAAGCTCACCCTCGAGAAGCTGGTCGAGTACCGGAGCCTGACCCCGGCCTGCGCCAAGCTCATCCAGATCATCGGCCACTGCCGCATCAACGTCGTCGTCTCCGGCGGCACCGGCAGCGGCAAGACCACGCTGCTCAACTGCCTGACTCGCTACATCGATCTCGCGGAGCGCATCGTGACCTGCGAGGACGCGGCGGAGCTGCAACTGCAGCAGCCGCATGTCGTGCGCCTCGAGACGCGGCCGCCGAATCTCGAAGGGGTCGGCCAGGTGTCGATGCGCGACCTCGTGAAGAACTGCCTGCGCATGCGGCCGGAGCGCATCATCGTTGGCGAGGTGCGCGGCCCCGAGGCCTTCGATCTTCTGCAGGCGATGAACACCGGCCACGACGGTTCGATGGGCACCATCCATGCGAACAGCCCGCGCGAGGCGGTGTCGCGTATCGAGAACCTGATCGCCATGGGCGGCTTCAACCTGCCGGCCAAGACCGTGCGCGAGCAGATCGCCAGCTCGGTACAGGTGATCATCCAGGCGCAGC
>JACQDQ010000417.1 GCA_016201015.1 Pseudomonadota bacterium | reverse complement strand
CCTCGCGCCGAGGCCGCCGGCAGGGTGGCCGTTGCCGCCAGGCCAGCCGCGCCGAGAAGCACAGTTCGCCGCGACACGCCATAGGTTTTGGCCATACGATACCCTCCTCGATTGTAAGCCGGGCGTCGTCGTGGCTTTGTAGACCAACCGGGATTGCTGCAACCGTTGACCCTCCTGCGGCGGCAAGGTCAATAGAGCCTCCATTGCCGGGCGAGCCGCGCAGGGCGCGACCGCGAACAGGAACCAATGACGCGTATCCGAGCCACAATTGCCGTCGTCATCGCCGTCCTCGTGGTCAACCCGCGAGCGGCGGCAACGCACGACGTCGCCGGTCCCGTGCCGCAGGTCTCGCATATTCACGGCATTGCCGTCGACCGCACCGATCCCTCCCGACTTTATCTTGCGACGCATCGCGGCCTCTATCTCGTGGCTGCGGGCGGGATGGTGCAACGCATCTCCAGCGATCAAGACGACCTCATGGGGTTCACCGCCCATCCACGCAATGCGGACACGTTCTTCGCCGGCGGTCATCCCGAAACCGGCGGCAATCTCGGCTTCATGGTGTCCACGGATCGCGGCGTGACGTGGCGGCAACTCTCGCCGGGGCTGCGCGGCCCGGTCGACTTTCATCAGATGGACGTGAGCAAGAGCGACCCGTCGATCATTTATGGCGTCCACGAAGGGCTGCAGCGCAGCCCTGACGGCGGCAGGACATGGGAATTGGTCGGGCAGGAACCGCCCGGCCTGTTCGCCCTCGCGATTTCGGGCCGCGACCCGGCAACGCTTTACGCTGCGACGCGTATCGGGCTGCTGCTCAGCCGCGACGGCGGCAAGTCGTGGCAGCCCGCCCATCGGCTGCGTCTGCCGGCAACCATGGTGAAGACGGAAGTCGACGGCTCCGTCTTCGCCTACTTCTACGGCTACGGTCTCGTGCGCGGCAACGAAGGCAGCGACGACTGGACGCTGCTCGGTACGCTGCCGGGCGATCGCGCACTGATGCTCTTTGCCATCGCGCCGGGTCGCCTCTATGGCCTGACGCAGGCGAACGAGTTGCTGGTGAGCGTCGACGCCGGCCGCAGTTGGCAGCCCTTCGGCAACTAGCGGGTCGGGACTTCGCTGTGTCGGGCCGTCGAATTGGCCGGGCGTCCAAATAGGCCTGAACGCGGCGGCCATCTCACCAAAGGTTGATGCTTCGCCGCAAGCAGCCCCAAGAATCCGCTTTGGCGCCGAGTTGCGCTTGTTGTAAGGTCCTTGCAACGGCCATCGATCGGAGTGGCAGAAACGAATTTTCGGGAGGTAAGTCATGAGCTTAGCGACAATGTCGGGACGTGTGCTGATAGCTGCGGCGCTGGCCGCGCCGGTGGTCCTGGCGACGGCAGGCCCGGCCCTGGCGCAGGCCAACGAGCAATTCATACCGGTCCTGATCTACCGCACCGGTCCCTACGCCGCTGGCGGCACCGGCATCATGGGCGGGCTCATGGACTATCTTGCCTTGGTCAATGAGCGTGACGGCGGCGTCAACGGCGTCAAGCTGACCTGGGAGGAGTGCGAGACCGCCTATCAGAACGACCGCGGTGTCGAATGCTATGAGCGTCTCAAGGGCAAGGGCCCGACCGGCGCCACGCTCGTCCACCCGCTGTCGACCGGCATCACCTACTCGCTGATCGAGCGCGCGACCGCTGACAAGATTCCTGTCATATCGCTGGGCTACGGCCGCACCGACGCGTCCGACGGCCGAGTCTTCCCCTACATTTTCCCGTTGATCACCAACTACTGGGCGCAGAACACCGCCAAGATCAAATTCATCGGCCAAAAAGAAGGCGGGATGGAGAAACTCAAGGGCAAGAAGATCGCCAACGTCTATCACGACTCGGCCTACGGCAAGGAAACCATCCCCGTCCTCGACAAGCAGGCGGCCGACTACGGATTTGACGTCAAGCACTACGCGGTTGCTCACCCCGGCCTCGACCAGAAGGCGACGTGGCTGCAGATCAGTCAGTACAAGCCCGACTGGGTCATCCTGCGCGGCTGGGGCGTCATGAACCCGACGGCGTTGCGCGAAGCCGCGGCGATCGGCTTCCCGGCGAACAAGATCGTCGGCGTGTGGTGGGCCGGCTCGGAGGAAGATGTCGAGCCTGCCGGCGAGGCAGCCAAGGGATATATCGCCGCCGGCTTCCACGGCGCGGGCAAGGATTACCCGGTCATCCAGGACATCCTCAAGTTGGTCCACGCTAAGGGTAAGGGCAATATCGACACCAAGCGTGTCGGCACGATCTACTTCAACCGCGGCGTGGTGCACGGCATCGTTACGGTCGAAGCGATCCGCAAGGCGCAGGAGCGCTTCGGCAAGAAGCCGCTGACCGGCGAGCAGGTGCGGTGGGGCATCGAGAATCTCGCCTTCGATGTCAAGAAGATCGAGGCGTTGGGCGCGCGCGGCTTGATGCCGGCGTTCCACATCTCCTGCAACGACCACGAAGGCGGCGGCGCCGTCCGCTTCCTGCAGTGGGACGGCCAGAAATGGGTCAACGCCAGCAACTGGATCGGTACCGACCAGAAGCTGGTGCGGCCGATGGTTGAGGAATCGGCGGCCAAGTACGCCAAGGAAAAGAACATGACGCCGCGCGACTGCGCCAAACAGAGCTGAGCGGCTTGTTCGGTCCTGGGCGCTCGTAAGTAGGGGCGGGTTTGACCCTTCGACTCGCAGACCTCCTCCTGAGGAGCCGCATCGCGTGTAAGCGATGCGGCGTCTCGAAGGAAGAGGTCTGCGGCTCAGGGTGAGGCCCGCCCCTACGTCATTTTGGGTCTCGCTCGAACGCCGATGTCCATGACAGCGACCGTCCAGACCAGCGCGGCGATGCCGGACAAGACACCGCTGCTGCGCGTCAACAATATCGAGGTCATTTACGACCACGTCATCCTGGTGCTGAAAGGCGTCAGCCTCGACGTGCCGCAGGGCGGCATCGTGGCGCTGCTCGGCGCCAATGGCGCCGGCAAGACGACCACGCTCAAGGCGATTTCCAATTTGCTCCATGCCGAACGCGGCGACGTGACCAAGGGCTCGATCGAGTATCTCGGCCAACGCATCGACAAGCTCACCCCCTCCGAGCTCGTGAAGCAGGGCGTGATCCAGGTGATGGAGGGGCGCCACTGCTTCGCCCATCTCTCCGTCGAGGACAATCTGCTCACCGGCGCCTACACGCGCGCCGACGGCGGCAAGGCGATCGACGAGGATTTGGCGCGCGTCTACCACTACTTCCCGCGCCTCAAGGAGCGCCGCAAATCGATCGCCGGCTACACCTCCGGCGGCGAGCAGCAGATGGTGGCGATCGGGCGTGCCCTGATGTCGCGGCCGAAGATGATCCTCCTGGACGAGCCGTCGATGGGTCTGGCCCCGCAGCTCGTCGAGGAGATTTTCGAGATCGTGGTGAAGCTCAACACGCAGGAGAAAGTGAGCCTGTTGCTGGCCGAGCAGAACACGAACATGGCGTTGCGCCATGCGCACTACGGTTACATTCTCGAGAATGGCCGCGTCGTGCTCGACGGCGCGGCCGAGGATTTGCGCCGGAACGAGGACGTGAAGGAGTTCTACCTCGGTCTGTCGGCTGCAGGGCGCAAAAGCTACCGCGACGTCAAGCATTATAAGCGCCGCAAGCGGTGGCTGGCGTGACGGTGGAGGCGGAGCAGGGGTGAACGCCGCGTCGCCATATTTCGACGAACTGGAAACCCGCGATCCCGAACTGCGCGAGCGTGCGTTGTTCGATACGTTGAGAGAGCAGATCGCCAACGCGCAGGCCGGCGCTCCCGCCTTGGCCAAGCACCTGGGGGGTGTTGCGCCGCATTCGGTCAGGGATCGCGCCGCGCTGGCGCGGCTGCCGGTGATCCGCAAGTCCGAGCTGATCGAGCGGCAGAAGGACTCTTACGCGGAGCGCGGCCCGTTCGGCGGCCTGACCGCCGTGCCGACCGGCAATCTTGCGCGAATCTTCGCATCGCCGGGGCCGATTTACGACCCCGAGGCGCTCAGGCCGGACTATTGGCGAATGGGGCGCGCGCTCTACGCCGCCGGTTTCCGTCGCGGCGACATCATCCACAATTGCTTCGCCTACCACTTCACGCCGGCCGGCGCGATGCTCGAATCGGGCGCGCACGCCATCGGCTGCGCGGTGATTCCGGCGGGCGTCGGCAATACCGAACTGCAGGTCCGCACCATCGCCGATGTCCGCCCGCGTGGCTATGTCGGCACGCCCTCCTTTCTCAAGATCGTTCTCGATAAGGGCAAGGAGATGGGCGCCGATCTGTCGAGCCTCAAGCTCGCGCTGGTCTCCGGCGAGGCGCTGCCGCCCAGCCTGCGCGCCGAAATTGCCGATCGCGGCATCGCGGTGAAGCAATGCTACGCCAGCGCCGATCTCGGCCTCATCGCCTATGAGTCGATCGCCGGCGACGGGCTCATCATCGACGAGTGGCTGATCGTCGAGATCGTGCGGCCGGGCACCGGCGATCTGGTGCAGCCGGG
>JACQDQ010000056.1 GCA_016201015.1 Pseudomonadota bacterium | reverse complement strand
CTCGTCGCCAGCCTGGCGCATCCGGGTGGGAACATCACTGGCACGACAACTCTGGCAATCGACGTCGTGGGGAAACAGCTGCAACTGCTGAAAGAGGCAACTCCCACGGTCTCGCGGGTTGGCGTTCTCTGGAACCCGTTCAACCCGGACGGCCACGCCCATCTGAAACAGGCCGAGGCAGCGGGACGATCGCTCGGCCTGCAGCTTCAGATCGTGGAGACCCGGGGCCCGGATGGTTTCGACGCCGCCTTCGCGGCCATGGTCCGAGGTCGCGTGCAGGCTGCGTTCGTCATGTCTGACGGAATGTTCTACGTTCACGCGTCGCGTCTCGCGGGACTCGCGGTGCAGTCTCGCCTCCCTGCGATGTTCGGAAGTAGGTATCACGCGGCTGCCGGTGGCTTCATGGCCTACGGCTGGAAGGAGGGCGAGAACTACCGGCGTGCCGCGGTCTACCTGGACAAGATCCTCAAGGGCGCCAAGCCCGCCGACCTCCCCGTCGAGCAGCCGACCAGGTTCGAGTTGGTGGTGAATATGAAGACCGCGAAGGCGCTGGGCCTCACCATCCCGGAGTCCCTGCTCGCCCGCGCCGATGAGGTGATCGAATGAAATCACGCTGGATCATCGCCCTGATCGCCGTCGGTCTCGCCGCGACGCCGGTCGTCGCGATCGCCCAGATGACCGCCAAGACCTATCGCGTCGGGCTGCTCGGCGTGACCGCCGCCCTTCCCGACAGCGAGCCGCGGATGGCCGCGCTGATCCGCGGCCTTGCGCAGCGCGGCTATACCTTCGATCGCAATCTGGCGTTCGAGCGCCGCTGGGCGCAGATGCAGCCTTCTCGGCTGCCGCAACTCGTCGACGAGCTGGCGGCGAGCAAGGTCGACGTGATCGTGACCTTCGGCTATCCCGCGGCGGCGGCGGCCAAGCAGGGAACGACCGGCGTGCCGGTCGTGCTGACCGGATCCGGGGATCCGGTGGCAACCGGACTGGTCAACAGCCTGGCGCGGCCCGGCGGCAACATTACGGGCATGGCCGAGGCGGCGAGCGAGCTCAGCGCCAAACGCCTCGAGGTGCTCAAGGATGCCGTCCCGGGCTTGAAGCGCGTGGCGATGCTGTGGAATGCGGCCGATCCTGGCATGACGCTCCGCTACCGGGCGGCGGCCGAGGCCACCCAGGCGCTGGCCATTACCGTCCAGGCGCTCGGCGTGCGCGAGCCCGAGGATTTCGAATCCGCGTTCGCGGCGATGGAGCGCGAGCGGCCGGACGCCATCCTGATGGTGTCCGACGCGCTCACCGTCCTCAACCGCAAGCGGGTCATCGACTTCGCGGCCACGCATCGACTGCCGACGATCTTCGAGGCTGAAGGCCACGTGCGCGACGGCGGCTTGATGTCGTATGGCCCGGACCAGAGCGAAATGTTCGATCGCGTGGCGAGCCTTATCGAGCGCATCTTCCAAGGCGCCAAACCGGCGGAGCTGCCGCTCGAGCAACCGACGCGCTACCGGTTCGTGATCAATCTCAAGACCGCCGCGGCGCTCGGCTTGGCGATACCGCCGACATTGCTCGCCCGCGCCGACGAGGTGATCGAATGATTTCGCGACGAGAAATCATCGGCGTGATCGCCGCGCTTGGCGGCACGGCGGTCGCTTGGCCGACCGCCGCGCGCGCGCAACAAGTGGGGAAGGTCTATCGCATCGGGATTCTGGAGCCGATTCCCGCGGCACAGAACGCCGCCAATCTCGACGCGCTGCGCAAGGGGCTGCGGAGCCTCGGCTACGTCGAAGGGCAGAACCTGGTCATCGAATATCGGTCGGCGGATGGTCGCGCCGAGCGATTCCCGGACCTCGCGTCCGAACTGGTTGGTCTAAAGGTCGATCTGATCGTGACCAGGGGGACGCCTGCCGTCCAGGCGGCCAAAAAGGCCACCGGAACAATTCCAGTTGTTATGGCGGCGATGGGCGCACCGTTTCTCGTCGTCGCCAGCCTCGCGCGCCCCGGCGGTAACGTAACGGGGATGACTACCTTTAGCGCCGAGTTGATAGGGAAACGGATCGAACTCCTCAAAGAGCTGGTTCCGAATCTCTCTCGCTTGGCGTTGCTTCATAATATCGGCAATCCCATGAGCCCGCCTGAATGGGAAGAGACGAAGGCGGCGGCGGGCTCCCTGGCTCTCCAGGTCGTGCTTCTTGACGTGCGAAACGAGGAAGACCTGAGTCACGCATTCCAAGTAGCGCTCCAACAACATGTCGACGCGCTTCTCATCGGGGCAGACGGCCTCACCCAAGTGCATCAACGAACGATCGTCGACTTGGCGGCCCGCAATGGACTGCCTGCCATCCATCCATCCAGCGATTTCGTCGGAATCGGGGGATTGGTGTCCTACGCGGTGAACTACCCGCATCTCTATTTCCGCGCGGCGAGCTTCGTGGACAAGATCCTCAAGGGCGCCAAGCCGGCCGATCTACCGGTCGAACAGCCGGCCACCTTCGAGTTGGTGATCAACCTCAAGACCGCCAAGGCATTGGGCCTCACGATCCCGCCGGCGATCCTCATCCGCGCCGACGAGGTGATCGAATGAGGCGGCGGGATTTTGTTCTTGGCGCCGCCATCGCTGCCGCTGCGCGCAGCGCCGGGGCGCAGCCATTGTCGAGAGCTCGGAAAATCGGCGTGCTGTCGACCTTGGCGGGCGAAGGGCTGGACACTCGCATGACGGCCTTTCAACGGGCGCTCGATGAACTCGGATACAGACCGGGACCGAATGTCGTCTTCGAATATCGCTGGGCGGGCTACCAACTCGATCGACTTCCGTTGATGGCCGCAGAACTCGTGCGACTCGCCCCCGACGTGATCGTCGCGCTGGAACCCCCGTCGGCACTCGCCGCCAAGAATGCGACCGCCGCCATACCGATCGTTATTCGCGTCGATGATCCGGTGGAGTTGGGATATATCGCCGGCCTCGCGCGACCGGGCGGCAATATCACCGGAGTCGCCTCGATATCGTCGGTATTGGACGGCAAACGGCTGGAGCTGTTGAAGGAGCTGATCCCGGGCCTCATTTCCGTAGCTGCTTTGTGGGATCCCAGCTACGCGCCGAACGCACAGCGGCTCGCCGCTCTGGCCGAATCGGCCCGCGCGCTGGGTATTGAGACGCAGGCAATCCCGGCAAGCGCCGTCGAGGACATCGGCCGCGCGCTCGCGCGAGCAAGAGAGATGGGCGTGGCGGCGGTCATCACCATGCGGAACCCGCTGCTCGTGGCCGCGCGCCAGGAGGTGGCGGCCTTTGCCCTCCGCGCCGGGCTTCCCGTCATCTATGATGACCGTCAATTCGTCGAAGCAGGCGGGCTCGTCTCCTATGGAGCGAACCTGACGGAACTGTATCGTCACGCCGCAGCCTATGTGGACAAGATCCTCAGAGGCGCCAAACCTGCCGATCTGCCGGTGGAGCAGCCGACTACGTTCGAGATGGTGATCAATCTCAAGACTGCCGCGGCGCTCGGCTTGGCGATCCCGCCGATGCTGCTCGCCCGCGCCGACGAGGTCGTCGAATGAAATTACGCTGGATCATCGCCCTGATCGCCATCGGGCTCGCCGCGACGCCGGTCGTCGCGGTCGCCCAGTTGCCCGCCAAGATTTATCGCGTCGGGCTGCTCAGCCCGGGTGGTGGCCTTCCCGACAGCGAGCCGCGGATGGCCGCGCTGATCCGCGGCCTCGCGCAGCGCGGCTATATTCTTGATCGCAATCTGGCGTTCGAGCGCCGCTCAGCGCAGGTGCAGCTCGCCCGGCTGCCGCAACTCGTCGACGAGCTGACGGCGAGCAAGGTCGACGTGATCGTGACCATCAGCTATCCCGCGGCGGCAGCCGCCAAGCAGCGGGCGAACGGTGTGCCGGTCGTGGTGACTGGCGCCGGCGATCCGGTGGCAACCGGACTGGTCAATAGTCTGGCGCGGCCCGGCGGCGATATCACGGGCATGACCGAGGTGGCGACCGAGCTCAGCGCCAAACGCCTCGAGGTGCTCAAGGATGCCGTCCCGGGCTTGAAGCGCGTGGCGATGCTGTGGAATGCGGCCGATCTCGGCATGACGCTCCGCTACGAGGCGGCGGCGGCGGCCACCCGGGCGCTTACCATCACCGTCCAACCGCTCGGCGTGCGCGAGCCCGAGGATTTCCAATCCGCGTTCGCGGCGATGGAGCGCGAGCCGCCGGACGCCATCCTGATGGTGGCCGACGTGCTCACCATTCTAAACCGCAAGCGGGTCATCGACTTCGCGGCCGCGCATCGACTGCCGACGATCTTCGAGGTCGAAGGGCACGTGCGCGACGGCGGCTTGATGTCGTATGGCCCGGACCAGAGCGAAACCTTTGATCGCGTGGCCAGCCTTATCGATCGCATCTTCAAGGGCGCCAAACCGGCGGAGCTGCCGATCGAGCTACCGACGCGCTACCGCTTCGTGATCAATCTCAAGACTGCCGCGGCGCTCGGCTTGGCGATACCGCCGACGCTGCTCGCCCGCGCCGACGAGGTGATCGAATGACGGAAAGCGGAAGACCAAAAGAGGACAAGACATGAGCAGGAAAATCGCTATTTTCCTGATGGCCATCGCCATCCTTGCTTTCGCCCATTCGGCCGGGGCGCAGCAGGCGAAGGTATACCGGATAGGATTTCTATCGGTCGCTTCGTCTTCCCCTATGCTACCCCGCGTCGAGGAGTTCAGACGAGGGCTGCGTGAACTCGGATACGTCGAGGGCCAGAACATCGCCATTGAGTACCGGTGGGGCGAGGGAATCGATGAGCGGCTGACTGGCCTCGCGGCCGAACTGGTCCGCCTCAAGGTCGATATCATGGTTGTCCATGGAGTGGTGGCGACCCTTGCTGCACGGCAAGCGACCACGACGATCCCGATTGTCTGTTTTGCGTGCGGCGATGCGGTCTCCACCGGGCTCGTGGAAAGCCTCGCACGGCCCGGCGGGAACGTCACTGGGCAGACACTCCTTGCCCCTGAGGCGATTGGGAAACGGCTGGAGCTACTCAAAGAGGTCATTCCCGGGCTGACTCGGGTGGCTGTTCTCTTGAATTCCAGCAATCCAGTGTCCGGACCGGAGTTGCGAGAGACGGAAACGGCGGCTCGCTCGTTGGGGTTACAGCTCCAATCTCTGAGTGTGACAGATCCCCGCGGGTTCGAGAGCGCCTTCTCCTCGATGAATAGCGCACGCGCGGATGCTCTCATCGTGCTGTCCGACGCCATGTTCTTTGGTCAACGAGGACAAATCGCGGACCTCGCGACGGCCAACCGGCTGCCGGCAATCTCCTGGTTCGGAGATTTTGCGAAGTCGGGCGGCCTCATGAGCTACGGGCCGGACGTGCTCGCGATGGCCCGCCGTGCCGCGACCTACGTGGACAAGATTCGGAACGGTGCCAAGCCGGCGGACCTCCCGATCGAGCAGCCGACCAGGTTCGAGTTCATGATCAACCTGAAAACCGCCAAGGCGCTCGGAATCACGATCCCGCCCACGCTGCTCGTCCGCGCCGACGAGGTGATCGAATGATGGACCGCCGCAATTTCCTTGGCACGACATTCGCGCTCGCCGCTCTGCCGCGGATGGCGGCGGCGCAGGGGGCGGGCAAGCCGGCCCGCATCGGCTGGATCACGGCGCAGCAGGAAGCGGCGGTGACGCCCTTCCTCGCGGCCTTGCGTGGCGGGCTTGCCGATCTCGGCTATGTCGAGGGCCGCAATTTTACGATCGAGGCGCGCTATGGCGACAACGTGGTCTCCCGCGTGCCCGCCATGGCCGAGGCGCTGATGCGGCTTCCCGTCGACATCCTCGTGGCGCAGGGGCCGGCGGTCACCGTACTGGCCAAGCTCCCGCGGACAGTGCCGCTGGTCTTCGCCTTCAGCGGCGATCCTGTCGCCGCCGGATTGGCCGAAAGCCTGGCGCGGCCGCTCCGCAACGTGACGGGACAGACCTTCATGTCGGTCGAGCTCAACGGCAAGCGTCTGGAACTGCTGCGCGAGATCATGCCGCAGCTTGCCCGCGTCGCCATCATCGCCAACCCCCTCCATCCCGGCGAGACCCTGGAGCGCGCGAATTCCGAGGAAATGGCGCGGCGGCTCGGCCTCGCCGTCGACTATTTCACGACGCAGGACGAAGGCGAACTGGACACGGCCCTGGCCACGATGGCAGCCGATCCGCCTGGGGCGATCGTCATTTTTCCCGATGCCTTCGCCAATCAAAACCGCCGGCGCATCATCGAGTTCGGCATGAGCCGGCGCGCGCCCGTGGTGTCGGGCTGGGCCCTTTATGCCGAAAGCGGCGCGCTCTGCACCTATGGGCCGCGGCTCACCGAGTCCTATCGGCGGCTCGCCTATTTCGTCGACCGCATCCTCAAGGGCGCCAGGCCCGAGGACCTGCCGATCGAGCAGCCGAAGGTGGTGGAGCTGGTGATCAACCTCAAGACCGCCAAGGCGCTCGGGATCACGATCCCGCCGTCGATCCTCGTGCGCGCCGACGAGGTGATCGAATGATTTCGCGACGCGAAATCATCAGCGACATCGCGCTTCTCGGCGGCGTGGCGACGGCTTGGCCGACCGCCGCGCGCGCGCAGACGTCGGAGCGGATCTTCCGCATCGGCATCCTTCATGCCGGCGTGCGCGAGGATAATGACAAGTCGACTGGCATTCCTTTTCTCTCCGGCCTTGCGGAGTTGGGATATGTCGAGAAGCGCAATCTGATCGTCGAAACCCGTTACGCCGAGGGCAGGCTCGAGCGCCTGCCGCAGCTCGCAGCCGAAATCTTGGCGTCTCGACCAGACCTGGTCTTCGCGCCGGCCGCGCCGGCCACCGCGGCCGTGAAGGCGCTGACCACGACGATTCCGATCGTGTTCTGCTTCGTCAACGAACCGGTCGTACTGGGATTTGCGCGAAGCCTGGCGCGACCCGGCGGCAATCTCACGGGGATGTCGAATTTCAGCGTTGAGATCGCGGGCAAGCGCGTTGAATTGCTCAAGGAACTGGCTCCGACATTGAATCGGCTATGCGCCTGGCGCAACCCCGACGCGGTGAACGATGCGGTGGAGCTGCACGAAGTTGAAATGGCCGCGGCGCGCTTTGGCGCGCAGTTCCTGGTCATCGCGGCGCGCACGCCGGCTGAATACGATGCGGCCGCCGCCGCGACGCGCGCGTGGGGCGCCGACGCGATCTATGTCAATTCCAACCCGGCCGCCGTGGTCAATCGCAAGCAGATCATCGGCCTGGCTGCCGCCTTGAAAATTCCGGCCGTCTATTTCAACACGACGTTCGTTGAAGACGGGGGCCTGATTTGTTACGCGGCAAACTTCCCGGACTTGGCGCGACGGGCCGCGGCCTATGCCGGCAAGATCCTTCGTGGCGCCAAGCCGGGCGACCTGCCGGTCGAGCAGCCGACCAAGTTCGAGCTGGCGATCAACCTCAAGACCGCCAAGGCGCTGGGGCTGACGATCCCGCAGTCGATCCTGCTGCGCGCCGACGAGGTGATCGAATGATTTCGCGACGCGAAATCATCGGCGCGCTTGGCGGCACGGCGATCGCTTGGCCGCTCACCGCGCGTGCGCAGGAACCGGCAAAAGTCGCCCGGATCGGGGTGTTAAGACCCGGCGCGCTTCGAGATACCAGCCTCGACGCGTTCCTCCGAAGTCTGCGCGAACTCGGGTACGTCGAGAGCCGGAACATCGTCATCGAGTACCGAGCTTCAGAGGAGAGGGCCGATCACCTACCCGCGCTCGCACGCGAACTCGTCGCTCTCAAGGTCGGTGTCATTGTGGCGGAGCATTCGTCAGCGATCCAAGCGGCTAAACAGGAGACCAGGACTATACCGATCGTCATGGCCGCCAGCGCCGATCCAGTCGGCGCCGGACTGGTCGCCAGCCTCGCCCGGCCGGGCGGCAACGTCACGGGTCTGTCCCGCCTTGCCCCGGAAGCCGAGGAGAAGCGCTTAGAACTGCTGAAAGAGACATTGCCCAAAGCCAGCCGTGTCGCGTTCCTCTGGGACCCCGCCAATCCCGGCTTGACCATCAGATACAAGGCGGGCGAGGTCGCTGCGCGCGCGTTGGGCATTGAGCTTCAGTCCCTGGAGGTGCGCCGTCCAGACCAACTGCGGAGCGCGCTGGAAGCGGCGGTCAGAGAACGCGCCGGCGCCCTCATCGTACCGTCCCCGATGGTCAGTGCTCACCGCAGCCGGATCGTGGACCTGGCGGGAAACAAACGGTTGCCACTGATTTACGACACGCGAGAGTTTGTCGACGAGGTCGGCGTCCTCATGTCGTACGGGTCGAGCCTGGCCGACTCGTGGCGTCGTGCCGCAATCTATGTCGACAAGATTCTCAAGGGGGCGAATCCCAGCGACCTGCCCGTGGAGCAGCCGACCAAGTTCGAGCTGGTGATCAACCTCAAGACCGCCAAGGCCCTGGGGCTGACGATCCCGCCGTCGATCCTCGTCCGCGCCGACGAGGTGATCGAATGAGGCGGCG
>JACQDQ010000416.1 GCA_016201015.1 Pseudomonadota bacterium | reverse complement strand
CCCCAGCCGGCGGGTCGGCGCGCCGCCAGCGTCAACCTTCGCCAAGGTGCGGCACGCGCTGCCTATGTTGTCCCTCGATAACGCGTTCTCGGAAGAGGACGTCCGCGACTTTGGCAACCGCATCCGACGGTTCCTGAAGCTCGGGCCCGACGAGCCGATCGAGCTCACAGCCGAGCCCAAGATCGACGGCTTATCGATTGCGCTGCGCTACGAGCGCGGCAAGTTCGTGCAGGGGGCGACACGCGGCGACGGCGAAGTGGGCGAGGATGTGACGGCGAACCTGCGTACGGTGGCCGACATCCCGACCTATATCAAGGGCCGTAGCATTCCCAACGTTATCGAGGTGCGTGGCGAAATCTATATGCGGCGCGCCGACTTCCTCAAGCTCAACGAAGCCCGCGCCGCCGCCGACGAGCCGGTCTTCGCCAATCCGCGCAACTCGGCGGCCGGGTCGGTACGCCAGCTCGACCCGGCGATCACCGCGCAACGCCCATTGCGCTTCTTTGGTTATGCGCTGGGCGAGGTGAGCGGCCCGATCGCAAAGACCCACTGGGACTTTCTCGCACATTTGCGAGGCTGGGGCATTCCGGTGAACCCGCTCGCCGCGCTCTGCGGCTCGGCCGACGAGGCGCTTGCCTTCTACGATGACATCGCCGGAAAGCGCGCCTCGCTCCAATACGAGATCGACGGCGTCGTCTATAAGGTCAACCGGTTCGACTGGCAGGAGCGGCTCGGCATCGTCAGCCGTGCACCGCGCTGGGCACTTGCGCACAAATTCCCGGCGGAACAGGCCCGGACGCGGCTCAATGCCATCGTCATCCAGGTTGGTCGGACCGGCACATTGACGCCGGTCGCTGAACTTCAGCCGGTCACGGTCGGCGGCGTGGTGGTGAGCCGCGCCACGCTGCATAACGAGGACGAGATCAAGCGCAAGGATGTCCGCGTCGGCGACACCGTCGTCGTGCAGCGGGCGGGCGACGTCATCCCACAGATCGTCGAGGTGGTGCTCGCCGAGCGGCCGAAGAGCGTACGCCCCTATGAGTTTCCCGATCGCTGTCCGGTGTGCGGATCCAAGGCCGTGCGCGACGATGGTGAGGCGGCGCGGCGCTGCACCGGCGGCCTCACCTGCGCGGCCCAGGCGACCGAACGGCTGCGCCACTTCGTCTCGCGAAACGCCTTCGACATCGAGGGCATGGGCGAGAAGCACATCGAAGAGTTCTTTGACGACCACATGATTCGCCAGCCAGGCGACATCTTCCGTCTGCACCGACACGCCGCCGCTCTCAAGAAGAAGAAGGGCTGGAAGGACAAATCGGTCGACAATCTGATAGCTGCGATAGAGGCCCGGCGCAGCATTGGGCTCGATCGCCTCATCTACGCCCTTGGCATCCGGCAAGTCGGCGAGGCCACCGCCAAACTGCTGGCGCGACACTATCGCTCGCTTGCCGCCTGGCGTAAGGCGATGGACACGGCAGCACGCGATCCCGCCGGCGAGGCAGCGCATGAGCTGGACAGCATCAGCCAGATCGGCCCGGCGGTCGCCGCCGACATTTGTGCGTTCTTCGCCGAAAAGCACAATCGCGACGCGCTCGACGACCTTACCCGCGAGGTGACGGCCGAAGATTTCGTCGTATCGGCCCGCGCCGTGAACTCGGCCGTCGCCGGAAAGAGCGTGGTATTCACCGGCGAGCTCGAAAGGATGACGCGGCAGGAAGCGAAGTCGCGTGCCGAAGCGCTGGGCTGCAACGTGTCCGAATCGGTATCGAAGAAGACCGACTACGTCGTCGTTGGCGCCAAGCCAGGCTCAAAGGCGACCAAGGCCAAGGCCCTCGGAGTCAAGACGCTGAGCGAACAGGAGTGGCTGGACCTCATCGGCGAGCGTTCGAAGACGTCATGATCCCTGGAGTCTATGCCGCGGGCTCGGACGGCAAGCCGGTTCTCGTCCACACCTACCAGGACGGCGACTATGGGCTTGCCGACGTGGTCGAGCTGTTCGAGCTCGGACAGATTGAAGAGGCGTCCGGCGGCGAGTCAGGTGGCATCCGGCTCATCTTGACGACGAAGGAGATGCGGCAGCTTAAGGCGTTTGCCGACGCCTATTCCTTCGATCACGAGCCAGGCTTCATCGAAATGTGCCTCGATCTCGACCGCCATGCCACGGCCTGTCCGGCGGAACGGTTCGAATTCACGGAAATGGTCGACGCGTAGTGCGTCGCACTTGCGGTCAGCCACCCATCGGCCGCGTCGCCGCGGCGAGCCAAGCGGCAGTCGCCTCGTCGACCAGCGGCGTCAGCGTCTCGCGCACGCGCGCGTGATAGGCATCGAACCAGGCGGTCTCCGGCGCGGTCATCAGGGCGGGCTCGACCAGAGCGCGGTCGATCGGCGCCAGCGTCAGCACCTCGAAGCCGAGCAGCGGCCGCTCGGCGCCCGCCGGTGCCTCGAGTTCGCGCACGGCAATCAGGTTTTCGATGCGGATTCCGTAAGCACCCGTCTTGTAATAGCCGGGCTCGTCGGAGACGATCATGCCGGGCTGCAGGGCGACCGTGTTCGGCGCCTTGGAGATGCGGTGCGGCCCCTCGTGCACCGACAGGTAGCTGCCGACACCGTGACCGGTGCCGTGGTCGAAATCGAGGCCGACCTCCCACAACGCCCGCCGCGCCAGCGCGTCGAGTTGCGAGCCCGACGTACCCTTGGGGAAGCGCGCGGTGGCGAGCGCGATGTGGCCCTTAAGCACGCGGGTGAAGCGATCTCGCTGCTCCGCGGTCGGCGCCCCGATGGCGACGGTACGCGTCACATCGGTCGTGCCGTCGAGGTACTGCGCACCGGAATCGACAAGATAGAGCGTGCCCGATTCGATCGGGCGGCTGGTCTCGGCAGTGACGCGATAGTGGACAATGGCG
This sequence comes from Pseudomonadota bacterium, assembly GCA_016201015.1. GTDB lineage: Bacteria > Pseudomonadota > Alphaproteobacteria > CACIAM-22H2 > CACIAM-22H2 > JACQDQ01. Next base: position 14,736 of record JACQDQ010000416.1, on the reverse strand, counting down.
CCATTGGCGCCGGCACCCGAGATGGTGGAAAAGCTCAGATCGCGGAATCGTTCGCCCGAACGGCGAAACTCCAAAAGCCGCCGCGCCGCGTCAAGCTCGGTGAGTCTGCCCTTGGGCGCCTCGGCCGCAAGCCAGGCAAGGAAGCGCGTGAGCGCGGCGCCGTCACGACGATGCGCGGCGCGAATATTGTCGAGCTCGACCGCATTCTTGCACGCCTTAGGCAGCGCGCAGGGGTCTTGTCCGCGTCCAATGCGAGCGCCGGCGCGCTCCAGCCGTTCGCTGATCCAGCAGGCTGTGCTCGTCGTGTCGACCAGCACACGGGCCTTGGCCCGGCCGAGCGCGTCAAGCGCCGCGCCGAGCTCCGCCGGCGGCGCGACGCGCACGGCGTTGCCGAGATGGCTGTTGAGGCCCGGCATCAGTTTGCGTGGATCGATGAACAAATCGACCTGGCCATCGGCGCGCAGTACGGCGAAGGACAGCGGCAGCGGCGTGTGCGGCACGTCGCCGCCGCGAATGTTGAGCAGCCAAGCGATGGCGTCGGGCGCCGCAATGACCGCGGCGGCATAACCGTCAGCCATGAGCCTGGCCGCGAGTTCGGTCCGCTTGGCGGCGCTGTCGCGGCCGGCGAACTCGATGCCGTAGGCAATGACCGGCGCAAGCGGCGGCGGCTGGTTGCTCCACACGGCGTCGACCGGGTTGCGTTGAACCGCCACCAACTCCGCTTCAGCCTGGGCGCAGGCCTCACGCAATCGGTGGAGGGCATCGGCGGTATGCAGCCAGGGGTCGTAGCCGATACGATCGCCACGCCGCACGGTCTTGGCGAGCCAGTCTGCCGGCGGCTCGTCGACGAGATGACGCGGCTCGAACAGTGTCTGGTCGGTCTGGTTGCGGACCTGCAGGGTATAGCGTCCATCGACGAAGATCGCCGCACGATCCTTGAGGATGATGGCAAGGCCAGCCGAGCCGTTGAATCCGGTGAGCCAGGCGAGCCGCTCCGAGCGCGGCGCCACATACTCCCCCTGATGCTCGTCGCCACGCGGCAGGACGAAGCCGCTGAGGCCGCTACGTACGAGTTCGGCGCGGAACGCATCGAGGCGACTAGCGGTCCAATCGCCCGGCCCAAGGCCAGCGTCCCAAGTCTGCGCTGTCTCGGCTTTGAGCGCGGCGAGTTGGGCTCCCAGCGCCGGACTCGGCATGGGCGCCACCAGCGCCATCCACGCATCGGCGTTGGTCTTCGGGGTCGGCGCTGCGAGGATGCCGGCAACGAGCACGCGGACGCCCCGTTGCGCAATCTCAAAAAATACGCCAAGTGCCCGTCACAACTCACTTTAATCCATGCAATTTGCGCATTGCTGCATCGCAGCAATCGCACTGCAAAGTGAGATATAAGAGCTTATGTCAACTCGTGACTGATTGATCGCAATGGACGCGACAACCCGGGCGCTGGCGATGACCGCCGAGCGGACTGGGGCACGAATAGAAGGAGTACTCGTTATCATGCGTGCTTTTCAAAACGAAGGTATTCGGTTCGACAATGCGGCTTGGACCCTCAAGGGCAAGCAGCTCGACACCCGGACGGTCGAGGCCGAGGCGCATCAGATGCGCGCTGAGCTGGCCGGGCGCTTTGCCAACAAGATTGGCCAGGCCGTTCGCGACGCGATCGGTTGGGTACTGGCCAAGCGGACACAGCGGCAGACCTATGAAGAGTTGATGTCGCTCGACGATCGTACGCTGGCCGATATCGGCATCAATCGCGGACAAATTCCGCAGATTTCCGCCGGTATGTGGGTACCCGATCGGCGCGCCAACTGGTTGACGAGCGAGACTGCGGCCCAACGGCCGGCTAATGCGGTCAACCCTCCGCGCCGCGTCGCCTAAGGCGCAGTGCACCGTTGCGATGATGCGGCGGCCCGCGCGGCCGCCGTTTCTCGCATTGCTAGCCCTCTACGCCAAGCTGCGCACAGCCGCTGGAACGACGCCTCGGCGGTGATCGCGTACGCGGGTGAGGCCTCGAACGCCCGGCGCATGCAGCCGGGTCCAGGCAGCGCCATGCCATCGATCCACGCCATCAACACCCTGATGGCACCCACGATTTCGCCGACAGGTATTGTTCCATGCACTTTGCGCATTGCTGAGCTGCGACGACGACCTACAAGATTGGGCAAACGCAACTCATTTTTATAACAGTCGATGCGATGTGCGCCGAGGGGCCGTCGACAAGGCAATGACGACTTTGTATGGCACACCAGCAGTAAGGAGATCGGTCATGTGTGTTACTCGCAATGAGGAATATCGGCATACCGACGCCACATCGACGCGGAAGAACGCGCCGATCGATCGGCTTGCCCTCGACGCGGAGGCCCGCCGACTGCGCGTGGAGGCAATGGCGCAGACCGGACGTATGATCGGCCGCGGCATTCGCGATACGATCGCCTGGTTTCGCGTGAAACGGGCGAGCCGACGGACCTATGGCGAGCTAATGTCGCTCGACGATCGCACGCTTAGTGATATCGGCGTCAACCGCGATCAGGTTTCGCAGCTTGCCACCGGCAATTGGGCACCGGATCGGCGATCGGATTGGGTCAATAGTGGCCTTGCGACGCAGGAGCCCGCCAACACGACCGACCGATCGCGGCGCGTCGCCTAACCAGCACGGCGCCGCGCTCGCGCTGGCGTCCGACGCCGGCGTCACCTGGCAGTCGTCAACCCTTTGGCGCCCTTCAAGTCGGCACCAGCGAGCTTCGCGCCGCTCAGGTCCGCTCCGGTCAGATTGGCGTCGGCGAGGTTGGCATCTGACAGGTCTGCGTTGCGCAGATTGGCACGGGCGAAATCGGCACCGGCGAGTCTGGCTCCCCTTAGCGCCGCACCTTCCAGGTTCGCGCCATTCAGCTTTGCCCGCTCCAGGTTCGCGGGAAACGCCAGGTTCTGACCGCCGACTTGACGCAGCGGCGTCAGGTTGGCACCCACAAGGTTGGCGCCGTTCAAGTATGCGCGCTGGAGATTTGCGCCGCGCAGATCGGCGCGGCTCAGATCGGCGCCGCGTAGATCCGCCATGTCCAGGCGGCACATGGCCAAGGCGGACTGAGAGAGATCGGTGCCGCAGAGCACGGCCCGCATGAGCAGCGCCGTTGCAAGTTTGGCGGATCGGAGATTGCGCTTACTGAGGTCCGTATCCGTGAAATCCGCACGCGCCCCATCTTTCCCGCCAGTGCCCAACCAGCGCTCGTGCAGCGCGAGGATCGCCGGCAACTCCTCCTGGGATTTCGCCTGGAGAGCAGGCCGCTTGGCATTGCGCAATGCGTCGCTGGCCAAAGCGTCAGGCTCCAGGATTGCACCGCTGACATCGGCTTCATCGAAGCAGGCGCCGCGCAGGATCGCACGCGTCAGGTCGGCACCCTGAAAATTCGCTCCATGAAGCTTGGCATCGGTCAGATTGGCATTTTCCAGCACCGCGCCGGTGAAGTTGGCGCTGCGTAGATCGGCACCACGAAAATTGGCACCGCGCAGCACGGCATCGGTGAAATCCGTCTGCAGCACGTATGCGCCGAAGCCCTTCGAATCGGACAGATCAGCACCGCGGACGGAGGCGGACGTCAGATCTGTGCGCGGATCGCCGAAGCTGCCGGGCAGCAGCCGCAGACGTTTGTCGTAGCGCGCGACCGTCCCTTCGCGAAGATCGGCACCGACGATGACGGCGTTGTTCAGCGAGGCGCCCCGCAGGCAGGCGCCGCGCAGGTCCGCGCGCGTTAGATCCGCGCCATCCAGATTGGCCTGGTTCATATGCGCGGCGAACAGCGTCGCCATCTTCAGCCGCGTCTTCGCCAGTATGGCGCGATCCAGATTGGTGCCGGTCAGGTCCGCTTCGGACAGATCGGCTCCGGACAAGTCCTGAGATGAGATGTCGTAGAAGGCGAGCAGAGCCCGCTGTCCCCCAGGCTTGCCGGCTTGCAGGTAACCGTGACGCTTCACAACGTCACGCAGCTCCGCTTCGTTGAGCCGCATCCAGATCTGCTCGGCGGAACCTTCGCTGGAATCGGGGATGCCCATCGCAGATCCTCTTGGCGCCGGTGCCTCCACTGCGCCGATCAATCGTGACGTTATCGTCAAATCTATCAAGGTTGTATTAAGGATCTCTGAACTGCCGCGCCTTGCCGCCAAAGCTTCCGCGACGTTGCCATGAAGGACTGTGTATCGCCGATGAGGCATCCACCATGCTGCCGGCCGGCCGGCCCGCCTTCGGCAGCCGTCATCCTCGCGTCGCGGAACGGCCGCGCTGCAGCACGAGCGTATGCCAGCCGGACAGCGCGATACGACGACGGAGTCGCAGCCGTCGTTGCCGATACGCGGCGAGCACTTCCGGTTCTTGCGCCGCCAGCAAGCCGGACAGGATGACCGTTCCGCCGGGTCGCGTCGCGCGCGCGATTCCGCGCGCCAAGCGACAGAGGGGACGGGCCAGAATATTGGCGACGATGAGGTCATAGCGGCACCGCGCTCGCAGATGGCCAACTCCGTTGCTGGCAAGCGCCCGCACCAGCCGACCGACCCGATTGCGTCGGGCATTTTCGCGCGCAATGCGTACCGCGTCGGCATCGATATCGGCCGCGATGACGGGCCGTGCCCAAAGCCGTGCCGCGACGATGGCGAGGATGCCGGAGCCGCAACCGAGGTCAAGCGCACGGCCGATGCGGCGCCGGCGCGCCATTGCCTCAAGCGCCAGCAGGCACCCGCGCGTCGTCGCGTGCTCTCCCGTGCCGAAGGCGATACTCGCGTCGAGGGCGATGGCGATCATGCCGGCCGGAGGCCGCCCGGTGAAGTGCGAACCGAAGATGAAGCAGCGGCCGACGCGAAGCGGCGGAAAGGCGCGGCGGTTCTCGGCCAGCCAATCGGTGGCCGGCAACTTCTCGACATGAACCGCCGGCGGCGGGCGCCCGACGCTTGCGGCGGCGAGCGCCAGCCGCGTCGCGAGTTCCCCGCGATCCGGCTCGGTCGTCGTCACGCCGTCGATTCGCCAGCTACCGTCGGGCGCCACTTCGAAGCTGGAAATGGCCTCGCAGATGTCCTCGAGCGCCTGCGCCAGCGCGACATGGGACAAGGCGTCGGCCGCCAGCGTCACGCGCCAGACCGGAGCGCTGCGCCTGACGCCGTCAGTCATGCCGGCTGGACGAACGAATCCATGACCTTCTTGCGGCCGGCATGCTCGAATTCTATCTCGAGTCGTCCGTCCTCCACGGCAATCACGCGGCCGTAGCCGAACTTCTGATGAAAGATGCGCGCGCCGGCCACGTAGGCCCGGGTCGGCCGCTGCCGCGGCGATGCCTCTGCTTGCCCTTCGATCAGACGACCAGCCCGCCGCCGGCTGGACCAAACGTCGGCTCCGCCTGCAAAGAAGGCAACATCGGACTCGGCGAGTCCTTCCGCTGCGGATCCCCATAGCCCCGTTTCACTCGCCCGTTCGACATGTTCCTGCGGCAGCTCGGCGAGGAAGCGCGACGGCAGGCTCGACTGCCATAAATTGTGGATTCGCCGGTTGGCGGCGAAAGACATCAGCGCACGCTTGCGCGCGCGCGTGAGCCCGACATGGGCGAGCCGCCGTTCCTCCTCCAGCCCGGACGCGCCCTTCTCGTCGAGCGCACGCGGATGGGGAAACAGCCCTTCTTCCCATCCCGGCAGGAACACCGTGTCGAACTCCAGCCCTTTGGCACTATGCAGCGTCATCAGGTTGACCATGTCGCCTGGCGCCGCGGCAGCGTTCTCCATGACCAGGCTCACATGCTCGAGGAAGGCCGGCAGATCGTCGAACTCCTCGATCGCGGCAATAAGCTCCTTCAGGTTTTCGAGCCGGCCCGGCGCGTCGGGCGAGCGGTCGGCCTGCCACATCGCGGTGTAGCCGGACTCGTCAAGGACGATCCCCGCCACCTCGGCGGCTGACTTTTCCGCCGCGGCGCGCGCCCAGCGATCGAAATCCTCGAGCACCCGCCGCAACGAGTTGCGGGCCTGGGCCTTGATCTCATCGGTATCGATCAGGCGCCGCGCCGCCTGCGTCAGCGACAATTGCTCAGCCCGCGCCAGGCGATGGATGATCCCGAGCGTCGCATCGCCTATGCCTCGGCGTGGCAGATTGACGATGCGCTCGAAGGCAAGATCGTCGGCCGGCTGTGCGATCACCCTCAAATAGGCGATCGCATCGCGAATCTCGTGCCGTTCGTAGAAGCGCGGGCCGCCAATCACCCGATAGGGTATGCCGAGCGTAAGCAGCCGCTCTTCGAACTCGCGCGTCTGGAAGCCGGCGCGCACCAGCACTGCCACTTCGCCCAGCGTGTGGCCCTGGCGCTGCAGCGCCTCGATCTCCCCGCCGATCCACCGCGCCTCCGCCTCGCCGTCCCACACCGCGCGGACCGTAACCTTTTCGCCGCCTTCGGCGGCAGTCCACAGAGTCTTGCCGAGCCGGCCCTGGTTGTGCGCGATGAGGCCGGACGCGGCGCCGAGGATGTGCCGCGTCGATCGGTAGTTCTGCTCGAGCCGGATAACGCGCGCACCGGGAAAGTCCTTCTCGAAGCGCAGGATGTTGCCGACCTCGGCGCCGCGCCAGCCGTAGATCGACTGATCGTCGTCGCCGACGCAGCACAGATTACGGTGCCGCTGCGCCAGCAACCGCAGCCACAGATATTGCGCGACGTTGGAATCCTGGTACTCGTCGACGAGGATGTAGCGGAAGCGCTCGTGATATCCGGCAAGCACGTCGGGCCGTTCGGCGAACAGCGTCAGATTGTGCAGCAGCAGGTCGCCAAAATCGGCGGCGTTGAGGGTCTTGAGACGTTCTTGATATTCGCCATAAATCCGCGCGGCCAGGCCGCCCGCCGTCTCGCCGGCTTCTTCGGGCGCGACTTTGACCGGCGTAAGGCCGCGGTCTTTCCATCGCTCGATCGCCGCCAGCACGACGCGCGCCGGCCATTTCTCGGCGTCGAGTTGGGCCGCGTCCAAGAGCTGCTTGATCAGCCGAAGCTGGTCGTCCTGGTCGAGAATCGTGAAATTTGGCTTGAGGCCGACCAGCTCGGCGTGCCGGCGCAAAATTCGCGCCGCGAGCGCGTGGAACGTTCCCAGCCACAAGCCTTCCGCCGAGGGCCCGATCATCGCCGTGATTCGCGCACGCATCTCGCTCGCCGCGCGATTGGTGAAGGTCACTGCCAGGATCTGGGAGGGATAGGCCCGACGCGTCGTCAGGATATGGACGAGTCGCGTGGTCAATACGCGCGTCTTGCCGGTGCCGGCCCCGGCCAGCACCAGCAGCGCGCCATCGAGCGCCTCGACCGCCGCGCGTTGCGCCGGGTTGAGGGCGTCGAGATAGGCAGGCGACCGCTGATCGCCCGAAGATTCGCCGCGACTCGACATCATCGCTCTATATATCACGCGCACCGGTCGGAGCGATGTGGTAGCATGCAGTGCTTCCGGAGGTAGCCTTATGATGCGGAAGAACGGTCACGCGAACGGCGTGAAAGATATCCCCCACTTCCTGATGGCTGTCGGCTTGGCGACGGCGGCCGCTTGGCCCGCCCAGGCCCAGTCCGTACAAGAACTGCTTGCCGCGGTGGTGCGCGTACGCACCCAGGTTCCGCCGGATGCCCGCACCGCCGCCACCCTTGGGCGCGAGCGCGAGGGCAGCGGCATCGTCATCGATCAAGGCGGGCTCGTGCTCACCATCGGCTACCTGATGGTGGAAGCAAGCGGCGCGGAGATCACCGCCCAAGACGGCCGCACGATCCCGGCGCAGGTCGCCGGCTATGACAATGAATCGGGCTTCGGCCTGCTGCGTGCGCTGGAGCCGCTGCAGGTGCGCGCGATGCCGATCGGCCGCTCCGCCGATCTCAAGGAGCGCGACCCGGTGCTGATTGCCAGCGCCGGCGGCGCCGACATGGCGGCACCGGCCTTCGTCGTCGCCCGCCGCGAGTTCGCCGGGTCGTGGGAATATCTCCTCGACGACGCCATCTTCACCGCGCCGCCGCACCCGGCCTGGAGCGGCGCCGCGCTGATCAGCAGTGACGGCAAGCTGGTCGGCGTCGGCTCGCTCATTGTCGGCGACGCCATGGGGACCAGCACGCATTTCCCCGGCAACATGTTCGTGCCGATCGATCGGCTCAAGCCGATTCTCGCCGATCTTATCGCCGACGGACGCATTTCCGGTCCGGTCAAGCCCTGGCTCGGGCTCACCACCGAGGAATTTCGTGGCCGGCTATTCGTCACCCGCGTCACCGCCGAAGGACCCGGCGAGAAGGCGGGCGTCAAGCCGGGCGACGTGGTGCTCGGCGTAAACGGCGAATCGGTAACCAGTCTCGGCGACTTCTATCGCAAGGTTTGGAAGCAAGGCGCGGCGGGGGCAGAGGTACCGCTCAACCTTCTTCAAGGTGCCGCGCCGCGGACGATTACGGTTCGCTCGGCGAACCGCCTCGATCACCTGCATCTCACGACGACGTATTGACGCGGTCAAGCGCCGGGGCGGCCTTGCCTGACGCCGATGGTGCGTCCGAGTTCCGCGGGGCGCGGCAGCGCAGCATGCGCTCGCTTCACGGCGGCGAGCCAAGCCAGCGACGCAGCCGGAAGAGGCGCCGTGCGGCGCTGCTTCAGATCGGTATGAATGCTCAGGTTTTCGCAGGTTGCGGCGATGCGCCCGGTCGCCACGTGCACCATGCGCTGGAAATAATGTAGGCGCTTTGCATCACAATCGACAATTTGCGATGTCACGCGCACCTGGTCGCCGACGCGAAGCTCCGACAGATAGACGAGATGCTGCTCCAGCGTGAACAGCGAGCAGCCCGTTTGCACGCGATAGGCGGCGCCGACGCCGAGAAAATCGAACAGCACGTCGACCCCGCGATCGAACACGTGCAGGTAATAGGCCACGTTCATATGCCCGTTGCAGTCCTGCCACTCGGGCAGGACGGTCTCGACGTGGCGGTCGAGCGGCGCCGGAATTTCTGTTACTTGTTGCATGTCATCTGCCCAATGATCGAATGGGTCGGCGTGGGATCGCGGTCGCCGCAATGGCGCCGTGCCGGGCAACGGCGCCAGTCCTGTTAGCCTCCGGCCAGGGAAGCCGAGTCGTGTTCGAAGTCGTCACTGCGTGGTTCAACCGGCGGGCCTCGTTCCTGCTCGCCGCCTCATCTGTCGGCGGGTTGCTGTGGCCCGGTCTCGCTTCGGCGTTTCGTCCGCTGCTGGCGCCGGTGGTATTCGGGCTCGTCGTCACGATGGTTCTGTCGCTCGATTGGCGGCACGTCATCCGCCATGCGATGGCGCCGGGCCGGCCAGCTCTCGTCGTCGTCTGGGTCATGATCGGGTCACCGCTCGTCATTTGGCTGGTCCTGCGGCTGATCGACCTGCCGCCGGGACTCGAACGGGCACTGGTGCTGATGGCTTCCTCCCCGTCGCTGACTGCGGTGCCGGCATGGGCTCTCGTCATCGGCCTCGATGCCCCGCTCGCCCTCGTCGTCATGATCGGGGCGACGCTGCTGCAGCCCTTCATACAGCCGCCGATCGCGCTCGGTCTACTCGGCATTGAGGTCGATATCGGTCTGCTCCCGTGGATGGCGCGGCTCGGCGCCTTTCTTGGCGGCGCATTCCTGGGTGCGGCGCTATTGCGCTGGCGCCTCGGCGCGGAGCGGCTGAGGCAGGCTGCGGCCACGGTCAACGGCCTGACGATCATCATGCTCATCGTCTTCGTCATCGGCGTGATGGACGGCGTCGCGGCAACGCTGCGCGAGCGGCCGCTTCACGTTCTGCTGTTCGTGGCCGCCGCCTTCGCCGCCAATTTCTCGCTACAGGCGACGACGGCGCTCCTCTTTCGTCGCCTGGGCTACTATCAGGCGCTCACCGCGGCGCTTGCCGCCGGCAACCGCAATATTGCCATCGTCGTTGCCAGTCTCGGCGCATCGGCCGATCCCGATCTTTATCTCTACCTCGCCTGCGGCCAGTTTCCCATGTACGTGACCCCCATGCTGCTGGGACCGCTCTATAGGCGCCTAGTGGCCCGGACTCCTTAACTGGAGGTTAACTTCTTCGCCCTAGGCTGTGTGACCATAGGGCTCAATACGAGCCGCGGGCGGAGAGTATGGTCGACGGCGTCGCAACAGTACCGGCCTTCCCTACGTTCGTGCGGCTTAGCCGCACGGACGAGCAGACGCTTGTCGAAAAATATGCCAAGACCCCAGCGGTCCAGAAGGACATCGACTACTACAAGGCCAATATCCAGAAGGTCAAGAACGTCGACGATCTGATGAAGGATCACCGCCTTCTGAAGGTCGTCCTATCCGCCTACGCGCTCGACGACGACATGAAGTACCCAGGCCGCGTGAAGCAGATTCTTCTGTCGAAGCTGGGCGATCAAAATTCGCTCGCCGCCAAGATGCGAGATCCGCGCTATAAGCAGATGGCGAGCGACCTGGCGATCGGCGATTTCGGGGTCAGCAACCTGAAGACCTCGACCGTCGTCAATAAGGTGATCGCGGCCTTCAAGACCAATGAATACGAGAAGAACTTGGAGCAGCAGAATCCGGCGCTGCGCCAGGCCGCCTATTTCCTGCGCCAGATCGGCAGCGTCAAGAGCATCTATGACATCATGGGCGACAGCGTGCTGCGGTCGGTGGTGAGCTCCGCCGCCGATATCCCGCTGCAGACCGCTGTGCAGTCGCTCGAGAAGCAGACGCAGGTGTTCGACCGCGCTTTCGATGTGAAAAAGGTCAACGACAAGGCCTACGTGACAAAATTCATTCAAAAATTTCTGATCAAGACGGACAGCGACGCGGCCAGCCAATCTGGCAGCACGGGTCTCGCCGCCCTGTTCGACAACACGCAGAACCCGAGCGACCAACTTCTGTCGCTCGCCGTCGGCGGCCGCGTCAACGTCCTCGCCTGACGCAACCACCGCCTGACGGTGGCGCTACCGCGGCCGCGATCATCGCGCGCGCCTACCCGGTGCCCGTCTTCTCCCGCTTCTTTGCCACCCGCTCGTTGAACTTGTCCCAGCGCACGACGGCACGACGGTGACGGCCGCCACCGATCTCGTCGACGCCATCGTGGCCCTTAATCTCGAATTCAAGCGCCCGGCCGTCCACCTTGGTGCAGGTGGCGGTGACCGTGATCGTCAGCCCCGGCGGCGTCGCCGCCGTATGGCTGAAATCGACATGGATGCCGAGGCTGCCCTCGCCCGGATCGAGATGCGGCTTCATCAGTTCGATGCATGCCCACTCGAACAGGCCGACCATGAACCCGGTGGCGAACACCCTCGGCATCTCTACGAAGCCCGGCGCCTCGGGGTAGAGATACGGCACGGTCTTGCTATCCGGCACCGTGAATTCGAGCGTGTGCATGAGGCCGGGCTTCAGCGTGTCTTTCATCGCACTCCTCCCGGCCCAGAGCGGCCGGCTTATCGACCGAAATCGACTGCGACCGTGTTGCCGCCGCTCGCGACAACGCCGACGCGTTCATCCGGTTGGGGCTGGTAGCGACCGGATAGCAACGCCGCCAACGCCGCCGCCCCTCCCGGTTCCGCCACGATCCGCACGGCCCGCCACAGCATTTCCTGCGCATGGCGAATGGCATCGTCGGTGACCAGTACGACGCGGTCGACATGGCGCTGCGCAATCGGAAGCATCAGTTCGCCGACACGACGCGGAGCCAACGAATCCGCTGCGATGCCGCCCGCCTCGGCATCGACTGGCCGCCCGGCCGCGAGGGCCTTTGTCAGCGTCGGCGCCGCCTCGGGCTCGACGCCGATGACGCGGACTCGGCCCGCGTACCAAGCCGCGATGCCGCCGATGAGGCCGCCGCCGCCGACGGCCACCAGCAGCGTGTCGAGATCGGGCACCTGCTCCTCCGTTTCGAGGCCCAGGGTTCCCTGGCCAAGCAGAGTTTCGATCTGATCGAAGGCATGGACCGGCATCGCCCCCGACCGCCCCGCCCAGGTTTCGCTTGCGGCAAGCGCATCGGCGTAGCGCTCGCCGCCGACTACGAGATCGGCTCCGTAGCCGCGGATGCGCTCCACCTTCGCAGGCGACGAGATGCTCGGCACGAAGATCTTCGCGGGTTTGCCGAGCTTCATCGCCGCGTAAGCGACCGCGGCGCCATGATTGCCGCCCGAGGCCGCCACCACGCCCGCCGGCGGCACGTCGCGCGTCAGTAGGTTGGCGAAGGCGCCGCGCGTCTTGAACGAGCCGGCGTGCTGCAGCAATTCCAACTTTAGGCTTACGCGGATTGGGGGAATGCCAAAATCCGCTCCATCGACCTCAACGACCGGCGTGCGGCGGATGTGCGGTTGGATGCGCAGGTAAATCGTCGCGATGCGCTCCCGGTCGATCACGCCCTGCAATGCGTCCGCCATCTCCGTCTCCGTAACTCCGCCACGTGCCGCCAATCGGCCCGCCGTCTTGACGGTACTTCGGAATTTAGCTAATTTGCAATATGTCTATCGCCCTGTCCATCCGCGCGCTCGCCAATGAGCGCCGGTTGCGAATCCTCGAATGGTTGAAGCAGCCGCGGCGGCATTTTCCGCCGCAGGTCGACGGGGACCTCGTCAATGACGGCGTTTGCGGCGTGCTGATCGCCCGGAAGCTTGGCGTCAGCCAGCCGACCGTGAGCGAGCATCTTAAGATTCTGTCGCAGGCCGGGCTGGTCCGTGCCATGCGGATCAAGCAGTGGACATTTTACAGGCGCGACGAGGCCCGCATCCGCGCGGTCAAGCGGGCGATCCTGGCGAAGATCTAGCCGTTCATTCGGCCGGCTTCACACCGAGAAATACTTCGCCTGCGGGTGGATGGCGACGATGGCCGAGGTCGACTGCTCGGGATGGAGCTGGTCCTCGTCCGACAGCGCAATGCCGATGCGCTCAGCGCCCAGCAGCGCCAAGAGCTGCTTCTGATCGGCGAGGTTGGGGCAGGCCGGATAACCGAAGGAATAGCGCGAGCCGCGATAGCCCTGCTTCAGCATCTTGTCCATGTCGCGGTCGTCCTCCTGCGCGAAGCCGAGCTCGGCGCGGGTGCGCTTGTGCACGTACTCGGCCAGCGCCTCGGCCATCTCCACCGACAGGCCGTGCAGGTAGAGATAGTCCTGGTAGCGGTTGTCGGCGAACCATTCGCGCGCCACCTCGGACGCCCGCGCGCCCATGCTGACGACCTGGAGGCCGATCACGTCGTGCTCGTTGGCGGTGCGGTCGCGGAAGAAGTCGGCGATGCACAGCCCGCCCTCGCGGCCCTGCCGCGGAAAGCCGAAGCGCGCCACCTCGGTCGTGCCGTCGTCGCCGAACAGGACGACGTTGTCACCCTCCGCGGCGCAGCGCCAATAGCCGTAGACCGCGCGCGGCTGCAGAATCTCATCCTTTTCGCACATATCGAGCAGACGCTTGAGAATCGGCTTCACTTCACGCTGGGCCCAGGACTTGTACTGCTCCAGCGACTTGCCGCTCTTGCGAAAGCCCCATTGGAATTGGAACAGCATCGTCTCGTTGAGATAGGGCACGAGTGCGCGCACCGGCACCTTGTCGATCACGCGCGCGCCCCAGAACGGCGGCGTCGGCACCGGCACGCCCAGGGCGAGCTCGGCGCGCCGCAGCTTCACCTCCTCGGCATCGACCGGCCGCAGCGGGGTCGCGGCGCGGCCGAGCACGCGGCTCTGGTTGGACGGCCTGCCCTTGCGCTTCTCGGCTGCCTTCTGCAGATGGTCGTCGAACTTGCCGGTCACCACCTTGTCCATGAGGTCGAGACCGTCGAAGGCGTCGCGCGCATAGGCGACGCGGCCGGGCCCGTAGGAAGAGACGCAATCCTCCTCCACGTATTTGCGGGTGAGCGCGGCGCCGCCGAGCAAGACGGGCACGTCGACGCCCTCGCGCGTCATCTCGGCGAGGTTCTCGCGCATCACAACGGTCGACTTGACTAGCAGCCCGGACATGCCGACGGCGTTCGCCTTGTGCTCCTTGACCGCGGCGAGGATGTTGGCAATCGGCTGCTTGATGCCGAGATTGACCACCTTGTAGCCGTTGTTGGTCAGGATGATGTCGACGAGATTCTTGCCGATGTCGTGCACGTCGCCCTTGACCGTCGCGAGCACGATGGTGCCGCGCTGCTGGCCGTCGACGCGCTCCATGAACGGCTCGAGATAGGCGACCGCCGCCTTCATCGTCTCCGCCGATTGCAGCACGAAGGGCAGCTGCATCTTGCCGGCGCCGAACAGCTCGCCCACTACCTTCATCCCGTCGAGCAGGAAGGTGTTGATGATGTCGAGCGGCTTGTAGCTCTTCATCGCCAGCGCGAGGTCGTCGGTGAGGCCCAGCTTGTCGCCGTCGACGATGCGGTGCTTGAGCCGCTCCTCGACCGCCTCGGCGCGCTTGCGCACCGTCTTGCCCTCGGCGGCGCGGTCCTGAAACAGCGCGATGAAGGCATGCAGCGGGTCGTATCCGTCGCGCCGGCGGTCGAAGATGAGATCTTCGGCTGCGGTCACCTCCTCCGGCGCGATCTTGTGCAGCGGCATGATCTTGCTGTGATGGAGGATCGCCCCGGTCAGTCCCCGTTTAAGCGCATGATCGAGGAAGACCGAATTGAGCACGTGGCGCGCCGCGGGATTGAGGCCGAACGAGATGTTCGACAAGCCGAGGATGATCTGGCAATCGGGCAGCGCGGCGCGGATGCGCTCGATGCCCTCGAGCGTCCATAGGCCCAGCTTGCGGTCATCCTCGTTGCCGGTGGCGATGGTGAAGGT
>JACQDQ010000055.1 GCA_016201015.1 Pseudomonadota bacterium | reverse complement strand
TTTCCCTTCTTCGTCATCGCCGGGCTTGACCCACGGCTGTCCGGTTGAGCGTCCGTACGATTCGCTCAGAACGGCAGGTTTCCGCGGTTACCGAGGTGTCCGAACGCCGTCACCTGTCTCCCCGGGCTGAACACTTGTCACGGCCATCCACGTCTTCTATTCCTGAGAGAAATTCGTGGATGGCCGGGACTCGCGCCTCCAGCGGGCCGGCCATGACGTGAGGGGAAAATAGTACCGCGGATGCGACGCGATGACGAGTAACCACTTCGGCCGCGCCATCCGCGATCGGTTCTTCCTCGAAGATGGCATTGCCTTTCTCAATCACGGTGCCTATGGCGCGACGCCGCGCGCGGTGTTGGCGGCAGCCGATGAATGGCGCCGACGCATGGAGGCGCAGCCGGCCCGCTTCATGCAGCGCGAGCTGCCCGGCGCGCTCAGGCGGGCGGCCGCCGCGCTCGGCGCCTTCGTCGGCGCGCGCGGCGAGGACCTCGTCTTCGTCGACAACGCGACGACGGGCGTCAACGCGGTGCTGCGCTCGCTCGCTCTCGGCGCGGGCGACGAGGTGTCGACCACCACGCATGTCTACGGCGCCGTGCGCATGCCGCTGCGCCATGTTTGCGCCGCTGCCGGCGCCCGGCTGGTCGAGGCCGACGTGCCGTTTCCGCTAGGCAGCGAGGACGAGATTTATTCAGCCGTCGCCGCCGCACTGACCTCGCGCACGAGGCTTCTGGTGATCGACCATGTCACATCCTCGACGGCACTGATCTTTCCCGTGGCGCGCCTCGTCGCCCTCGCCAGGTCGCGCGGCGTGCGCGTCTTGATCGACGGCGCGCATGCGCCGGGCATGCTCGATCTCGATATCGCGGCGCTGGGCTGCGATTTCTACGTAGGCAACTGCCACAAATGGCTGTTCGCGCCGAAGGGCTGCGGCTTCCTGTGGGCGGCGCGCGACGGGCGCGACCGCCTGCACCCGGCGGTCATCTCGCACGGCTACGGCAAGGGATTTCTCGCGGAGTTCGACTGGACGGGAACGCGCGACCACAGTGCGTGGCTGGCGGTGGTGGCGGCGCTTGAATTCATCGCCCGTTTCGGTGCGGCCGAGATACGCGCGCATAATCACGATCTGCTGCTGCGCGCCGCGCGGCTGCTTGGTGACGCTTGGGGCACGCCGGCCGGCGGCCCGCCGTCGATGCTCGGCAGCATGGCGACGATCCGCCTGCCGTTGCCGCAGGAAGCGACCCAGGCGAATGCCGTGGCGCTGCACGCGCGCCTGTTCGAGCGCCACGGCGTCGAGGTGCCGATCGTGCCTTTCGCCGGCGCGTTGTGGGCCCGGATCTCGGCGCAAATCTACAACGATCTCGACGACTATCGGCGGCTGGCGGAGATTGCGTTGGCTTGACGGGACGCCCGGCGGCCAACATCATCGCCTCGTCTCGTCGATCTCCCTGGAACCAAGAAGAGAACTGGAGGACGCCAGCGTGACCCCGCGCCACCTGCTTGCCATCGATCAGGGCACCACCAGCACGCGCGCGATCCTCTTCGATGCCGAGTGCACGCCCCTTGCCTCGGCGCAGGTCGAGCTGCCGCAGATCTACCCGCAGCCCGGCTGGGTCGAGCACGACCCGGAGGAGATCTGGCGCGCCACCGTTTCGGTCATGCGGCGCACGCTCGCCAACGCCAAGCTCGCGCCCGCCGCGGTCGCCGCCATCGGCATCACCAATCAGCGCGAGACGACGGTCATCTGGGACCGCGAGAGCGGCAAGCCGATCCACAACGCCATCGTCTGGCAGGATCGCCGCACCGCCGATTGGTGCCGCAAGATGGCCAAGGCGGTCGGCGACGCCGAGCTCGGCAAGCGCACCGGCCTGCTGTTCGATGCCTATTTCTCCGCCTCGAAGATCGCCTGGCTGCTCGATCATGTCGCCGGGGCGCGCCAGGCGGCGGAGCGCGGCAGGCTCGCCTTCGGCACCATCGATACGTTCCTGCTGTGGCGCCTGACCGGCGGCACGAGTCATCTGACCGACGCCACCAACGCCTCGCGCACCATGCTGTTCAACCTGCGCCAGCAGGCCTGGGACGCGACGCTGCTCAAGGCCTTCCGCATTCCCGCGGCAATCCTGCCGGAGGTGCGCGACAGCGCGGCGGCGTACGGCGCGACGGCGCGCGACGTCCTCGATGCTCCGGTACCGATCGCCGGCATGGCCGGCGATCAGCATGCGGCGATGATCGGCCAGGCCTGCTTCGCGCCCGGCATGATCAAGAGCACCTATGGCACCGGCTGCTTCGCGGTGCTCAACACGGGGACCAAGCTCGTCCGCTCTAGGAACCGCCTGCTGACCACGCTCGCCTATCGGCTCAAGGGCAAGCCGACCTATGCGCTCGAAGGCAGCATCTTCGTTTCCGGGGCGACGATGCAGTGGCTGCGCGACGGGCTCAAGCTCATCGCCAGCGCGGGCGAAAGCGCCGACCTGGCGGCCGGCATCGCCGACACGCGCGGCGTCTATCTGGTGCCGGCCTTCACCGGCCTGGGCGCGCCCTATTGGGACCCCGACGCGCGCGGCGCCATCCTCGGCCTCACGCGCGATTCCGGCATCGCCGAGGTGGTGCGCGCCGGACTCGAGGCCGTCGCCTACCAGACCCGCGACCTGATGGCGGCGATGGCGGAGGATGGGACCAAGCCGGCGGCGATCCGCGTCGACGGCGGCATGGTGGTCAACGACTGGGTCATGCAGTTCCTCGCGGATCAGCTGGCGATTCCCGTCGAGCGGCCGGTCGTTACCGAGACGACGGCGCTGGGCGCCGCGTGCCTGGCGGGCCTGGGGGTCGGCGTGTTCGCCTCGACCGCCGATATCGCGCGGCAATGGAAGCGCGAGCGGGTGTTCGAGCCGCAGATGGACGGCAAGCGGCGCAACGCGCTCTATGCCGGCTGGCAGGATGCCGTGCGGCGGGTGCGGAGCTGACGGGCGACTGGTCGGCTATGCTTGGGAATTCCATGAACAACCCATAGAATGGCGGGCGATGCCGCTGTGGCCATTCGAGGGAGCAGCCGTGGACGCAACGCGCCGTGCCACGCCGGTCCGACGGCGGCCTCCAATATGGAGCGTGGTCGCCGGCATAGGAATCCTGTTGTCGGCCGCGCTGTGGGCCGCGTCGATGCCGGCGAGCGACGGCTCGGCGAATTCCCCGTCTCAACTCGCCCAGGCCGAGGCCGGCGGCGTCGAGACCGCCCCGGTGACCGAGTTCGAGCGCGCCGGAAAGATTTCCGGCTACCGCTTCTCGACCCCTGAGACGCGCCGTCTCCAGGACCACGACGACGACAATCCCGGCTTCTTGTGGGTCGAGCGCGGCGAGGCGATGTGGGTCGAGCCGGCGGGCGCGGACGGCAAGTCCTGCGCCTCGTGCCACGGCAAGGCGGCCTCGATGCGCGGCGTCGGCGCCACCTATCCCAAGGTCAGCAAGGAGACCGGCCGGCTCTTCACCTTGGAGCATCAGGTCAATTACTGCCGGACCGAGCGCATGAAGAGCGCCGCGCTCGTCTGGAACTCCGACGATCTGCTGGCGATTACGGCGTTCGTGATGCACCAGTCGCGCGGGCTTCCCCTCGCCGTCGCGACCGACGGGCCGGCGGCGCCGTTCTTCGAGCGCGGGGCGGAGCTCTATCGGACCCGGCGCGGCCAACTGAATGCCGCATGCGAGTATTGCCATGTGCGCAACAGCGGCAACCATCTCCGCGCCGACCTGCTGTCGGAGGGGCATATCAACGGCTTCCCCCTGTTCCGTCTCGGGTGGCAAAGGATGGGCTCGGTCCATGCCCAGATGGAGACCTGCTACGAGCTGGTGCGCGCCACGCCGGAACCGTACGGATCCGACGAGCTGACCGCGCTGCAGCTTTTTCTCGCGTGGCGCAGCAACGGGTTGCTCGTGGAAACGCCCGCCGTCCGTCGCTGAACCGAGGCGCGCGCGGCGGGTTTGGCCGATAGCACAGGGGCTGGACTGCTGATACTCTTGCTCCAGCAATGGATTGGGCGCCGACCGGAGCGGCCCGGTCCGTTGCGGAGGGTGTGCCGATCGCTGCAACCACCGTCGAACGTCGGCTTGCCGCCATCCTCGCCGCCGATGTGGTCGGATACAGCCGGCTGATGGGCGAAGACGAGGCGGGGACGCTTGCCGCGCTCAAGGCCCATCGTCGCACGCTGTTCGATCCCAAGATCGCCGAGCATCGCGGCCGTATCGTCAAGACCACCGGCGACGGAGTGCTGGCGGAGTTCCCAAGCGTGGTCGAGGCGGTGCGATGCGCCGTCGAGACGCAGCGGGGATTGTCCGCCGCGAACGAAAGCGTGCGCGACGATCGACGGCTTCGGCTCCGCATCGGCATCAATCTCGGCGACATAATCTTCGACGAGAACGACATCTACGGCGATGGCGTCAACGTCGCGGCACGGCTCGAACAACTGGCGGAGCCGGGCGGCATCTGCGTGTCGCGCGGGGCGCGCGATCCCGTGATCGGCAAGCTGCCATTGACGTTCGAGGATCTGGGCGAGCAGCAGGTCAAGAACATCGCCAAGCCGGTGCGTGTCTTCCGCGTACGGTACAAGGACGATGACTGGCCGCTGGCGGCGACGCCGATCGGCGCGGCGGCGCCCAAGGCAAAGCGCAGCGTTGCCGCGGTGGGCGCCGGGCTGGCGGTGATGCTCATTGCCGCGGCGGGCGCGATGTGGTGGCTGCAAGGGTTCGTGCGCCAGGCACCGACGCCGGTTGCGCCGCCGCAGAGCGCCGGCGTCGCGCCGCCGGCACCGGCTGTCGTGGCGAGTCGCAGCGCGCCGCCGTCGCCTTCCGACCGGATGTCGCTCGTGGTTCTGCCCTTCAACAATCTCAGCGACGATCCGCGCCAGGAGTATTTCAGCGACGGGATGACCGAGGATCTGACGACCGATCTGTCGAAGGTACCCGGCCTGTTCGTGATCGCCCGCAACTCGGCATTCGTCTACAAGAGCCGGGCGGTGAACGTGACCGAGGTCGGGCGCGAGCTCGGTGTCCGCTACGTGATCGAGGGCAGCATTCGAAAGGCGGGCGAGCGCGTGCGCATTACCGCGCAGCTCATCGATGCGTCGAGCGGGCTGCATGTCTGGGCCGAGCGCTACGACCGCGATCTCAAGGACATCTTCGATCTGCAAGACGATGTCCGCCAGAAGATCGTCGCCGCGCTGGCGATCACGCTGAATGCCGGGGACAGGCAGCGTCTCGCTCAGCGGCCGACCAACAATCTTGCCGCCTACGATCTCTGGGCGCGTGGTACGGAGCAGATGAACACATTTACGCCCTCGGGCATTCGCGAGGCGCGGCGATTATTCGAGCAGGCGGTTGCCATGGACCCGGGATTCGCGCGGGCCTGGAGCCAGCTTGCCAATACCTATGCTCTCGAGGCGGACTTGGGGATCGGCGCCATCAGCAAGGAGCAGGTCGAAGCGGCCATCGGCATGGCGCAGCGGGCAATTTCTCTGGACGCCAGCCTGCCGCAGGCGCGCTGGGCTCTCGCCCGGACATATTTCTGGTATGGCGACACGAAAAATGCGCTGGCCGAATTGGAGAAGGCCGTTGCGCTCGATCCGAACTTCGCCGACGGCTACGCCTACTATGGGCTGCTGCTGGTGTGGACCGGACGCGCCGAAGAATCCCTGCCCGCCATCGAGCGGGCAATGCGTATCAATCCGCATTTCCCGTTTTGGTACGTTCACGCCCTGGGCTATGCCCAGTTCATGCTGACGCATTACGACGCCGCCGCCCAATCATTCAGAAAAGCGCTGGAGCGAAATCCGGCGTGGCAGCCGTCGCGTCGCATGCTCGTGGCCACCTACGGATACCTGGGCAAGCTTGACGATGCCAATTGGGAAGTTGCCGAGTTGCACGCCGCCGGCGATACGGTGACGCTCGCCGATTATCGCCGCACCGAGCTGATCCGCGATCCGATCTATCTCGAGCGACTGCTCGAAGGCCTACGCAGAGCCGGCGTGCCGGAATGAGACGTCCCCGCGGCTGGCGATGATGCGCTCTGCGTCCACGCCGAGGCCGCGTCGTGGCCGCGGTCCGCGAGGCGGACATAGGCCATGACCACGGGAATTACGCGCCGCAATTTCATCAATCTGGTCGGCCATGCCGGCGGCGCCGCGGCGGTCTATGCGACGCTGTCGGCGATGGGCCTGCTGCCGGTGCCGGCGGCCTATGCCGGCCCACCGGCGCTGCCGCGCGGATCGGGCCGTGGCGTCCGCGTCGCCGTGCTGGGAGCCGGGATCGCCGGCATGACCGCCGCCTATGAGCTGCGCAAGGCCGGCTATCGCTGCACGATCCTCGAGGCGCGCGACCGCGGCGGTGGCCGGGTGCGGACGATCCGCGGCGGCGACACGGTCGTCGAAACCGACTCGACCCAGCGCGTCGCCTGGGACCGGCGGCCGCATCTCTACTTCAACCCCGGGCCGGCCAGGCTGCCGCATCACCACCAGGGCATCCTCTCCTATTGCCGCGAGTTCGGCGTGCCGCTCGAGGTCATGGTCAATGACAACCGCGCCGCACTCGTCCAGGACGATGCCGCGTTCGGCGGCCAGCCGCAGCCTGCCCGCCGGCTGATCAACGACGCACGCGGCTTCGTCGCCGAGCTGGCCGCGAAGGGCCTGGCGCCCAGCGCGCTCGACCAACCGCTCAGCGCGGAGGACCTCGACAATCTGCGCGGGTCCCTGCGGGGTTCCTGCGGGCCTTCGGCGGCCTGGGCGAGGATCTCAGATATCGCGGATCGTCGCGCGCCGGCTATGCCGAGCCGCCCGGCGCCGGCAACGCGGCCGGCCAGATCCACGCGCCGCTGCCATTCGCCAAGATCGTCAAGGCGCGAGCCGGGCGCTTTGCCCTGCTCTTTGCCGAAGGCTGGGACCAGGCCGCGCCAATGCTGCAGCCGGTCGGCGGCATGGACGCGATCGCCCGCGCCTTCGCGCGCGCCGTCGGTCCGATGGTTACCCACGACGCCGAAATTACTCAGATCCGCCGTGTCGGCGAGCGGGCGCGCATCGTCTGGCGCGATCGCAAAAGCGGACACGACGCTGCGCTCGAAGCCGACTTCGTCATCTGCACGATTCCCCTGCCGGTGCTGCAGCAGATCGATGCCGACTTCGCGGCACCGGTGAAGCGTGCGGTCGAGGCCGGGGCACAAGGCTACGTGCCGGCGGTCAAGATCGCCTTTCAATCCGCCCGCCGCTGGTGGGAGACCGACCATCAGATCTACGGCGGCATCGCCTGGACCAGCCGCGACATCACGCAAATCTGGTATCCGTCGAGCGGTTTCCACGGCCGCAAAGGCATCGTCGTCGGCGCCTATATCTGGACCGGCGCCATCGGCCGGCGCTTCGCGGCGATGACGCCGGCGCAGCGCGCCGCCGCCGCGATTGCCGACGGCGAGCGCATCCATCCGGGCTATGCCGGGCTGGTCGACCGCGGCGTGTCGGTAGCCTGGCAGAAGATTCCGTTCGCCGGCGGCG
>JACQDQ010000422.1 GCA_016201015.1 Pseudomonadota bacterium | reverse complement strand
GCTGCCGCTGGACACGGTGGCGCAGGTGACGAGCGAGGGGCTGTTCGGCGCGAACTTCATCCAGCTCGTGCCCGGTGCCGAAGACAAGATGATTGCGCCGGGCGGCGAGATCAAATACACGCAGGCGCCGGTCAACCTCGTTCAGCTCCTCGGCAAATTCATTTTCAATTCCGCCGAAAGCGCGAGCAAAGGGCCCGGCGAAACGCCGAAAAAATAATCGCCGTGACCACTCCACTGCCACCGCACGCCGGCACCGCGGCGCCGGTGCATCCGACACTGCGCGTCGTCGAGCATCGCGACCCGGCGGTCTTCGCCGCGCGGGCTCTGTCCTTCCTCGAAGCTCGCGAGCTGGAGAACTGCCTGTTCCTGGGCATTGTCCAGGGCTGGCTTGACAAGCCGCGATCGTTTGGCGCGGACGATCTCATGCTCACGGTCGAAGGCGACAACGGTCCCGTCCTCGTCGCCCTGCGCGCCGGACAGAATCTTGTCGTGACCAATGGTCCGCGCGCCGCCGGCGAGGCTTTGGGCACGCATCTGGTGCTCGGTCAGCGCGCCATACCGGGGGTCACCGGGCCGCCGGATGCCGCGCACGTGGTTGCCGAGCGCTGGCGCGCGCTGGTCGGAACGCGGCTGCGACAGGCGACGAAGATGGCGATCCATCGGCTCGACGGATTGCCGCAGGAGCTATCGGCCGCCGGCCGGTTTCGCGCCGCGCGCGAGGACGAGGTCGATCTGCTGACCGGCTGGCTCGTCACGTTTTTCGACGAAGTCCGCCTGCCGCCCAATCCACGGCCGCGCGCCGCCATGGAGAATAGCCAGCTTGCCGGCCGCCTGTTCGTGTGGGACGACGGCGGTCCGGTGGCGATGGCGATCTGGGGCGGCGCGACACCCAGGCTGGCGCGTGTCTTCGGGGTCTACACGCCGCCGGCGCGGCGCGGCCGCGGCTATGCCGGCGCCTGCGTTGCGCGCGTGTGCGGCGAGGTGCGGGCGAGCGGCCGCCGCCTCGTCACGCTATTCGCCGATCGTGTCAATCTGGGGGCGACGCGCATCTACCGGCGGATCGGCTTCACGCCGGTCTGCGACTGGGACCACATCCCGTTCGAGACAGATTGAGGGGTTGCCTTGGCGATTTGGCAATTTGCGCTTATCTGATAGGTCATGATGACAGGCGTACGCGCAGTACTTGCTACTTTGGCGACATTCTGCCTCGCCGCCCCGGCTGTGGCGCAAACCACCGGCGCGGCGCCGCGCGTCACCGCCGTGCTGCAGACGCTCGACAAGATCACCGGCCGGGTGCGCACCATCGAGGCACCGATCGAGGAGACGGTGCGCTTCGGCACGCTCGACATCATGGTGCGCGCCTGCCGCAAGCGGCCGCCGGAGGAACCGCCGGAATCGACCGCCTTCCTCGAGGTGCGCGAGATCAAGCCGGGTGAAACGCCGCGCACGGTGTTTGTCGGCTGGATGTTCGCCTCCTCGCCGGCGGTCTCGGCGATCGAGCACCCCGTCTATGACGTGTGGGTCATCGACTGCAAGACGGCGAGTCCTTCGGGATCGAGCTCGCGGTAGAAGAGCGCCGGCCGCTCCAGCGCCTCGGCGAGCTGACGGCGATAGGCCCGGCGCGGAATCTCGATGGCGCCGAAGCGTGCGAGATGGGCGGTGACGAACTGCGTGTCGAGCAGCATGAACCCGCCGCGCCGCAGGCGCGCCACGAGATGGACGAGTGCCACCTTGCTCGCGTCGGGCTCGCGGCTGAACATGCTTTCACCGAAGAAGGCGCCGCCGAGCGCGACGCCGTAGAGCCCGCCCGCCAGGCGACCCTCATGCCAGCACTCGAGGCTGTGCGCGTGGCCGCGGCGGTGAAGCTCGCTGTAGAGTCGCGTGATCTCGGGGTTGATCCAGGTCGCGCGCCGCTGCGGCGTCGGTTCGGCGCAGCGTTGAATCACCGTCGCGAAAGCGCGGTCGGCGGTGACTTCGAACAGGCCGTGGCGCACCGCCTTCTTCAGGCTGCGCGGGATGTGGAAGGCGTCGAGCGGGAGGACGCCGCGCAGCTCCGGATCGACCCAGAACAGCTCCGGATCGTCGGCGCTCTCGCCCATCGGGAAGAGGCCGGCGGCGTAGGCGCGCAACAGGAGGTCGGCAGTGATCTCGCCCATGCGTCGCTCAGCGATGGCGGCGGCGTCCGGCCGCCGGGGGTTGCTCCGCGCGTGCCGCACGGAGCTCGTCGACGATGGCGCGGAAGGCGCGGACGAGCCGGGCGTTCTGCCGCTCCTTGAGGCAAACCACGTGCGCGTAGGTATAGATCGCGGCGTTGGTCACTGGCAGGGCGCGCAGATTGCGGCCGGGCACGAATTCCGCCTCTGAGACGACGCCAATGCCAATGCCTTTGGCCACCGCCTCGCGGATCGCCTCGCGGCCGCCGATCTCCATGACGATGCGCGGGCTGACCTTGGCGCGCGCCAGCGCTTCCTCGAAAGCGCGGCGCGTCGTCGAACCCGCCTCGCGCACGACCATCGGCTGGCCGTCGAGCTCCTCGATTCGGATCGCTCGGCGCTTCGCCAACGGATGGCGTGCCGGCACGAATACGACGACAGGATGCCGGCTATAGGGAATGGCCAGCAGCCGTGGATCGGGGTCGATATGGGCGAGGACGGCGACATCGGTGCGGTAGTCGAGCAGCGACTGCACGATCTCACGCGAGTTGCCGATGGTGACCGAGACGTAGAGCTGCGGATAGCGCGCGGCGACCGCCGCCAGCATGTCGGTGACGTGGTACGGCCCGACCGCGCCGACGCGCAGGTGGCCGGTGCGCAGCGCGCCGGAATCCACCAGATAGCTGCGCGCATCCTCTTCCTGGCCGAACAGCCGCAGCGTGATTTCGTGCAGACCGCGTCCCGTCTCGGTGACGATGACCCGACGACCGTGGCGGACGAACAACTCCACGCCGAACTGCGCTTCGAGCGCTCGCACCTGCGTCGTGATCGTCGGCTGGCTCACGCGCGCGGCGCGCGCGGCGGCGGTGAAGCTACCCGCCTCGGCGACCGCGTGGAAGGAGCGGAGCTGGCTGTATCGCATAGCTTTTTTATATGGTTTTGCGAAAAACTTTGTATTGGTTTGATGATACGCCGGGTGCCACAGTTTGCAACCGCGATCGCGAGGATAGCCGCGTCGGCGAAGGAGTGAACGGTGTGGCGCTTCAGCAACCCGGTCGAAGTGAGCTTCGGGCCCGGTGCGCTCGAATCGCTGCCGGCGAAGCTGGGCGGCCGCAGCTACGCCCTCGTTACATATTCCGACAACGGCGTATTCGCCGAACTGGCGCGGCGCGTCGGCGCGCTTGCCGGGAAGCCGGTCGCCGTCGTCTCCAACATCGATCCCAATCCGAACTTCGACGGCCTTGCCGCGTCGTGCCGCGTCCTGGGTGAAGTGCCAACGGCGCCGGAGGTCATTGTCGCCCTCGGCGGCGGGTCGGTGCTCGACGCGGCCAAGGTACTGGCGGCGGCCGGCGGCGACTTCGCGACGGTCGAGCGCCATCTCGCGACGGGCCAAGGCGCCGAGCGCTTCCGGCGCCTGCCGATCATCGCGATTCCGACGACCGCCGGCACGGGCAGCGAGGTGACGTGCTGGGCGACGGTCTGGGATACCGCGGGGAAGAAGAAGCATTCGCTGACGCACCCGTCGCTATATGCCGAATGCGCGCTGATCGACCCCACGCTCACCCTTGGGGCGCCGCGCGGGCTCACCGTCAGTACCGGGCTCGATGCGCTGTCGCATGCACTCGAAAGCATCTGGAACGTCAATGCCAATCCGGTGTCGTCGGCGCTGGCCGAGGTCGCGGCGCGCGAGATCCTCGAATGCCTCGATCCGCTGTCGCGCAATCTCGGCGACTTGGCGTTGCGTACCCGCATGGCGCGCGCCAGCCTGCTCGCCGGGCTCGCCTTCTCGAACACCAAGACGGCGTTGGCGCATTCATTGTCCTATCACTTCACACTGCATCACGGCATCGCGCACGGCATCGCCTGCTCGTTCAGCCTGCCTATGGTCATGCGCAGCGTGATCGGCCACGACCCGGTTTGCGACGCGTCGCTGCGACGGGTGTTCGGCGCCGATCTCGACGCCGGCGCGCGGCGCCTGGCGGCCTTCCTCGGCGCACTCGGCGTTTCGACGCGCGCGGTCGACTACGGGATCGCCGAAGGCGAGTGGGAGAGCCTGATCGATTCTGCGCTGGCCGGCGAGAGGGGGCGCAACTTCATCGGCAAGCGGTCGGCGCTTCGCTGAGGAGGCGTCATCGCAACGCAACGCAGAGGGCATAGAAGCAACATTCGAATCAACAGAATCATTTCGGGAGGGAGCCATGATCAAGATCGGACACCGACTCGTATCGCTCATGTTGGCTGCGGCGTGGTCCGCCGCATCGGTCGGCGCCGCTTCAGCGCAGGAGGTCCTCAGGGTCGGGCTGATCCCATCGGAGGATTCGCGCGCCATGCTGGCGCAGAGCAAGGACATTCTCGACGCAGTGGAGAAGAACCTGGGTATGAAGGTCCAGGGCTTCGTCGCCTCCGACTACAACGGCGTGATCGAGGCGCTGCGCGCCAAGCATCTCGACATCGCCTATCTCGGACCCTTCTCCTACGTGCTGGCGACGACGGTGACGCCGGTCGAGGCGTTCGTCATCGCCGAGACCGCCAAGGCCGGCCGCACTTATTACCACAGCCAGATCATCACTCTGAAATCGAGCGGCATCAAAACGCTCGATGACCTCAAGGGTCGCAACTTCGCCTTCGTCGATCCCGCCTCGACCTCCGGCTACGCATTCCCGCTCGCCGGCCTGCTCAAGGCCGGCATCGAGCCCAAGCGCGACTTCAAGAACGTGATCTTCACCGGCGCGCACGATGCCAACGCGGTGGCGGTGGCCAACGGCAAGGTCGATGCGGCGACGATCGCCGACCGCATCTACGATGCCGCGGTGGCCAAGGGCTTCATCAAGGCCGATTTGGTCCATGTGGTCTGGCGTTCGGCGCCGATTCCGGAATCGCCGATGGTCTGGCGCAAGGATCTGCCCGACGAGCTGAAGCAGCGGGTCAAGACCGCGTTCCTGGCGGTCAAGAATCTCAACTGGTCCGACCAGGGCCAGCTCAACGGCTTCCGCGAAACCAGCGATGCCGCCTATGACGTGGTGCGCGAGACGGCGAAGCTCGCCAATATCGATCTCAAGAAGCAGAAATAGCCGGCGGCGGCGGCAGTGCGGTCGTCGCGGGCGGCGACCGCGACGAGGGGGGTGCGCTCATGATCGAAATACGCGGGCTGGACAAGACCTATGGCAGCCATCGCGCGCTCAAGCACGTCGATCTGTCGATCGGCCCGGGCGAGTTCGTGGTCGTGCTCGGGCCGAGCGGCGCGGGAAAATCGACGCTGCTCCGCTGCATCAACCGGCTGACCGCGCCGAGCGCCGGCGAAATCGCGGTCAACGGCACGACCTTCGCGTCGAACGCCCGCGACCTGCGCCTTCTGCGGCGCAATGTGGCGATGATCTTCCAGCACCACAATCTGGTGAAACGGCTGTCCGTCCTCAAGAACGTGCTTGTCGGGCGAATGGCGGATCTGCCGCAACTCATGACGATCTGCCAGCTTTTCCCCGAGACCGACGTGCAGATCGCCATGCACTGCCTGGAGCGCGTTCATCTCACGCACAAGGCGCGCGAGCGGGCCGATCGCCTGAGCGGCGGCGAGCAGCATCGGGTCGGCATCGCCCGGGCGCTGGCGCAGCAGCCGCAATTCATGCTGGCTGACGAACCGGTCGCCAGCCTCGACCCCAAGACCTCGCGCGTCGTGCTGTCCTATCTCAAGCAGAGCTGCAAGGAGTCGAATATCGCGGTCCTGTGCAATCTGCACCAGATCGACTATGCCCTCGAGTTCGCCGAGCGCGTCGTCGGCCTGTCGGCGGGCGAGATCGTCTACGACGGCGCGCCGTCCGGGGTCGGCGCCGACGTGATTCGGCGCATCTATCCGGGCCTCGACGATCCGAACGTGCTCGATGCCGCCCGCCG
>JACQDQ010000401.1 GCA_016201015.1 Pseudomonadota bacterium | reverse complement strand
GATCATGCCGGCGCGCAGCGCATCGGCCGATCCGTCCGAGCGCCCGCGACCCCATTCCCAGCCGTTATTGGCCTGGCTGTTCGACAGGATGTAGGAGCTGTTGGTCGTGACCTTCAGCTCATCGCGGAGATAGGCGTTGAGCGCGGTGAGCAGCGGCGCGGTGAGACGCTGGCTCGTCGGGTCGGCGTCGCGAAAGAAGGGCGAGGCGGGATCGGGATCCTCCATCGTCACCGACGCGTCGTAGATGCCGAGCACGCGACCGGATTTGGCAAGCAGCTCCTTGACATAGAGATCGCGCCAGATGCGTCCATTGAAGCGGCGCACGGCGTCTATCGAGAGGCCGGTGTAGCGCGCCAGCTTGTCATAGAGCGCGTCGCGCTGCGCCAGCGGCAGGCCGTCGCCCTGCGCCAGTGCGGTCAAGGCATCGCTCACGCTGTAAGCCTCGACCTCGGCGAGGAGACGATCGCGCGCCGCGGGGTCGGCTGTCGCGCCGTCGATCTTGCCGTGGTACCAGGCAACGGCCGCGAAGGTCGGCAGTTGCAACACGGCCGGCAGGAACGCGTAGCGGCTATACCGCGACGTGCTGTATTCGATGATCGGCGAGATCATGATGACGCCGTTGAGCGCGACGCCGAACTGCGTCTGCGCCGTCTCGGCGAGCCGCGCCGCGCGAAATCCGCCATAGCTTTCGCCGGCGACGTATTTCGGCGAGGACCAGCGCTGGGCACGGTTGAGGTACTGCCGCATGAAGCGCGCGGTCCACGTCACGTCTTCGCCGACGCCCCAGAACTCCTTGTTCGGCACGGGCTTGCCCTCGACCATGGCCGGGCGGCTGAACCCCGTGCCGATCGGATCGATGAAGACGAGATCGGTGAAGACGAGCCAAGTGAGCGGGTTGGCCGCAAGCTGCGGCAATGGCACGACGATCGCTCCGTCGTCGCCGGCGACGACCGCCTTTGGCCCGAGCCCGCCGAGATGGAGGTAAGCGGAGGCCGAGCCTGGCCCGCCATTGAAAGCGAAGGTGACCGGCCGCGTCTGCTTATCGGCGCCGTCAAGCACGTAACTGGTGTAGTACATGCGCGCCTTGACCACGTCGCTCTGATCGGCGAGCGGGATCATGCCGACCGTCGCGGTGTAGGCGAGGGTCTTGCCGCCGATCTCGATGCTGTGGCGGGTGATGGCCGGCGGCGGCTCGCGCGGCTCGGCCGGTGCCTGGGCCGCTGGCGCGCCGGCGCCGCGCGGACCGGGGGTGGCTTGTGCGGCGGGCGACGCTGGCGCGGCCGGCGTCGCCTGTACCTCCGGCTCCGCCTGTTCCTGCGCCAGGATGTTCGTCGATGGAGCGGCGAGCAGAATTGCCAGAATGAATATCAAGACTCGCATATTTCCGGTGTCCTATTTCCTTGATTCTCAGCGTGCGCTACCGTGAGACGCAGATCAGTCGAATAAAGTCGACTTCAGAGAACCTTCGCATTGGCAGTCATATCGCAGCATCGCATGCGCCACAAGCGGCGGCAGCTCAATCGAGCTTCGCACCCGAAGCCTTGACCACCGCGGCGTTGATGCGGGTGACGATGTCCCGCGGCGTGGCGCTCGGCACGACGATGCCGGAGATGCGGAGAACGCTGAATCCGGGGATGGTTTCCGCGACCGCGGGAATGGCGGCGCCAGCCACCCATCGCGGCCGAGAGCTTCGACGGCTGCGAGGATTTCGCCGCAGTCTTCAGCGGTCAAGTCGAGTGAATAATCGGCGGGGCCGGCGAAGGTGTCGTGCCGCCATGTCATGGGGTTTGAGCGGAATTGAACCGCGTCCATCACGCGCGCTCCTCTCCCTCAATTTCGCGACTGATAGCTCCCGCCTCGCCGCTTGTCAAAAATTGGAAACTATGTTCAAAAACCGAAAATCGCCCGTAACAGAATATCAGCTCACGAGTCACCCCGAAGGGATACGCCATGACCGCTCGCACGAAGCCGCCGTTTCGCGCCGACCATGTCGGCAGCCTGCTCCGGCCGAAAGAGGTGCTGCAGGCGCGCGACGGTCACAAGCAGGGCCGCATCTCCAGCGCGAAGCTGCGCACGATCGAAGACGAGGCGATCCGTCAGGCGGTGAAGATGCAGGAAGACCTTGGTCTTCAGGCAGTCACCGATGGCGAGATGCGCCGTGGCTCCTGGCACATGGATTTCCTCTACCAGGTCGGCGGCGCCGCCAAGGTCCAGGACAATCTCAAGGTCCAGTTCCGCAACGAGAAGGGTGTGCTCGAATTCACCCCCGCGGCGCTCAGGGTGACAGGCAAGCTCAAGCTCGAGAAGTGCATCTTCGGCGACGATTTCAAGTTTTTGAAGTCGGTTGCCAAGGCGATGCCGAAGCTGACGATCCCGAGCCCGTCGATGATGCACTTTCGTGGCGGGCGGGCGGCGATCGACGAGAAAGTCTATGCGGAAATGGAGGGGTTCTGGAACGATCTCGGCCAGGTCTACGCCGACGAGCTCGACGCCTTGAGCAAGCTCGGCTGCACATACCTGCAGATGGATGACACGAGCCTCGCCTATCTCAACGATCCGACGCAGCGCGAGTATGTCGCCAAGCTGGGCGGCGATCGTCAGGCTCAGCATCTGATCTATATCCGCCTCATCAACGCCGCGCTGAAGCGGAAGCCGTCGGGAATGACGGTGTGCACGCATATGTGCCGCGGTAATTTCCGCTCGTCGTGGGTGGCGGAGGGCGGCTACGACTTCGTCGCCGAGGCGCTGTTCGGCGGACTCGATGTCGATGGCTTCTTCCTCGAATACGACGACCAGCGCTCCGGCGGCTTCGAGCCGTTGCGGTTCGTGCCCAAGGGCAAGATGGTCGTGCTCGGCCTGGTCACGACGAAGAAGGGGGCTTTGGAGAAGAAGGACGATCTCAAGCGCCGCATCGACCAGGCGGCAAAATTCGTGCCGCTCGATCAGCTCTGCCTCAGCCCGCAATGCGGTTTCTCGTCGACGGTCGAAGGCAATGCGCTGACGCGCGACGAGCAAAGCGCCAAGCTCCGCCTCGTCGTCGAGACGGCGCGCGAGGTGTGGGGCGGAGCCGACGCCCTCTAGGCCGCCGCCGGCCGTCTATCACACCCGCGACATCCGCCCCGTGATCGGATATCTCGGGTCGCTGTAGCCGGGCGTCGAGGGATGGCCGGCCGGCACGAAGCGGTCGATGAGCGCTTCGTCGCGCGCGGCGAACGGCTTGT
This sequence comes from Pseudomonadota bacterium, assembly GCA_016201015.1. Lineage (GTDB taxonomy): Bacteria > Pseudomonadota > Alphaproteobacteria > CACIAM-22H2 > CACIAM-22H2 > JACQDQ01. Next base: position 11,838 of record JACQDQ010000401.1, on the reverse strand, counting down.
CGAGCGCGTCCACATACTCCGCCCACTGCTCGAACGTGCGCGGCCCGGCGATCACCGAAGTCACCAGCTTGTTGTTGAGCACCCAGTTCACGGCCAGTTGCGCCGGCGTCATGCCGCGCTTCTCGGCATGAGCCTTGAGGCGCTGCGCGATCTTCAAAGATTCCGGCCGGAATTCGGTCTCCATCATCCGCGGGTCGGCGCGGCCGGCGCGGGTGCCGGCGGACGGCTTCTCGCCGGGCTTGTACTTGCCGGTGAGCACGCCGCGCGCCAGCGGGCTGTAGGGCACGACGCCGAGCCCGAAGAATTCACACACGGGCAGCACCTCGACCTCCGGCATGCGGTTCATCGCGTTGTAGTAGGGCTGGCACACCGTCGGTCGCGGCACGCCGCGCCGTTCGCACAAATGAGCGAAATGGGCGATGCGCCAGGCGCGGAAATTGCTGAGACCGATATGGTGCACCTTGCCGCTGGCGACAATGTCGCCAAGCGCGTCGATCGTCTCCTCGAGCGGCGTCGCCTCGTCGTCGATGTGGAGATACAGAATGTCGACATAGTCCGTGTTAAGCCGCTTGCGGCTGTCGTCGATCGCCTGCTTGAGCCAACGGCGTCCGGACCCCGCATGGTTGGGATCCCTGCCCATCGCGTTGGCGGCCTTGGTGGCCAGCACCCAGCGTTCGCGATCCTTGGCGATCTGCTTGCCGGTAACGCGCTCGGATTCGCCATTGTTATAGGCGTCGGCGGTGTCGATGAAATTGATGCCGGCCTCGCGCGCCCGCGCCACCATGCGGGCTGCCGTTGCCGAGTTGGTCTGCGCGCCGAACATCATGGTGCCGAGGCAGATCGGCGAGACCTTGAGGCCACTATGTCCAAGCCGGCGATACTCCATCGTCACGTCCTCCATAGGCATTTGCTGTAAAGGTCAGTGCGCGGCCGGCGGTGCGGCGCGCTTCAGGCTGTAGAACCGCATCACGCCATAGCCCTTGGCGGCCGGGGCTTGGCCGACATACTCGCAGGTAAAGCGGCTGTCTTGGCTCAACGCGAGCGCCGCGGCGAACGGTTCGGTTACGTAGACGGCGCCGACCGGCGTCACTGGCTCGATGCGTGCCGTGCGGCTCACATGAACGCCCATGAAATTATTGACGTCCAATATCGCGTCGTGCATCTCGAACACCGGCCCGATATGGCCGCCCAGCCGCAGACCCAGATGATCTGGCAGTCCGTGCGCCGCCAGATCGAGCGCACGGAATACGTCCTGGAGATCGAGCGCGAGCTCGGCGGCCAGCGGCGCGGCGGCAGCGACGATGTACAGGCCATCGCCCCAGGTGTTGCGGAACAATACGCCATCGCGATGGCGGGCGATGACATCGCCAAACCGGCCCCAAATCTCGCGAACGAAGACCGGGAGCTGCGCCTCGCGCAGCTTGCTGAAGCCCCGCACGTCGCCGAACAGCATGGCGCGCACGGTACGTACTTCCCGGCGTGGCCGTTCAGCCGGTGCGGGTCGAGCCGGCCCGGATGCGTTGGCGCGGGAATCGATGACGTCGACGGGAAGTTCACGGGCGCGCCAGGCGCCGACATCGGCGCCGGTGCCGACCGCGGCGCCGGGCCGGCCATCCCACACCACCATCTGGCGGATCGGCGAGCTCAGAAAATTGGCCCGCAGCAGCGCCAGCCCCATGCCCATCTGCGAGGCATAGCTGAACAGCCCGTCGTCCCCAAGATACTCGTCGGTGGTGGCGAACGTGACGCTGCTTGCCTTGGCCAGGCAGCGCTCGAAACGCGGCAGCCAGTCCGGTCCCGACGGCCGGACGGAAACCTGCGCGAACTCGGCTTGATCGAACGGTAATACGGTGTGCAGTTCGGCGCCGCACGCCAGCAGCGCCTCGGCGAACAGGATGTCGGCGCCGCCGGCGAGGGACCCGTAGCCGAAGCCGACATTGTGCCGCCGTAGCAGCGCCGCGATGTCGTCGCGCACGGCCGGCTCGGCGCTCGCCGGGAAGCGCGGGCCGACCATGTGGCCGACGAAATTGATCACCGTCGGCGGCTGCAATGGAGCGAGAATTGCGGGGTCGAGGCCGGTCGCCTGGCAGACGAGGCGCAGTTGCCGCAGCGTGCTGGCGACGGCGCCCCAGTCGCGGGCATGGGCTCCGCCGGCCGCCACGAGCTCGCGCGTGGCGCGTTCGATATCGCGGCAGGTCAATGCCGCCTCGCCGGCGGTGACGTGCGCCCAGTAATCCTTCCTGGCTTGCCCGTCGCCAGCGCGGAGCACCGCCCCGGCCAGCTCGCGCGCGGCGGCGTCCTCGCCAGCCAGCAACGTCAGCGTCGCGGCGTTGACGCCGGGAAACGGATCGCCGGTTTCCTCGAAAATGCGCCGATATTTCGCGGCCGAATCCCGAAGCAACGCGTGCCGTTGCGTGCCGCTCGCCGATAGCGCCTGATCCTTGACCAGGCGCGCGGCCAGCGCGGCAATATCCACCTTCAAGCGTCGCGGCAGAGTCTCGCCCGCCAGATCGTTGAGACGGAGTGCAGCCTGGCGTGCGATGGCCTGCGCCGTGGCACCGGCCCGGGCGAGGGCAAGGACGGCGTAGTATTTCAGCTGCGGGTCGTCGGGGTGGTCGTTGAGGCCCTGCTCGGCAAGATCGCAGGCGACGAAATAGTCGCCCGACTTCAGCGCTTCACGCACTTTCTCGCCGCGCTCTTGTGCCGTGCCCGCCATTGCCGCCGCCCCGCCCATTCCCCTGTCGTCGAAAGGAACTTTGTCACAATCGCCGCGCGTTAGATAGAATGTTGAGCGCCGCCTGCCGGGCCGGATTGGGGGGAAGCATGGCCATCCGCGAACTCAAGGTTTTCATCTCGTCGCCGAGCGACGTCCGCCCGGAACGGCTGGTCGCGCAGCAAGTCGTCGACCGCCTGTCGCGAGAGTTCGCCTACCATTTTCGTATCGTGCCCGTGCTGTGGGAGCGCGAGCCGCTGATCGCCACCGAGCATTTCCAGACGATGATCATTCCGCCGGCCGAGACCGACATCGTCGTCTGCATCCTGTGGTCGAAACTTGGCTCGCCGCTGCCCGCGGAGAAATTTCAGCGCCTGGACGGGTCGGCCGGGGTTACTGGGACCGAATGGGAGTTCGAGAACGCCGTGCACTCCTATCGCACGCGGCGAACCCCCGATCTGCTCGTCTACCGCAAGCGCGCGCGCATCGCGACCTATCTCGACGATGAAAGTGCGTTGGACGAGCAGCGGCGGCAAAAGCGGCAGCTCGACGAATTCTGGCGGCACTGGTTCGTGGATACGTCCGAGGGCTCGATCAAGGCGGCCTATCACCAGTTTGAAACCGCCGACGAGTTCGACGACAAGCTCGAGACGCATCTGCGAGTCCTGGTCGAGGACAAGCTGCGGGCCGAAGGCGCGGTGGCGGACACACGCGCCGGCATCCAATGGCATCAAGGGTCGCCATTCCGCGGGCTCGAATCGTTCGAGCTGCAGCATGCGGCGGTGTTCTTCGGGCGGACCCGGGCTCGCAATGAGCTGCGCGAGGCGCTGGCGCGGCGCGATCCCGCCCGGCTCGGATTCCTGCTTGTCTTCGGCGCCAGCGGCAGCGGCAAGTCGTCACTGGTCAAGGCCGGGCTGCTGTCGGATTTGTTGTTGCCCGGCATGATCGGGCGCGTTGCCCTCTGTCGCCACGCGACGTGGCGGCCGAGCGCGGCGGGCGACGGCCTGTTCGACAGCCTTGCCGCGGCGTTGCTTGCGCCTGGCGCGTTGCCGGAGCTGGCGCGGCTGAGTTGGGATCGGCCCGCACTGGCAAAACTGTTGTCGGATAAACCCGATATCGCCGCGCCGCCGATCGGCCGGGCGTTGAAGGACGCCGGCGGCGCTGCGCAGTTGACCGAGCAGGCCGAGGCGCGACTGGTGCTTGTCATCGATCAGCTCGAGGAGCTGTTCACCGTCGAGCGTATCGACGCGGCCGAGCGCAATGCGTTTGCGGCGCTGATCGGAGCGCTGGCACGCTCCGGCTTCGTCTGGGTGATCGCCACGATGCGCAGCGATTTCTACGACCGGCTGGAGGCCCTGCCCGAACTGGTGGCATTGGCCGAAGGCGACGGCCAGTACCATCTGCTGCCGCCCGAGCCGGCGGAGATCGGCCAGATCATCAGCCGCCCGGCGCGCGAGGCGGGCCTGCGCTTCGAGGTCGATCCGCAAAGCGGGCTGTCGCTCGACGCCGAGTTGGAGCAGTCCGCGATCAAGGATCGCGGCTCGTTGCCGCTGCTCGAGTTCACGCTGGAGGAGCTATGGCAGCGGCGCGCAAGCGATGGGCTGCTCACCTTCGCCGCTTATCGCGGCCTGGGCGGGCTCGAAGGGGCGCTCGCCAAGCGCGCGGAAGAGGTTTATTCCGGCCTGGCGCCCGATATTCAGATGGCACTGCCGCCCGTCGTCCGCGCCTTGGCGACGGTCGGTGACGGCGACGCGGCGGCTGCGCGTGCCGCGCCGCTGGCGGCATTGTCCGCGCTGCCGGCGCGCAAGACTTTGGTCGAGGCTTTTGCCACGGCCCGCCTGCTCATTCTCGACCGCGCCGAGGGAACCGAGGGCGGCGCCACCGTGCGCGTCGCGCACGAGGCGCTGCTGCGCCACTGGCCGCGAGTGCGCGACCAGATCGACAAGGATCGCGTCGACCTCGCGGTGCGCGCCCGCGTCGAAGCGGCGGCGCGGCGCTACGCGGCCTCCGGCGAAGACAAGAGCCTGTTGCTGCCGGCCGGTCTGCCGCTGTCCGAGGCGCAGGATTTGCTGGACCGGCGCCGCGATGAGTTGGACGCCAAGGTCGTCGCCTATGTCGAGGCGTCCATCGCCGCGCACCGTCAGCAGCTCGAGGCGGAGCGCGAGCGGCTGCAGCGCGAGGCGGACCTGGCGCGTCAGAGCGAAGCCGCCGCGCGGCGGCTGGCGCGGCGGACCCGCGTCGCGGCGGTCGTGTTTCTCGGGTTGGCGGTGATCGCCGGCGGTGTCGGCTATGTCGCCTATCAGAACAGCATCGAGGCCAATCGGCAGCGGCAGATCGCCGAGGCGGAGCAGCGGGAGGCGCAGCGCCAGCGTGGGCTGGCCGAGAGCAGCGCCAATCAAGCGGCGGCCAACGCGCGTCAGGCGGAAGCCAATGCGCGCCAGGCCGAGGAGAATGCGCGTCGCGCGGCCGAGAATGCGCGCCAGGCCGACGAGAATGCGCGTCAGGCGCAAGCCAAACGGGACGAAGTCCTGCGCAATCAGTCGCTCTACCTGGTGGGGGCGGCGCAGGGGCCGGCGCTCTCGGCGCGCGAAGGCCTGCCCTTCATGCTCATCCTTGAAGCGCTGCCGCGTGATCTGAAGACTCCCGAGAGGCCGTTCGTGCCCGAGGCGTTTGCCGCGGCCTATGACAGCGTGCAGAAATTCCAACAGCCACTGGGGTTGCGCGGACACCAGGGTTGGATCACTGGGGGTGTCTTCAGTCCGGATGGCCGCTTCGTCTTGACCGGCGCGCGCGACAACACGGCGCGACTGTGGGACGTCGAGACGCGCACCGTCGTCTCGACGTATTCCGACCATCGCGACGAGGTACTTGCGGTCGCGATGACGCAGGACGGTCAGCGTGTCGCCACCGCGTCCAAGGACGGCACGGCGAAGATTTGGGATGCGGCGACGGCACGGGTGCTGACGACGTTGCGCGGCCATCAGGGCGCCGTCACGCATATCGCGTTTAGCGCCGATGGGCGGCTCGTCTTGACGGCCGGCGCCGATCATACGGTCGGTATCTGGCTGACCGAGGCCGGCGTCAGCATCGTCCGTATCGGCGGCCACGAGGGGGCCGTTCGCGTCGCGCAGTTCAGCCCCGACGGGCGCCAGGCATTGACCGTGGCCGAGGACGGCATGGCGCGGCTGTTCGACGCGGGCAACGGAACGCCGCTGTTCACCTGGCGCGAGGGCGTCGTCCGTCACGCGGCATTCACTCCGGACGGACGGCATGTGGCGACCGCCTCGCGCGATCGACGCGCGCGACTATGGAACATCGAGACCGGCGCACTGGCGACCAGCTATGTCGGGCACGAAGGCAGTGTCGACTACGTCGCCTTCAGCGCCGATGGCAAGATTCTGGCAACCGCCTCGAACGACAAGACGGCGCGTCTGTGGAATGTCGAGACCGCTGCCGCTACGGCGATTCTGCGCAGCCACGAGGCCGCCGCGCTGACTGTCGCTTTCAGCGCGGATGGACGTTTGATCGCCACGACTGCCGACGACGCGCGCACCCGGCTGTGGACGGCGGATGGCAAGCTGCTGGCCGATTTGCGTGAGAGCGGCGCCCGGCGGGCGGCGCTGAGCCCGGACGGCCACCGTGTCGCGACATGGGCCGAGACGCCGTCGGTGCGCTTGTGGAGCACCTTTTACACCGACGATGAGCGACAGGCTATTCTCGACGTGGCGCAACTGATCGGCATTTTCATCCGGAAGCCGTTGACGCCGGAGGAGCGGCGCAACTATTTCGCCGGCGAGCCGACTGGAAGTGCGCCGCCGCCGACGGCGATCGACCCTTGCGACACGCTTGCCGGCCATCCCTATGACCCCGGTCGCGTCGGGAAGGGCGTGATCATCGAATTGGTGCGCGAGGAGCCGGCCGAGCAGGCGTGCAAGGCGGCGATCGTGCGTCAGCCGGAGCCGCGATTCTTCTTCCAGCTCGGGCGCGCGATGGAGCGACGCGGTGCCGACGACACGGCGGCGGACGCCTACCGGCATGCGGCCGGGGCCGGGTACGGCGCCGCCATGCGTTCGCTGGCGATTTTGCTCGGCAAGAGCCAGGACGAGGCGCGACGAGCCGAAGCGGCGGATTGGCGCAAGCGCGCGGCCGAGGCGGGCGATCCGCTGGCGCAATGGGATCTCGGTCGCGCGGCGCTTGAGACGGAGAATAGCCCGGCCGCGGCACGCGCCTGGTTCGAACGTGCGGTCGGGCGCGGCCTGCCGCACGCTGCCCTGGCTCTCGGCACGATCTATGACCGCGGCCAGGGCGTCGAGCGTGAACCGGCGACGGCCCTCTACTACTATGCCTTGGCGGCGCGGTTGTGGCGTGACCAGGGGCTGCCGGACGACGGCGCCGCGGCCGCGCAGCGCGGCGTGCCGCTCATCGGTCAACTTCCAGTGCCAAAGGTTGCTGAAATAGAACGCCGCGTCGAGGCATGGTCACGGTCCGCCTCCAAGTGATGGATGTGCCGTCGCCTTGACCTTCCGTGATAGCCTGAGCCGTCGCCGTTCCCAAGGCGACTAAACAGTCAGGGGAGGATGCCATGGCCGTTGCACGTGTTTCCAAGATCACCGCCTCGTCGCCGAAGAGCTTCCAGGACGCCGTCGACGCCGGACTGGCCCGGGCCGCGAAGACATTGCGCGGCATCACCGGGCTTCATGTCGTCGAGGAGAAAGCGAAAGTCGAAAAGGGCAAGATCACGGAATATCGCGTGACGATGGATATCACGTTCGTTCTCGAGTAGCGCGCGGGCCGAATTCGCGGCCGCCGCCGGCCGCCGCAGCAGGCTGCGGCCGATACTAAGTCGTTTTGCCTGACGGCACCGCCGTGCTAAGAGGCGGGCCGCATGCTCACCATTGCCAACATCACATACCGAATCGGCAGCCGCACGTTGTTCGACGGTGCCGCCGCCCAGGTGCCGGAGGGCCACCGCGTTGGCCTCGTCGGGCGCAACGGCTGCGGCAAGACGACGCTGCTGGCGCTGATCGTCGGCGAGCGCCAAGTCGACGGCGGCTCGATCGAGATGCCGCGGCGCTGGCGAGTCGGCGTGGTGGCGCAGGAGGCGCCGGGCGGCGACACGACCCCGCATGTGGCCGTTCTCGCCGCCGACCATGAGCGCGACGCACTTTTGGCCGAGGCCGAAGCGGCGGACGACGCCGGGCGGATCGCCGATATCCATGCGCGGCTGCAGGACATCGAGGCGCATTCGGCGCCGGCGCGCGCGGCGGCCATCCTCGCCGGCCTCGGCTTCGACGCGGCGATGCAGGCGCGGCCGCTGGCGAAATTCTCCGGCGGCTGGCGCATGCGCGTGGCGCTGGCCGCGGCCTTGTTTGCCGAGCCGGACCTGCTGCTGCTCGACGAGCCGACCAATCACCTGGACCTCGAGGCGACGATCTGGCTCGAAAGCTATCTGCAGTCCTATCCGCGGACCTTTCTGTTGGTGAGCCACGACCGCCATATCCTCAACTCCTGCGTCACGCATATTCTCCACGCCGATGGCGGCAAGCTGGCGCTCTATCCGGGCCCGTTCGACCGCTTCGAGCGGGTTCGAGCGGAGCGCCGCCTCGCCGCCGAGGCGTTGATCAAGAAGCAGGACGCGCATCGCCAGCATATGCAGGCCTTCATCGACCGCTTCCGCTACAAGGCCTCGAAGGCGCGACAGGCGCAGAGCCGGCTCAAGGCGCTGGCCAGGATGGAACCGATCGTCACCATCGACGACGATCCGGCGGCCGTTATCAGCTTTCCTGAACCGCCCCGGCTGCGGCCGCCGCTCGTCACCTTCGACGATGTCACGGTCGGCTATACGCCGGAGACTCCCGTCTTGCGCCAGCTCGATCTTAGGCTCGACCCGGACGACCGGATCGCGCTGCTGGGCGCCAACGGCAACGGCAAATCGACCCTCGCGAAGCTGTTCGCCGGGCGACTCAAGCCGATGGCAGGGAAGGAGTTTCGCGCGCCGAAGCTCACCTGCGCCTACTTCGCCCAGCACCAAATCGAAGACATGGATGCCGCCAGCACGCCGCTGCAGGCGTTGTCCCGGCTGATGCGCGACGCAATACCGGAGAAAGTGCGGGCGCGGCTCGGCCGCTTCGGCTTCGGCCAGGACAAGGTGAATACGCGGATCGCCGACCTCTCGGGCGGCGAGAAGGCACGCCTGAACTTTGCGTTCATCTCGCATGCCGTGCCGGGCGTGCTCATCCTCGACGAGCCGACCAACCACCTCGATCTCGCCGCGCGCGAAGCGCTGATCGACGCCATCAATGATTTCACCGGCGCCGTGATCCTCATCAGCCACGACTGGCATTTGATCGAGTTGATCGCCGATCGGCTATGGCTGGTCGCCGAGGGCCGCGTGCGTCCGTTCGAGGGCGACCTCGATGATTACCGGCGTTTGATGCTGCGTGAGCGGACGCGGCCGGCCGGCGAGCAGCGGCCGAAAGCGGACGCCTCGTCGGGCAAGGAGTCGCGGCGGGAGGCGGCGGCCAGGCGCCGCGAGATGGAGCCACTGCGGCGTGCGGCGCGCGAGGCGGAAGCGCGCGTGGCGCAGCTCACGGCCGACAAGGCCGCGGTCGAGGCGGAGCTGGCGCAGCCGGAAGCCTATGGCGATGCGCGCCGCGCCGTCGAGCTCAGGCGCCGCCAGGCGGAACTCGCACGGCAATTGGCCATAGCCGAGGAACGCTGGCTTCAGGCGGCCCAGGCGCTCGAGGAGGCGAGCAGCCTGGCATGATCCCGGCCGTCGCGAGTCACTTCTTGTCGAGCTGCAGCAGACTGGGCGCGCGGTCGAGGATGATGCCGAGTATCTCCTCGGCGACCTTGATATTCGATTTCGTCTTGTCGTTTAAGCTCGTGGCGTAGCTGTCACCGCTCATCTTCGCCTGGACGCGGTGCAGGTTGCGCAGCTCCGCCAGAAACATGTCGCGCGAGCCAAGCGGCAGGGCATCGCGGTCAGCCAGGATGCGCAGGAACCTGAGACTGGTTTCGAGCGTCGTCGAGAGCATGAACAGCGTCAGCTCGGTGAATTTCTTCTCGAGATCCTCACCGCGCGCCGCACCCATGTTCTTGAGGCGATACTCGATCAAGATCGAAATCGTATCGAACTCGTCGCACTTGCTCTTGAAGCTCGAATAGGTTTCGAACTTGCTGTTCTGGGCCGCGTTGGCCGCAAGACGGGCCTCCTCGAGCACCTCGCGTGCGCTGCGCTCGAGCGCACCGAGCAGCTCTTCAACCTCGCGGCGGTTATAAGTCTTGGCCATGGCGTATCCCGAAGGAGCGACTCCGTCGACTTCGCGACTCTACCGTTGGCGTCGCGGTAAGGGCAAATCGCCGCCCGCGGCTTGTCACGAAGCTTGCAAGTTGGCAGGGTTTGCGCGATAGTGCAATTCACTGACCAATCGGTCAGCTAATTAACGCGACTGCCCGGGAGGCGCCCATGCCCTCATCCCGCGCCAAGGCCGAGACGCTCGCCGCGAATATGCGGGTCCCGTCGTCCAATCCGAGCGCTGCGCCCGATCCGCTGACCCTCCTTTACGGCGCGACGGAGCCGCCGCCGTTCAAGGAAGGCAACATTTTCCCGCTCGAGTGGCGGTGCGAAACGCCCAAGCTGCAGCAAATCTACGACAGCGCGCGCGATCCCGGCTGGGCGCCCAATCGGCTGCCGTGGAACACGCTCGATCCCAAGGCATTCACGCCCGACCAGCGCTATGCGCTCGCCTACTGGTGGTCGCTGCTGTCGGTATTCGATTCATCCGGGCCAGCCGTATTCGCGCGGGCGATGATTCATACTTACGAGACGCACGAAGAGGATCCCGTCCGCAAATGCTTCTTCTCGGTGACGCGCGACGAAGTGAATCACGAGGAGATCTGCCAGCGCGCGATCCAGTCGCTGACGCCGGGCGGTCCGCTCGACTATGAGCCGGAAACGCCGCTCGGCAAGCTCGCCCGCAACAACGTGCTTTGGTACTACCACAACGGCGGTCGCTACTGGGAAGGGTTCAAGAAGGGCGTCGGCAAATATCCGCTGGCCATCCTGTTCACCTCGTTTCTGATGGGCGAGGTGGCCTCGGCCACGCTGTTCCACAGCATGTATCTGCGCACCACGATCCCGGTGTTCAAAGAGGCGTTCAAATGCGTCGGCCGCGACGAGGCGCGGCACATGGGCATCTGCCTCGCCATTTTGGAACGGTTGCTGCCGCAACTTACGGACGCGATGCGCGAGCAGATCACGCGGCAGATCCGCGCCGGCTATGTGTTCCTCTCCGGCATTCTTTACGAGCCGCCCGAGCAGTTCTGGCAGCTTCCCGAGACCTGGCGGCCGGCGCACTGGATGCTGGAAGACGTGGCGCGCGGCGCCGGGCTCGGCATTCTGACGCGCGAGGAGCGGCGAGAGAATTGGCGCGGTTCGCTTCTCAAGATGAAAGGCCTGCTCGAGCCGCACGGCGTCGAATTTCCCGGCATTCCGGAAATCGGCATCGACGGGCGGACGATCGCCTTCGATCCCGACGACATTGTGCCGGTGTTCTGAGCGCGTCTCGTGGCGCGCCCGCGTGCCGAGGATTACGACGAAAAGCAGCAGCTCATCCGCGATCGCGCGGCGGAGCTGTTTGCCGCCCGCGGCTTCGCGGCGACGTCGACGGCCGACATCGCCGCCCGCTGCGCCTGCTCGAAGGCGCTCATCTACCACTACTTCGACTCCAAGGAGTCTATCCTCTTCGATCTTCTTCATGCGCATGTGAAGGCGCTGCTCGCCGCGGCGCAGGCGGCCCTTGCCGACGGCACCGAACCGCGGGCGCAGTTTCGGGCGCTGGTGCGCGCCCATCTTCGTCTCTATGCGACGGCGCGCGCCAAGCACGTGCTGCTGCTTAACGAACTCGGCAGCCTGCCGGCCCGGCGCAAGGCGGCGATCGTCGCCGTCGAGCGCCAGCTCGTCGCGCTGGTCGCCGAGCTGTGCCAGCGGCTTGCCCCCGATCTCGCCGGACGCACGGACCTCCGTGTGCCGGTTGCCATGAGCTTCTATGGGCTCATCAACTGGACCTATACGTGGTATCGCGCGGAGGGGAAGCTGAAGCCCGAGGCGTTTGCCGATCTCG
>JACQDQ010000400.1 GCA_016201015.1 Pseudomonadota bacterium | reverse complement strand
CTCGATATGCCGCGAAAACCCGCAGAAAGCCTTGGTTTTACTTAGGCTGCGCGACTTCGCCTTGATTTTTCTCGGCGAGCAGGTCTAGGAAGATTCGCCATGGGCATAATAAACCTAAGAAGATTTGCCTTGAACCTGACCTCCGTCCGATCTCTCACAGCAACGATTTGGTGAGGCGGAGCAACCGCCATGCTGCTGCCCGACCGATCCCGACGCGGCCAGCCACAGCGGTGGCCGGCCGGTGTTGCGGTCACGTCGTGGTTCGGCCTTTCTCTGGCGCTGTGGCTCGTCGTGATCGGCGGCATCGTGCTGATCGGCGGCGAAGCGTTGTTTTCGCGGGCCGACGGGCGCCGCACCGCCGGCGCGCCAAGTGACACCGGACCGAGCCGCATCAGGTCGCCTCCGGCTGGCGAACACGCCACCTTGGCGCTGCGGCCCGGACAGCCCGTGCTGTTCGACTTCGATCTCATGATCGCCTCGGGGCTCGGCGCACGTGCCGATGGCAGCCTGTTCATCCAGTTCCCCAACGGCGCGGAGATCGTCATCACCGGCGCCGCAGCATTGCGCGATAGTCAGGTGCCGCTGACGTTTGCCGATGGGCAGACGCTGTCGATCGCCGAGCTATGGAACGCGCTGAACGTCGCGCAGACCGCGCCAGCCGCCGGCGGCGCGACGACGGTGGCTTCGCCCCAACGCTAGTTGCCCAGGCTAGCTGCCGGCGCGATGCCGCAGCAGGAAGCTGAGCGCCGCTTGGTTGAAAGCCTCGGGCTGCTCGATATTGACCAGGTGCCCCGCATCAGGAATGACGGTGAGGACGGCGCCCGGGATCTGATCGGCGATCTCATTCGCCATCGCCGGCGGGGTCAGCCGGTCGTCGGCGCCGACCACGACATGGGTCGGCACGCGGATGCTCGACAGATCCTTCGTCCGATCGAACTGCGTCATCGCCGCGATCGACTTGAGGTAGGACTGCTTGTGCAGCGCCGCCATGCTATCGACCAACCGCTGAAACGCGGCCGGCGACGCTTTCGGGCCCATCAGCGTCTTGGCGACGATCGGCGCGATGTCCTTCGGCTCCTTGCCGTCGAGCAGCGGCTGCTGCCGCAGCCGAACGAAATTCGCCCGTTCCGCCGGCGTAAAAGTATGGAAGCCGGAGTGCGTGTCGCACAGGGTGAGCGTCAGCACACGCTGCGGATAGAGCGCATGGAAGTCGAGCGCGATTCGACCGCCCATGGACAATCCGACCAGATGCGCCTTGGGCGCATTGAAGTGATTGAGCAACCGCGCCAGGTCCCGGCTGAAATCGCTGGTGTCGAGCGGACCATCGTAGTCGTCGCTTTGCCCATAGCCGCGGGCATCCCATGCCGTGGCGCGAAATTGCCGGGCGAACACGGGCAACTGATCGTGCCAGTTCGTCCGGTTGCCGCCGATCCCGTGCAGGAACACCACGAGCGCGCCGGCGCCGCAGCAATCGACCGCCAGGCGCGGCGTTCCGGAAACAAACTCGGTGGCGATGGCATCGGCACGCTGCGTCATGGCATGGCTCCTTGCGTGGAATTGAGGCGCGTGAGCGGGTTGAGGACGAGTCTGTCGCCCAGCGTGAAGAGGACGACGATGCCCAGGCATGTGGCGAGAACCATCGCCGCGTCGGACACGGTCTGCGCCTGGATCATGAGGAAACCGAGCCCGGTATCGGCGCCGAACAGCTCGGAGACGAGGGCGATCTTCCAACCGATGCCGTAGGCCATGCGGGTTGCCGCCAACACGTAGGGCACGAGCAATGGCACGATGATCTTGGCGAAGACCTGCGGGCCCGATCGCGTGAAGCTGCGTGCCATCTCGAGCAGCTCGCGATCCATCTCGCGAATGCCCTCGCTGATATTGATCAGGCAGAACGGCAAGAGAATGACGACCTGCACGAACATCACCGAGAAATTCGAGATGTCGAACCAGATCACGGCGAGGATCGCCCAGCCGACCGACGGCACCGAGTTGAATATGGGCTGAATGCGCCCGTGGATGACGTGGTCGAGCACAGGGACGTAAAGCGGGACCAAGGCCAGCGCGCCGCCGGTGGCGACGGCGATCACGACCGAGCCGGCCACCCGCAACGTCGTCGCCAGGGTATGGGGCGCGAGCTCCATGTCGAAGAAGAGGCGCCACAGCGTCTTCGCCACCATCCAGGGATCGGGCAGCACGTAGGCCGGCAGGTCGCGCGACATCAGCCACCAGCCGGCCAATGCGGCGACGATCAGCCCTTCGGCGAGGGTCCGTTCGGCCACCTTAGGCATCGGCGTAATGCCGGGCGAGCCGCGCCTGCAGCGGGCCGAAAAGCAAGCGATCGGCGCCGTACACGAACAGCACGATCAGCACGATCACCGCGAAGATCTGTGCCGTGTCGAAGGCTTGGCGGGCCAAATTGACCACGTAGCCCAGACCGGAATTTCCGCCGAACAGCTCGGCCGTCAGCGCCACCTTCCACGACACGCCGAAATTGATCCTGAGCGTGGCGAACAGGAAGGGATAGAGCGAAGGAACGACGATCTTGGCGAAGGGCCGCCAGCCATGGCCGAAGCTGCGCCCCATCTCGATCAGCTCGGCGTTGAGGTTATCGAGCCCGGCGCGGACATTGATGATGGCGAACGGTACCAGAATCGCGGTGACGGCGAAGATCACCGCCGTGCTGTTGAGCCCGAACCAGATGATGGCGAGCAGCGTCCAGCCGATGCCGGAAAACGAGTTGAGGAATGGCGACAGCCGGCCGTGCACCATGAGACGCAGCGGTCCTACATAGTGGGCCAGCACCGCCAAGCTCCCACCGATCATGAACGACAAGGCAAGTGCCGCCGCAACGTGGCCAAGCGAGGCGCCGACATGCGCGGCGAGCCCTGGATCGACGAAGAAAGCGACCACCTTGCGGGCGACCTGCAGCGGCCCTGGGCAGAGATAGGCCGGAACCATCGCGGCATAACCGGCCCACAGGGCAAGGACGCCGAGGGTGAAGAGATGCGCGGCGGCCTTGCGCGCGTCGATGCCGATCATCGGCTGCGGGCGCGACTATTCGCGGATCGCGTGCCGCCAGATGAGCGTGTTGGCGTCCGGGTACGATTCGATGAGCCCGAGCCCCTTCGACAGCTCCCACACTTTATTGATCGCGCGAATGTCCTGCTCGGCGATCGCCGCCGGAAAGTCCGAGTAGCGGGTGAACCAGGTCTTGAAGAATTCCGGCTCGATGTTGGCCTGCTTGCCGACGGCCGAGAACACCTCGTCCTGGTTGTTGAGGGCGTAGTCCAAAGATTGCTTCAGCATCCGTGCGAATTCGCGAAAAGCGTCCGGCCGCGCTTCCAGACGCTCGGGAAACCCGACGACGACGGCCGACACCATGCGCAGCCCGGTAACCTCCGTCATGTCCTTCGCCGTCTCGACGATCGAACGGAACTCGCCCTTCTGCCGTGCCTGGAAAGCCTGTGCGTGGATCAACGTCGCGGCGTCGATACGACCAGTGGCAAGGGCGGCCGGCAGCGACGGCGCCGGCACCTCGACGAAGCGGAAATCGCCGCCGTCGATCGCCACGTTCATATTGTACTTCATGGCGAGGGCCAACCGAATCAGCGTGATGCCGGTCGAGTTGATGCCGTAGACGCCCACGGTCTTGCCCTTGAGATCGGCGACGGTGCGAATCGGACTGTCGTTCTTGACCCAGATATCCGCCCCCTCGCCGGATTTGTGGTAGCGCAGCGCCGTCGCCATGATCGTCAGCGGCAGTCCCTGGGCCAGCGCCCTTGGGATGCCGATGACCGCGGTCTGGATCACATCGAACTGCTTCGCCGAGGTCGCCTGGATCAACGCCGGTATGGCCAGCGCCCGCGATTCGACGACGATCTTGTCGGAGTGCACCTTGCCGCTCTTGATGCCGTACATCACGGCCTCGTGCGACGGATCGAGCAGATAGGCGAAGGTCACCTTCTCCTGCGCCGCAAGCGGTGACACGGTAAGCGCAACCATCGCCGACAGCGATAGGAAGGCGAGCAGCTTCGTCATGGGTGCCTCTCCTCTTTGACTTCGTCCGGGCCGGAGCGCGCGAACAGCGACAACAACCGCCACCGGCATTCGCGCAGCGCCGCGTCGCCGGCCAGGTCGCGCGGGCGTTGCTGTGCCAGCGCGAGCGTCTCCAGCACGCGCGTCGGCTTCGCCGACAGCAGAATGATGCGATCGGCGAGGGTGAGCGCCTCGTCGACGTCGTGCGTGACGAAGACGATGGTCTTGCCGGTCTTGCGCCAGACCGCGAGCAGCTCCTCGCGCAGCCGAGCCCGGGTCGTCGGGTCGAGTGCCGAAAACGGCTCGTCCATCAGCACGATCCGCGGCTCGACGGCAAGCGCACGCGCGATGGCGACGCGCTGGCGCTCGCCGCCCGACAACATGCGCGGATATTTGTCGGCATCGCGGGCCAGTCCGACGAGGTCGAGCAGCTCGCGCGCTCGTGCCGCGCGGTCGGCGCGCGTGAGGTCGCGCCGGCGCAGCTCCATCGCCAGCGCGACATTGCCCAGCGCCGTGCGCCACGGCACAAGCCGCGGCGATTGAAAGACGTAGGCAAGCTGATTCCAGTTTTCTCGCGGGCTGCCGCCGGCGACGTAGACCGCGCCGCCGTTCACCGGCAACAGATCGCCCATGAGGCGAAGCGCGGTCGACTTGCCGCAGCCCGAGGGTCCGAGCAGGCACAGGAACTCGCCGGCCTTCACGGCAAAGCTGAGGTCGGCATAGACCACCTCGCCGCCGAACTGCGTCGCAACGCGATCGAAGCGGATGATGTCCGACGATGAGGCAGTGTCCGGCACGGCGTTCCCGCTGCTGTTCTAATGGTCGCAGCCTAGGGTGTGGACCGGCTCTCTGCAACCTGCCAGCGTCCCGCCGCGCGATGGTGGCGGGAGGCGGCGCGGATGGGCTAGGATCGCCGTCATCCCGAACCAACCGGAGTTGAACGCCGTGTACGAGACGTTGTCGCTTTATATCGACGGCCAGTGGTGCCAGGGCAGCCGCGGCGAGACCGAGCCCGTGATCAATCCCGCCAACGGCAAGACGGTCGGCGTGCTGCCGCACGCCTCGACCGAAGATCTCGATCGCGCCCTCGCCGCGGCGGCAAAGGGATTCAAGTTGTGGCGCAACACCTCGGCCTATGACCGCGCGAAGGTCCTCAAGAAAGCCGCGGACTTTATCCGCCAGCGCATCGAGCACATCGCAACGACGCTCACCCTCGAGGAGGGCAAGCCGGTGGCCGAGGCGCGCCTCGAGGTGGCGTCGTCAGCGGACATCCTTGAATGGTATGCGGAGGAAGGCCGCCGCACCTACGGCCGCATCATTCCCGGCCGCTCGCCGGCCATCCGCCAGATGATGGTGCAGGAGCCGGTCGGGCCGGTTGCCGCGTTCACGCCGTGGAACTTCCCGGCGGTGACGCCGATTCGCAAGATGGCCGGCGCGCTGGCGGCCGGTTGCTCGTGCATCATCAAGGCCTCCGAAGAGACGCCGGGCACGAGCGTGGCCCTGGTCCGCGCTCTTGCCGATGCCGGGCTGCCGGCCGGGGTGCTCAATCTCGTCTTCGGCGTGCCGTCGAAGATCTCCGAATACCTGCTCGCCTCGCCGATCATCCGCAAGATTTCGTTTACCGGGTCGGTCCCCGTCGGCAAGCACCTGGCCAAGCTCGCCGCCGACGGCATGAAGCGCTGCACGATGGAGCTTGGCGGCCATTCGCCGGTGATCATCTTCGATGATGCCGATACGGAGAAGGCGGCGGAGATTTCCGCCGTGGGCAAATACCGCAACGCCGGCCAGGTCTGCATCGCCCCGACGCGCTTCTTCGTGCACGAGGCGGTGCATGATCGCTTCGTTGCCAGCTTCACCAAGATCGCCAAGGAGATGCGGTTGGGCGATGGCCTCGAGCCGACGACCAAGATGGGCCCGCTGGCCAATCCACGCCGGCTCGACGCGATGGAGCAATTCATCGGCGATGCCGAAGGCCACGGCGCCAAGATTCTCGCCGGGGGCAAGCGCCACGGCAATCAGGGATTCTTCTTCCAACCGACGGTGCTCGGCGACGTTCCCGACGGCGCGCGCGTGATGAATTTGGAGCCGTTCGGCCCGGTGGCGCCGATCCAGCGCTTCAGCGATTTCGACGACGTGGTGAAGCGCGCCAACGCGCTGCCCTACGGCCTGGCCGCCTATGCCTTCACCAAGTCGGCCAAGACGGCAACCGCGATCGCCGACGCGCTCGAAAGCGGCATGGTCGGCGTCAACCACCTTGCCATCTCGATGCCCGAGACGCCGTTCGGCGGCATCAAGGAGAGCGGCTACGGGCACGAAGGCGGGATCGAGGGCCTGGAAGCCTATACCAACAAGAAATTCGTCACGCAGATCGGCGTCTAGTACGCGCCCTCACCCAGGCCGCCGCGCGTCGAAGGCCAGGCGCGCGGCGAGCCCGAGGAACAGCAGGCCGCAGCACCAGCCCTGAACGCGCGCGACCAAGGGATTGCGCGCGAGCCAGCCACCGACGCGCCCGCTGCCCAGCCCGACCAGCACGTTGACCAACGTTCCCTGGGCGTTGAACAGCAGCCCCAGCACGACGATCTGCAGCGCGACAGAGCCGCGGCTGGCATCGACAAATTGCGGCAGGAAGGCGAGGAAGAACAGGGCAACCTTGGGGTTAAGCACGTTGGTCAGCATGCCTTGCCAGATGACCGCGGAGGTGCCGCAAGCGGCTTGCGGCGCCGTTGGGGCAAGCGGCGCGCCGGCGCCGCGGATCGCCTTGATCCCCAGCCAGGCGAGATAGGCCGCGCCACCCAACCGCACGATGTCGAAGGCGAGCGGCGAGGCGGCCAGCAGCGCCGAGACGCCGAGGGCGGCGGCTGCCATGTGCACGAGCCCGCCGCAACCGATCCCAAGCGCCGCGGCAACCCCCGTCGGCGCGCCGCGGGCGACGCCGTTGCCGATGATGAACAGCATGTCGGGACCCGGCGTCACATTGAGCGCGAGCGCCGCCGCCATGAACACGAGAAGAGTTATCGGATCGAACATATGGCTAGCCTTGCCGACGCCGGCAGGCCTGGCAATTGTTTTCTTGATGATTCAGCTGTTGCATATTAGTATATGAAAATGATACAGATACATCAATAGAGTTATCCCTTCCGCATGCTTTCGGATCGCAAACCGTGCTGCTCCTGACTCGCCGCGACGTCGCCCGCCTGATGCCGTTCGGCGACTACGTCGTCGCGGTCGCCGACGCCTTTCGCCGTCACGCCGCCGGCGACTGCGCGATGCCTGCACCCGTCCACATCCCGGGCCACGATGGCGGATTCCACGTCAAGGCGGCGGGGCTGGCACTCGGCCGCAACTACGTTGCGGTCAAGATCAACGGCAATTTTCCGCTCAATCCGAGCCGCAACTCCCTGCCGACTATTCAGGGCGCGATATTTCTGGCCGACGGCGCCGACGGCCGGCCGCTCGCGCTCATGGATTCGATCGAAATCACCATCAACCGCACCGCCGCGGCAACGGCACTCGCGGCCCGGCATCTGGCACGACCGGATTCAACGACGGCGTTGATCTGCGGCTGTGGCGCGCAAGGTCGGAGTCAGGTGCTTGCACTGCGGCATGCATTGCCGATCACGCATGTCCGCGCTTTCGATCTCGATTACGCCAAGGCGGCGGCGTTTGCCGCCGGCATAGCGGCGGAGCTGGGGATCGCGGCGGATGTCGTGCCGGTCTTGTCCGAGGCCGCGCGGACCAGCGATGTCATCGTCACTTGCACCCCGGCACGCCGCCCCATTCTCCTGGGCGGAGACGTCGCATCCGGCACCTTCATCGCGGCGGTCGGCGCCGACAGCCACGACAAGCAGGAACTCGATTCCAAGCTGCTGGTCGGCGCCAAGCTTGTCGTCGACATCCTCGAGCAATGCGCGACGATCGGCGAGCTGCATCACGCGCTGGATGCCGGCCTGCTCGCGCCCGAGGCCGTGCACGCCGAGCTGGGCGAGATCATGGCCGGAACTAAGCCGGGCCGCACGTCGCGCGACGAGATCACGATCTTCGACAGCACCGGGGCAGCGCTGCAGGATGTTGTCGCCGCGGCGGCGGTCTTCGAGCGGGCCGTGCGCGCCGGGGTCGGCTATGCCTGCGAGCTCAACTGACCGGCACGGGTCGTGCACGCACCACCGTGCGATCGTCGATCGGCCAGTGGACCAGCGCCGCAAACAGCCCAAGCGCAATCGACGCCCACCACACCGGATCGTAAGAGCCGGTCGCGT
Organism: Pseudomonadota bacterium; assembly: GCA_016201015.1. GTDB lineage: Bacteria > Pseudomonadota > Alphaproteobacteria > CACIAM-22H2 > CACIAM-22H2 > JACQDQ01. The sequence goes on along the minus strand of JACQDQ010000400.1, from coordinate 6,706 downwards.
CGTACAGCTTGCCGCCGAGCCAGATGCCAAGGAAGCTGCCGATCTGGTGGCTGAAGAAAACGATGCCGGACAGCATCGCCATGTATTGCACGCCGAAGATTTGGCCGACGAGCCCGGTGGTGAGCGGCACGGTGGCGAGCCAAAGAATGCCGATTGCCGCTGCGAAGAGCAGCGCGCCGGCTTCCGACGGCGGCGCCACGATGAAAGCATACAGCACGATCGAGCGGCCGAGATAGATCCAGCTCAAAAGGTATTTCTTGCGCCGGCGCTGGCCGAGCGCGCCCGCGCCAAGGCTGCCGAAAACATTGAACAGTCCGATGATGGCGAGCGCCCAGGCGCCGATCTCGACGCCCATGCCGCGATCGACCAGATAGGCCGGCAGATGCGTGCCGATGAACGCGACCTGGAAGCCGCAGACGAAATACCCCGAGGTCAGCAGCCAATAGCCTGGGTGCCGCACGGCTTCCGCCAGCGCCTCGCGCAGCGATTGGCTATGGCCAACGACCGCCGCCGGCGGCCCGCCGAGAACGCCGGCGAGCGGCACCATCAGTGCCGCGGTCGCGGCAAGCAGCAGCAGCGCGGTGGACCAGCCGTACCTGGACAAATAGGCCTGACCGAGCGGAACCATGATGAATTGGCCGAGCGATCCGGCGGCAGTACCCAGCCCGAGCGCCAGCGAGCGTTGCTCCGGCGACACCGCGCGCCCCATCACGGCAAGCACCACGGCAAAGCCCGCCCCGCCCATGCCAATTCCAACCATGACCCCGGCGCTGAGCACGAAACCGGTCGCCGTCGCCGTCTGCGACATGAGGCCGACACCCAAGACGTAGACGATCGTGCCGAAGAACAGCACGCGACCGGAGCCGTAACGGTCCGCCAGCGCGCCCGAGAACGGCTGCCCGATGCCCCACACGATGTTCTGCACGGCAATCGCCAGCGCGAAATTCTCGCGGCCCCATCCGAGGTCTTGCGTCATGCTCGGCAGAAACAGGCCAAAACTCTGGCGGATGCCGAACGAGAGCAGCAGCATGAGGCTGCCCGCCGCAAGCACGACAGCCGGCCCGCGCCAATCCGTTTGCTTCATCGCGATAACCTGATTGTCGGCGTTGTCTGGGAAGGCCCCGGACCCATCGGCAGTGCGCCGATGATCACGAACAGAGGAACGGTCCGTTGAGCAGCTTGACGTATCCGGGGAGCAGGAATTGTTGCAACGCGTCGCCGAGAATGGCCACCAACCTGTCATCGGCCAGCATGAGAATGCCGACTGCCGCCAATAGCCCGGCCAGCCAGTATCCCCGCTCGCGCTGCAGCAGAATATCCATGAACGACATTGTTTCCCACGTGACCGGGACGGTCAACCCGAATCTCCCCACCGCGGAATGCCCAAATCGAGATATGTCGAACGGGCGCTGGTGACCGCGCCGGAGGCGGCCAGGCGTCCGCGGCGAGCGGCTCGGCAACCCGGCGGCGGCCGTGGCGTGATCGCTATTTCTGCGCCGTGATGCGGCCCTCGATCTTCGGCGATACCGTCCCCTTGGCGGCAATGTAGTCCATCACCATGCTCGCCTGCAGCTTCGCACCGCTCGGATCGATGATGATCTTCGCCTTCTTGAAGACCTGATAATCGTCACCGCCGCCCATGAGATAGTCGGTGGTGGCGACCCGATATGTCTTCGCGGCATCGAGCGGCGCGCTGCCGATCGTTACCGAGATCACCCGGCCGCCACGTGGCCGCTTGAGATCATAGGTGAAGCGCATGCCGGCGATCTGGGGGAAACGTCCCTGCTTGTCTTCGATCCGGCTTACGCCATTCTCGATCGCGGCCAGCAGGTCGGCGCCGGTCACCTCGATCAACACCGTGCCGTTGCCGAACGGCAACTCGGTGAGGATGTCCTTGCGCGTGAGCGTGGTCCCCGCGTCGTAGGTCTTGTCGCCGCGGATGCCGCCGCCGCTGAGGATCGCGACATCGGCCTTGACGCCGTCCAGCATCGCATCGGCGATCAGATTGCCGATTGCCGTTTCCTCGGTGCGCACGGCATCACGGCGGCTGTCGAGAGCCACATCAGTCTTGCCGACCGCCGTCTGCAGTTCTTTGTCGAGGCGGTCCGTATGCGCCTTGACCAGTGCCGCCACCTCCGGATCCGCGGCGACGCCGATCGTGCTGGTCAGCCGCCACGCCGTCGGCACCACGCGCATTGTCGGGGCGCCGCCGCTGCGGCCTGGCACGCGTTCGATCGACAACTCGACGGCGCCGAGATAGTGGCCGTCATATCCTGACTTGAAGATGAGAGCGTTGTTCTCGTAGATCGTCATCGGGTCATGGTCGTGGCCGCCCATGACCACGTCGATCCCCTTGACGTTCTTGGCAAGCGCACGATCTTCCGCCAAGTTGAGATGGGTCATCGCGATGATCACGTCGGCGCCCTGCGCCTTGAGCGTCTTGACCGCGGCCGCGGCCGTCTCTTCGATCGGCGCAAATTTGATCGTCGGCCCCGGGCTCGACAGCGCCGCGGTTTCCGGCGTCGTGATGCCGAAGAACCCGACCGTGAATTCGCCCACCTTGCGCGTTGCCGTCGCCACCGTGCCGCCGAGCGGCTTGCCGTCCGGTCCGAGCACGTTGGTGCCCAACCATGGATACTTCGCCTCGGCGATGCGCTGCTTGGCGATCTCCGGGCCGAAGTCGAATTCGTGATTGCCGAGCACGGCGATGTCGACGCCGAGCGCGCCGGTCAGCTCGATCATTTGGCTGCCCTTGGTCATGCCCGACAAGATCGAGGGCGAGATCAGATCGCCGCCGAACGTGGTAATGTGATTCGCCGCCTTGCCGCGCTCCTGCTTGAGCAAGGTCATGACCTGCGCAAAGCCGCCTTTGTTGCCGATCGGCGCGATCTCATAGACGTCGTTGAGATGCAGGATCGTGAGCTTTGTCGCCTGGGCCAGCGCCCCCGCTGCCCCAATTACGGTTGCCGCCGCAAACAGCAGGGCAGCCACGAAAACCCGCAGTTTTGCTTGCATCTTGCCCGCCTCCATCGCCCAGGTTAGGACCCGCCGACCATCGGTGATTGACGCCGACGGCCAAGCGGGGGACATTTGACTACGGTCAGTCTGCCGTTACGCTTAGCACGAACCAATATCAACGCCAAATCACACGGAGGCTCCGCATATGAAATCCTGGCTCACCAGCGCGCTATGCGCGACTGCCCTGCTGTTCGCCCTGCCCGCCACGGCGCAACAGTTCAATCCCGCGATCATCTTCGACATGGGCGGAAAGTTCGACAAGTCGTTCAACCAGTCCGCCTATGAAGGCGCCGAACAGTTCAAGAAGGAAACGGGCATCGCCTATGGCGAGTTCGAGATTACCAACGCGGCCCAGCGCGAGCAGGCGCTGCGAAACCTTGCGCGGCGCGGTGCCTCGGTCCTGGTCGCCGTCGGCTTCGCTCAGGCGAGTTCCATGGAGATCGTCGCCAAGGAATTTCCGCAGACAAAATTCGTCCTGATCGACGCCGTCGTCGATCTGCCGAATGTCCAGTCGATCATCTATCGCGAGCACGAAGGTTCATTCCTCGTCGGCATGCTGGCGGCGCTGGCGTCGAAGACCGGCAAGGTGGGCTTCGTCGGCGGCATGGACATTCCGCTCATCCGCAAATTCGCCAAGGGCTACGAGGAAGGCGTCAAGTACGTCAAGCCGGACGCCGAAGTCTTCCAAAACATGACGGGCACGACCCCATCCGCGTGGAACGACCCGACGCGCGGCGGCGAGCTTGCCAAGAGTCAGTTCGCCCGCGGCGCCGACGTGGTCTATGCGGCGGCGGGCGGCACCGGAGTCGGCGTCTATCAGGCGGCGAAGGATTCCGGCAAGTTCGCCATCGGCGTCGACAGCAATCAGAACTACCTGCATCCCGGCACGATGCTGACATCGATGATCAAGCGCGTCGACCTGGCCGTCTACGAAACGTTCAAGGCGGCGCGCGGCGGCACCTGGAAGCCGGGCCTCCAGGTGATCGGCCTTAAGGAGAACGCGGTCGACTTCGCGCTCGACGACTACAACCGCAAGCTTATCACGGCGGAGATGGAGGCGAAGGTCAAGCAGGCCAAGGCCGACATCATCGCCGGCAAGATCAAAGTCACCGACGCGATGGCGAAGTAAGACGGACGTCGCATCGGCGCGGACGGCGATGGGGGGGCAGATGGCGGGGACGGCGATCGCCGCGGCGACGCCGTCCCCGCCTGCGCTCGAACTCGTCGGCATCGACAAGCGGTTCGGCGCCGTCCATGCCAACCGCGACATCTCGTTCGCCGTTGCCAAAGGCAGTGTCCACGGCGTCATCGGCGAGAACGGCGCCGGCAAGTCGACGCTGATGAGCATCGTCTACGGATACTACCAGGCGGATTCCGGGCAGATCTTGGTCGACGGCGACGAGCGGCGGATCGACTCGCCGCAGGCGGCGATCGGCGCCGGCATCGGCATGGTGCATCAGCACTTCATGCTCGTCGATACTTTTACCGTGCTTGAGAATGTCGTTCTCGGCGTCGAAGGAGGCCGGCTGCTGGCCGCCGGTCTGGCTCAGGCGCGCGACAAGCTCACACGACTGGCTCGCGAATACGAGCTCGAGGTCGATCTCGACGCCAAGGTCGGCGAGCTTCCGGTGGGGTTGCAGCAGCGCGTCGAGATCCTGAAGGCGCTGTACCGCGGCGCCGAAATCCTCATCCTCGACGAGCCGACCGGCGTGCTCACGCCGCAGCAGGCGGACCATTTGTTCCGCATCCTGCGCACGCTGCGCGACCAGGGCAAAACGGTCATCCTCATCACCCACAAGCTGCGCGAAATCATGGCGATCACCGACCGCGTCACGGTGATGCGCCGCGGCCATGTCGTCGGCGACGTCGCCACCGCCACGACCAATCCGCAGCAGCTTGCCGAGCTGATGGTCGGCCGCAGCGTCTTGCTCAAGGTCACGAAGACGCCGGCCCGGCCCGGAGCCGAATTGCTGCGCGCCGAGGGGCTGCGCTTGGTGGACGGCAAGGGCGTCGCTCGCCTGCGCGACGTCAGCTTTGCGCTGCGCGCCGGCGAGATCGTCGGCATTGCCGGCGTATCCGGCAACGGCCAGTCGGAGCTGCTCGAGGTGCTTGCCGGCATTCGGCCCTTGAGCGACGGCCGGCTGATCTATAAGGGTATGGATATCTCGAGTGCCGGACGGCGGCAGACTCCGAAATCGATGCGCCGCCTCCGCCTCGGCCACGTGCCCGAGGACCGGCATCGCATGGGTCTCATTACTGCCTTTCAGGCCTATGACAGTTCGATCCTCGGCTACCACGACGACAAGGAGATCAACGGCCAGATCCTGTTGCGCATGGGCGCCGTTGTCAGTCTATGCGATCGCCTGATGGCTGAATTCGACGTCCGTCCGGCGGATTCGCGCCTGCGCACGGCGCATTTTTCCGGCGGCAACCAGCAGAAGATCGTGTTGGCGCGTGAGATGCAGCACGATCCCGACGTGCTGCTGGTCGGCCAGCCGACGCGCGGCGTCGATATCGGCGCCATCGAGTTCATTCATCGACGGCTGATCGAGTTGCGCGACCGCGGCAAGGCGATCCTGCTTGTCTCGGTCGAACTCGACGAAATTCTGGCGCTGTCGGACCGCATTCTTGTGATGTTCGAAGGCGGTATCGTCGGCGAGGTGCCGGCCGAGTCCGCAACGGAACAGCAGCTCGGCCTGATGATGGCCGGGGTCGCGCCGGCCGCGCCATGAGCCGCGGTCGTCGCGACGGCACCGGGAGAGCGACCGAGTCGGCCGAGCCGCCGCGCTGGGTCGGGCTCGCCCTACTGCCGGCGATCAACCTGTTCGTCGCCCTATTGCTGTCGGGCGGCGTCGTCCTGATACTCGGCGAGAATCCATTGACTGCGCTGCGGGTGCTGGTCAACGGGGCATTCGGCTACCCCGAGGCGATCGGCTTCACGCTGTACTACACGACAAGCTTCATCTTCAGCGGGCTTGCCGTCGCCATCGCTTTCCATGCCGGCCTGTTCAATATCGGTGGCGAGGGGCAGGCCTATATCGGTGGCCTCGGTGTCGGCCTCCTCTGCCTTGCCGCCGGGCCATTGCCGTTCATTCTCGTGCTGCCGCTCGGGATCGCGGCTGCCGGACTGTTCGGCGCCGCCTGGGCCTATGTGCCGGGCTGGCTACAGGCCCATCGCGGCAGCCATGTGGTCATCACCACGATCATGTTCAACTTCATCGCCGCAGCGGTTATGAGTTACCTGCTCGTCGAAGTTTTGATCAAGCCTGGCCAGCAATCGCCGGAGACGCGCGAGTTCGCGTCCAATACCTGGCTGCCTTTCGCCCACGAGATGCTGGCCGCGATCGGCATTGTCGTCGCCAGGTCGCCGTTGAATCTCTCTTTTGTTCTTGCCTTGATCATGGCGGTGTTGGTGTGGGGGCTGATCTGGCACACGCGCTGGGGATTCGAGATCCGCACCGTGGGCCAGAACGAGACGGCGGCCGTCTACGCCGGAATTCCGCCGGCGCAGATCATCGTCCGTGCGATGGCGCTGTCCGGCATGCTGGCCGGCCTCGTCGGCGTCAACGAGATCATGGGCGTGCAGCACCGCCTCTTGCTGAACTTCACCGGCGGGGTGGGTTTTGTCGGCATCGCCGTTGCCCTCATGGGCCGCAACCATCCGTTCGGCATCTGCCTTTCGGCGCTG
>JACQDQ010000396.1 GCA_016201015.1 Pseudomonadota bacterium | reverse complement strand
GCAGGCGCCGCGTGAGATCGTCCTCGGTCAAGCGATCCGAATAGACCAAGACATCGAATTGCGCGTGGTCATGCGCGGCGAAGACCGGCAGGGTCAGATAGCCGGCCGGATGCTGACCCAGATCGGGCGACACATAGCCCACGCGCAATCGCCGATCGACCGCGCGGTCGTTCGTATGGGCGGCGCCGCACAATGCCGCCGGCACGCCGAATTGGCGATCGTAACCCCGGTGTGCCTCCAGCAGCGACGCCGAATTTGCCGCCGGATCGTACTGCATGGCGTACAACATGTTGCTGTGGGCGTCGGTGAAATCGGGCCGTATCTGAGTTGCCCGACGGCAACTGGCGATCGCCGCCGCGGTCTCGCCTGACTGCGTCTGCGCCACGCCTAGATTGTTGTATGCCTCCGCATAGTCAGGCCTGCGGGCGATGGCCTGGCGGTAGCTGGCGATCGCTTCGGTAAAATGTCCCTGCGCCTGCAATGCGGCGCCGAGATTGTTATGCGCCACCGCATATCGCGGCGCCAGCGCGAGCGCCTGGCGATAGGCGGCCACCGCCTCGGCGAGGCGCCCCATTCCCTGCAACAGGCCGCCGAGATTGTTATGACCCTCCGGATTATTCGGCGCCAATTCCAGGCCGCGCCGGCAGGCCTCGATCCCCTCGGCAAGGCGCCCACGGCCGCGCAGGGCCATCGCCAGGTTGATGTGCGCCGGACCGTGTTCCGGCTTCAGAGCGATGGCGCGTCGGCAGATGAGCTCCGCCTCGTCGCCGCGGCCGAGTGCCGCCAGCGTCCCGCCCAAATTGGCGAGACATTCCGGCCATTCCGGCTGCAGCCGCACGGCGCTGCGAAAACTGTCGACGGCTTCGCTCTGCCTGCCCAACCGCCGGAGCGTGACGCCGAGATTGTTGTGCGCCAAGGCATAGTCCGCATTCAGCTCGATCGCCCGGCGCAAACTGGCGACGGCCGCCTCGATCTGTCCTTGCGCGCTCAAGACGACGCCGAGATTGCCGTGCGCCGCCCAATGCCCCGGCGCCAACGCGATCACCTGGCGATAACCGGCCTCCGCCTCGCGCCAACGCCCGGCCTGCTGGTGGCCGAGGGCTTGCTTGTACCTTTCGTTCGGATCCGCTGGCGGTCCGGCACCGTCGGCCGCGCGTTCACCGAAGCTCATGCCGATACCCGATCGAGAAATTCTTCGAGGGCACGGATGCTGGCCGTATCGCCATAGAGGCGATGCTTGTTCGCCGCGATCCTGCCGGCGATACCCGCCCGCCACGCCTTGTCGCGCCCCAGGCGCACGGCGATGTCGACGTATTCATCGATCGACCCGGCAATCGTCTCGTGCATGTCAATCGCCTTGAGAATCGCCGCGGCATGGCGCCCGCGCATCAGACTGCCCGGGCAGGTCACGACCGCAAGCTCACAGGCGAGGGCTTCCAACACGGAATTGCACCCCGACCACTCGAAACTGTCGAGAAACACGTCGGCCAGCCGCATCATTGCGGCAAATCGCGGCGTCTCCAGCCGCGGCAGAAAGATGCAGTACCGCTCATGCTCGAGCGAATGATGGGCGAAGGCCGCCGCCAGGCGATGGCGCATCGTCTCGGTCACCGCGGTGCCCGGCTCATATGCGATGAAAACGAACTGACAATCGCCGACCTTGCGCGCGATCCGTGGAAACACATCGTCGAATTGCGGCAGATATTTGAACAAGGACTGGCAACACCAATAGATGACGGCCGTGTCGCGCGCGCCGATCTCGGCGCGGGTTGCCATCATGGCCGGCAGCGCGGGCGGCGTGTAGTGAATCGAGAGATTGGGCAGCCGCTCCAAACGCTCCGTGTAGTGTGCCTCGGCGTCCGGCGGTTCCATCAGGTCGCTCGACAGAAAGTAATCGATGGTCGACAGCCCGCTGGTCTCCGGATGACCCCAGGACGTCGCCTGGACCGGCGCCAGCCGCTGCGCCGCTAGCTTTGCCGTCATCGCATCCATGCCGATTTCGGGAAAGATCACGACGTGCGGATTGTCGTCGCGAATCGTGCGGCACCATTCGTCGACTGACAGATCGGCCTGGACAAATCGCTCGCAGAGGCGTTCCGCCAGGCGCGTATGCTCGTCACGCCGCGACCGCGTGCAATAGCCGAATATGCGGAATCTTTGACGGTCAAGTTGCTCAAGCCAGCCTTTGAGCGGCACTTTCCAAACGGAATGGCCATGAAAATAACCGGAGACAAAGCCGATGCGCAGCTTCTCGCCGGGGGCGCGAGCCACCGGCGGCGGCGGCGTCGCCCAGAGAGGATGGCGTTGCGCCATCAGACGGGCAACCAAGGCGCCGTAGACCGCCTGCAGGTCCTTGTCGCATTTGCCCTGATAGGGCAGGAAAAACGGCTGCGCCGAGCCCACGGCGTGCTGGGCCGAAGCCGCGGCGAATGCCGGGTCGGTGCGGCAGGCCTCGTCGAGGGCCTGCAAGTCCGCCGCGTAGGCATCGCGACACGCCGCGATCTCGCCGACGTCGGCATAGAGAACGCGCAGCCGGGCCATGCAGAGCTGCCAGCGCGCGGCAGCCAGGCCCGGCTTGAGAGCGAGGGCTCGCCGCAGACAGGCAATCGCCTCGTCGACCTCGCCGCGATCCTTGAGCACGGTACCGAGATTGCTGTGGGCCTCCGCCAGATAGGGGGCGACAATCGTCGCCCGTCGGAAGGCGGCGACCGCCTCGTCGCTGTGCCCTAGCTCCTGCAGGACGTCGCCGAGATTGACATGGGCCTGCGCGAAGCTGGGATCGAGCGTCACCGCCGTCCGATAGCTCGACGCGGCCGCATCGAGCTCACCCTGCAGGCGCAGAACGGCACCAAGATAGGCATGCGCTTCGGCGTGGCCCGGCTTGAGAGAAATAGCGCGGCGGCATGCGACCGCCGCTTCAGCATGGCGGCCAAGATCGATGAGTGCCAGCGCCAGATTCGCATGTGCCGCGGCGAAATCGGGGCGGACCGACACCGCCCGGCCGATGAGGTCGACGGCCAACGCCAACCGTCCGGTCTGGCGGCCAAGAATGCCGAGAAGGTGCAGCGCATCCGGGTGGTCCGGCTGATGCTGCAGCACTTGCCGATAGAGCTGTTCGGCGGCCTCCAAGCGTTTTGCCTGGTGATGCTGCAGGGCCTGCTTCAAGGTATTGATGAAGGCGCGCTGCACCGCCGAGCCGGGTGGATCGGGGGATCGGCCGCTGCCGCTGGCGCCGGGCACGGAGCCGCGCTTGGCAATCACGCCGGCACCCTCAACGCCTCGACGACGCGCGCAGCGACGTCGCTCCAGTCCCCGTGCCGGCGCTGGCGGAACAGGCGCATCGTCGGATACCACGGGCTGTCCTCGCGCCCGCGCAGCCAGCGCCAGTCCGGCGCAAACGGCAGCAGGCACCACACCGGCCGTCCCAGCGCGCCGGCCAGATGCGCCACCGACGTATCGACCGAAATGACCAGATCGAGATTGGCGATGACCGCCGCCGTGTCGGCGAAATCGCCGAGTTCTTGCCCGAGATCGACCGGCGAGAACCCGGCTGGCGGGCCGGCAAGCTGCGCCGCCGCCGGCCCCTTCTGCAGCGACAAGAAGGTCACATCGGGCACGGCCGCAAGGGTAGCAAGTTTCTGCAACTGGAGCGAGCGATTGCGGTCATTCCGGTGTTCCGGCCGCCCCGCCCACACCAATCCCACCCGCCGTCCGCGATAGGCAGCGAGCCGTTGGCCCCACGCCCGGACGGCAGCGGGTTCGGCCGTCACATAGGGAACATCGTCGGGAATGGTCGGCAGCTCTGTCGCGAAGGCGCGCGGCAGGCTCAGTAGCGACAGGTGGACATCGTAGCGCGGCAGCTCGTCGGCCGGCGCGACGAGGCGCTCGACCCCCGGAAATGCCTGGAGCAGGCGCTTCAATTCTGGTGACACCTGCAGGACGACCCGGCCACCAAGCGCGGCCACCAGGGGCACGTAGCGTATGAATTGAATCGTGTCGCCGAGGCCCTGCTCCGCATGCAG
>JACQDQ010000395.1 GCA_016201015.1 Pseudomonadota bacterium | reverse complement strand
GGTCGAGGCGGAACCGGCCGCCGGTCTGCGAGTCGACCAGCCGCCGCATCTCGGCCGCGAAGCGCGGCGCGCCGTAGGGGGCGAGACCCATCACCTTGTATTCGCCGTCGTTGACCGCAAAGCCGAGGTAGGAGGTGAGGGTCGAATAGAGGAGACCGAGCGAGTGGGGGAATTCGACCGGCGGCAGCTCCGGCACGAGCTCGATCCGTCCGTCGTCCGCGCGCGCGTAGGTCGTGGTATCCCACTCGCCGACCCCGTCGACAGTGAGGATCGCGGCCTGCTCGAAACCGGAGAAGTAGAAGGCGGAGGCGGCGTGCGAGAGGTGGTGGCCGAAGGTCAGGACCGGTCCTTCGTAGCCGAGCCCCTCGCGCAGCGCGCGCTCCGGAGCGCCCGGATCGAGCCAGGCGAAGTCGTTGTTTCCGACCAGCGCCCCCTCCTGGGGCCCGGCCCAGAGCTGGCGGGAGAGCTTGGCGACGGGCGCCTCGTAGTAGCCGAGGGCGTCGAGGTCCTGCGGTCCGATCCCCGCCTCGCGCAGGCAGAAGCGGAAGGCGCGGACCGGGAGGTGGGGGTCGTGCTTGACCCGGGAGAAGCGCTCCTCCTCGGCCGCGGCCCGCAGCCGCCCTGCCGCGAGGAGGGCGACCGCGGACTCGTGGCCTATATGCAGCTCCGCGAGCGGATCGTCGAGGCGCAGGCGCAGCTCGACGAGGTAACCGCCGAGCGCCGGGCGCTGGAGCGCCGCGTCGCTCTGCTGCGGCCGGATAATCTCGATCCCGACCTGCTCGACGAGCGCGCGCGCCTCGTCCTCAATCTGGCACGGCCCGACGAAGTCGTGATCTTCGATCCGCCGCTTGGCACCAGCCGATAAAGCGGCCTGACCGGCCGTCCCAGGAACGTTTCGTCGCTCGCGTCGCGCCGCTCAGGATGCCGCGCCGAAGATCCAGTTCGGCAGCACCAGCGACAGCCACGGGACATAGGTCACGATGATCAGGAAGACGAGCAGGATCGAGCACCACGGCATCGCGGCGCGGACGACATCCCATAGGCTCATGCCGGTGATGCCCGAGGCGACGAACAGGTTGAGGCCGACCGGCGGCGTGATCATGCCGATCTCCATGTTGACGACCATGATGACGCCGAGATGGATCGCGTCGATGCCGAGCCGCCTGGCGATCGGAAAGAAGATCGGCGCCAGGATCAGGATGATCGCCGAAGGCTCCATGAAGTTGCCGGCGATGAGCAGGATGATGTTGACCACAACCAGGAACATCCACGGCTGCATATCGGCGGCGATGATCGCCTCGGCGATGCTCTGCGGGATGCGCTCGGTGGTGAGCACGTGGGCGAAGAGAAAGGCATTGGCGATGATGAACATCAGCATCACCGACACCTTGCCGGCGTCGAGCAGGACCTTCGGCACCTCCATCAGCCCGATATCGCCATAGACCCAGACGGCGACGACGAAGGCATAGACGGCGGCCACGGCCGCGGCCTCGGTCGGCGTGAAGACGCCGCCGTAGATGCCGCCGAGGATCACGACGATGAGCAGCAGGCCCCAGATCGCCTCGCGGGCGGCGCCGAATATCTCGCCGAGCGAGGCCTGCGGCAGCTTCGGCAGGTTGAGGATCCGCGCCGAGACATAGATCGCGGCCATCAGCATCAGGCCGAGCACGAGGCCGGGCAGAAACCCGGCCATGAAGATGCGCCCGACCGAGCTCTCCGTGGCGGCGCAATAGACCACCATCGGGATCGACGGCGGGATCAGGATGCCCAATGTTCCGGCATTGCAGATGACGCCGGTCGCGTATTCCTTCGTGTAGCCGGTCTTCACCATGCCGGCGATGACGATCGAGCCGATGGCAACCACGGTCGCCGGCGACGAGCCGGAGATGGCGGCAAACAGCATGCAGGCGAGGACCGCCCCGATCGCCAGGCCGCCGCTGATGTGGCCGACCACGGACGTGGCGAAATGGATCAGCCGCCGCGCCACGCCGCCGGTGGTCAGGAAGGCGCCGGAGAGGATGAAGAACGGGATCGCCATCAGCGTGAAGTTCTCCATCGTCTGGAAGAACTTCAGCGCCAGCGAGGCAAGCGAGTCCTGGGCGAAGAACAGGATGGTCAGCACGCTTGCCAGGCCAAGCGAAATGGCAATCGGCATGCCGAGAAACATGAAGGCGAAGAGCGCCACGAAGAGGAAAGCCGTGGTCATTGCGGCTTCGACCCGCTGCTCCCGCCGGCATCCCCGTGGAACTGCTCGATCGCCTCCCTGGCCTCGTCGGCCAGACGCAGCCCTGTTTGCCGGCCCGTGACAATGCGCCAGGTCGTTTCCACCAGGCGCCACAGCAGCAGGATGAAGCCGATCGGCAAGGCGAGCAGGAGAATCCAGCGCTCGACGGGAATGTCATCGGCCTCGATCCCCAGCGTGTGCATCGTGTCGATATAGTAGTAGCTGCCGACGAGGAGAATAGCCGCGTAGGCGACCGAGAGCGCGCCGCCGATCACGCCCGCCACGCGCTGCCCGGCAGACGGCAGCAGCTTGACGATGACATCGACACCGATATGCGAGCCCGCCTTCACGCCGTACGACATGGCGAGCAGCACCAGCCAGCCGAACATATAGGTCGATGCTTCCAGCGCCCAGGTAAAGCCGCTGTTGAAGACGTAGCGCAGCACCACCTGAACGAAGGTGAGAAGGGTCATCGCCGCGAGAAGGAGGCAGATGAGCGCCTCCTCCAGCCGGTTGACGAGGTTGGCGATCACCTGAGTCCCGGCCCCCCGCCGGGCGTCCGCCGGCTCGGGCCGTCAGCTCGTGGTATTGGCCTTGAGCGCGGCGTCGATCACGTCCTTGCCGATCTCGCCTTCGAACTTCTTGTAGACCGGCGTCATCGCTTTGCGCCATTCCGCGAGCTGAGCCTTGGTAAGCGCAATGATCTGGCTCCGTCCGGAATCGACGATTCGCTTCTTGTCGGCCGCGTTGATCGATGCGGCGAGGTCGTTGCCGAACTTGGTCGCTTCCGCCATGCACTGCTCGAGCACCGCGCGCATGTCGGCCGGCAGGCCCGACCAGAATTTGGTGTTGGCGACGGCCATGTAGTCGATCACGCCGTGATTGGTCTCGGCGATGTATTTCTGCACCTCATGGAACTTCTGCGAGTAGATGTTCGACCACGTATTCTCCTGCCCGTCGACCACGCCGGTCTGCAGCGCCTGGTAGACCTCGGCAAAGGCCATCTTCTGCGGATTGGCACCGAGCGCCTTGAACTGCTCCTCGAGCACGTTCGACGCCTGGATGCGGAACTTGAGGCCCTTGGCGTCGGCCGGCAAGGCCAGCGGCTTGTTCGCCGACAGCTCCTTCATGCCATTGTGCCAGTAGGCAAGACCGGTGTACCCCTTGGAGGCCAGGGACTTCAGCAGATCCTGGCCGATGGGACTGCGCTGAAAGCGATCGATCGCCTCGACGTCGTCGAACAGAAACGGCAAGTCGAAGACCTGCAGCTTCTTGGTGAACTTGTCGAATTTTGACAACGACGGGGCGATGATCTGCACATCGCCGAGGAGCAGCGCTTCCATCTCCTTGGCGTCGCCGAACAGTTGCGAGTTCGGATAGACTTCGACCACGACGCGGCCGGGCAGGCGCTCCTCGGCGAGCTGCTTGAATTTCAACGCGCCCTGGCCCTTCGGCGTCGCCTCGGCGACGACGTGGCTGAACTTGATCTTGACCGGCTGCTGCGCGTCGGCGGCCGTCCCGGTCAGCGCGATACCGGCGGCAACGAGGGCGACGATCGCATTTTTCATGGTTCGAACCTCCCGGTAGCCTAAGTCTTGTCTTGAAGACTTATCGCAAGGCCGGACCGTGGCAAAGAGGATTTTGGCTTGGCCAGTTCGTGCCTCCGACATTGTAGAGCGCCGTTGCATCAGATGCTGCGGAGCACAATTAACTCGAATCCGGTTAAGAAATGTTTTGTCAAGATATTTCAGATAGATATTCTCATGCATACTTGTCATGCTGGGAACGCAAACGTAGTGTCTGCGCGACTCGGATAGGATCGCGCGCAGCCGTCCGCAGGGCGCCAGCTTTGGGAGGAGTGGAGTATGGCCGTCACCAAGCGTCGGGCCAAGGCCGACGAGCCCGAGGTCGATCCCGACGTTCTCATCGCGCATTACCGCAGCATGCTGCTCATCCGCCGCTTCGAAGAGAAGGCAGGCCAGATGTACGGCATGGGGTTGGTCGGCGGCTTCTGCCATCTCTATATCGGGCAAGAGGCCGTGGTCGTCGGCATGCAAGCGGCGATCACGCCCCAGGACGCAGTGATCACCAGCTATCGCGACCATGGACACATGCTCGCCAGCGGCATGGACCCGAAAGGCGTGATGGCGGAGCTCACCGGCCGCCGCGGCGGGTATTCGAAGGGCAAGGGCGGCTCGATGCACATGTTCAGCGCCGAGAAGAATTTCTATGGCGGCCACGGCATCGTCGGCGCGCAGGTGCCGATCGGCACCGGCCTGGCCTTCGCCTTTCGCTATCGCAACAAAAACAATGTCAGCCTCACCTATCTCGGCGATGGCGCAGTGAACCAGGGGCAAGTCTACGAGAGCTTCAACATGGCGGCGCTGTGGAAGCTGCCGGTCATTTACGTCATCGAGAACAACAAGTACGGCATGGGCACGGCCGTGCAGCGCGCCTCGGCGACGACCGAGCTCTATCGCCGCGGCGAGGCCTACGGCATTCCGGGCGAGGCGGTCGACGGCATGAACGTCGCGACCGTCTACGAGGCGGGCGCGCGCGCGGTGGCGCATGCGCGCGCCGGCAAGGGTCCGTACATTCTCGAGATGAACACTTACCGCTACCGCGGCCATTCGATGTCGGATCCGGCGAAGTACCGCTCGAAGGAGGAAGTCGAGCGAATGCGCACGGAGCACGACCCGATCGACCAGCTCGCCAAGTCTCTGATCGACGCCGGACATGCCGACGAGCCGAGACTCAAGCAGATCGATCGCGAGGTGAAAGAGGTCGTCACCGCTGCGGCGGAATTCGCGCAGAACTCGCCCGAGCCTGATCCCAACGAACTCTATACCGACGTGCTGGCGGACGCCTGAGCGCTGACCTTCGCCCGACAACCGATACGC
>JACQDQ010000013.1 GCA_016201015.1 Pseudomonadota bacterium | reverse complement strand
CACCTCGATCGAGGCGACGAAGATATGCTTGCCGCCGCCGCGCACATAGCCGCGGGCCGAGATGGCGCCGCTGGTCGCCGGCGCGATGAAATTCGCCGTGAGCGAGACGGTGACGGAGCGCCTGACGCGGCCGGGATAGGGGCAGTAGCAGCCGGCATGGCCGCCGGCGGCGTCCATCACCGTGGCCAGCACGCCGCCATGCACCACGTCGCTGCGGTTCAAGTGCCTGGGTCCGATACTGAGCGTGAGGCGCGCCGCGCCCTCCGACCAGTCGGCGATGCGGTAGCCGACGAGCTGACGAAAGCCGCTCGGCGGATCGGTGTGCAGGTCGGCGGGCGAAGGATGCGACACGTCGTTCATGACTGCGGCGAAGTCTAGCGGCAATGCATCACGGGAGTCCATGCGGCTTGAAGCGGGGGAAGGGCGGGGAATTTTCTTGCAATTGCAATCATCTACAGGAGTACCCCCCGGCCCTTTGCCTTTCGCCGGTGACCGAAGGTGCGACTCCGCGTACGAGAGACGTCATGATGGTGATCGCCATGAACCCGCGCATCATGGGCCGGCTGACCTTGCCGCGCCCGATGCTGGTGGGCGGCTGGCTGGCGACTTTGGTCATGGCGCTGGTCACCATCGGCTTCTTCGCCATCTGAGCCGTAGGACTGAACCACGGAAGGAGCGGGCCGCGGGCCGGGAGAGGCCGGCGGGGAATGCAACGCCGGGCGCGACAACTGCGTATGACCAGAGATTCGGCGGTGTGCGACAAAGATCGGGCGCGGCGAAGACACCGCGCCTGTTCCAGATCGCAAGCACCAAGCTTACATGTCGGTGCGTTCTTTCGACACCGGCCGGCGCTGTTCCATGTTGAAGCGCTCGTCGTAAATCGGCCGGCCGCCCGTCGTCGGCCCGGGATATTGCACGATGAGTATATCGCCACCCGTCTGTGTTTCGAACTTACCTTCGAAATGCGGATCGGGATGAAAGATCATGGTACCGGGACCGTACTTCGTTTCGTCGATCGTGAATTCGCCGGAGAGAATGTACCAGACCTGGGCGAAATCGTGATTGTGCAGCGGATGGTGCGCGCCCGGCTCCAGGCGTAGGATGCCGGCATTCGGCTCGGTCGGGCGCTCGGATCGGGGATGGAACAGCATCTTGCCGGTCTCGCCGGGCCAGCGGATCGTCTCCCACTCGACATCATTGATATGCCGCGCTTCGTAGGGCAGGTGCTTGCCTTGCGGGGTAATCGCCTTCGTCTGCTGCATTTGTATCTCCCTCGATTGACTCGACGCTCCCCTGATCAACGCCAATTCCGAGAGTTAGGGTAGCAATTTGCGCTCCCTGCGGCAATTTGCAACGCCGTGATGACGGCCGCTCGCTACCATTGTCGCCGAATACCGCCATCCCGGGCGAAATAGCCGTCACGTCCAATTCTCGGCGCGAATTCCGGGCATGCGCTTGAACTCGCGGGCGTTGTTGGTGACGACGAGCATCTGGGCTCACATGATCGCGCTCCATCTTTCGGCCGTCATGGCCGGGCCGCCCTCGGACCTGTTCCGATGGCGAGTCCCGGCCATCCACGAATCTCATATGAGTCAAAGAGAAAAACGTGGATGGCCGCAACAAGTGCGGCCATGACGAGAATAGGGAAGCGATTGCGCGGCACGCGGCATTCCCCGGCGGCGGTCCTTGACGCTACACTCGCGGCCTTCGCCCGGGGGGCGGAACCACAGCGCATAGCGAGGCA
Organism: Pseudomonadota bacterium; assembly: GCA_016201015.1. Classification (GTDB taxonomy): domain Bacteria; phylum Pseudomonadota; class Alphaproteobacteria; order CACIAM-22H2; family CACIAM-22H2; genus JACQDQ01. Next base: position 5,673 of record JACQDQ010000013.1, on the reverse strand, counting down.
AGCATGGCCGAGAATTACGTCAACGTCCGCTACATCGTTCCCGACGTCGCCGCCGCCGTCGCCTTCTACACCACGCATCTCGGCTTCGCCGTGCAGATGGACGCGATGCCGGCCTTCGCTTCGGTGACGCGCGGCGGGCTGCGCCTGCTGCTCAGCGGTCCGTTGAGCTCGGGCGGGCGGCCGATGCCGGACGGCCGGCGGCCGGAGGCGGGCGGCTGGAACCGCTTCCAGGTGATCGTCGCCGATCTCGCGGCCGAGGTGGCGCGGCTGCGCGGGGCCGGGCTCAAATTCCGCAACGACATCCTGAGCGGACCCGGCGGCAAGCAGATCCTGCTCGAGGACCCGTTCGGCAACCCGATCGAACTGTTCCAGCCGGCGGGGTAGGGGGCGGCTGCCGGGCGCCGACTACGTCCAATTCTCGGCGCGAATTCCGGGCATGCGCTTGAACGCGCGGGCGTTGTTGGTGACGACGATCAACCCCTCGGCGCGCGCATGGGCGGCGATCAGCATGTCGTGCGGGCCGGCCGGCGTGCCGGCGTGTTCGAGTTCGGCCCGCATTTGTCCACAATGCGCCGCCGCCTGCGGCGAAAACGGCAGCACGTCGAGCCGCGCAACGAAGTGCTCGATGGCTTGGAGATTTTCGAGACGCCGCGCCGATTTCTCGGCGCCGTAATGCAGCTCGGCGAGAGTGATGGTCGATATGCAAAGCTGCTCCGCCAGCCGGTTGAAGCGCTGCCGCAGCTTCGGCGGATAGTCCTTGATCACGTAGATGCAAATGTTGGTGTCGAGCATGTATTGCAGCATCAGAGCTTCTCGCGCTCCTCGGCTGCCGGTTGGCGGCGCTCATCCATGAAATCGGCCGAGGCGCGCGGCCCGTTGAGGAACAGATCGTCCCAACGCTTGCCGACCGGGCTGATGACCCGGCTGCGGCCGATCTTGACGATCTCGACCTGATGCACGCCCTCGGGGAAAGCGACGGGCTTGGGCAGGCGCACCGCCTGGCTGCGATTGCTCTTGAAGACGGTCGAGCGGACCATGGTCGCCTCCACGTATATCCCAATGGCATATACATACGCGATGAGCGGCCATCGTTCAAGTCCCGCGGACGCGGCGCACCGCCCGATGCTTCGGCCGGCGCCGAAACACCCTGGCCGCCGGACATGCACAATGGCGGCATGAACGACGCGGCCGGCGCCCTTCAATCCCCGGGAGTGTTTTTCGGCTGGCGCGTCGTCGCGGCGGCCTTCGTGCTGGCGTCGTTCGGCTGGGGCGTCGGCTTCTACGGCCCGCCGGTCTATCTGCACGAGGTACAGGCGACGCGCGGCTGGCCGGTGCTGCTGGTCTCGGCCGCGGTCACCGTGCATTTCCTGGTCGGCGCCGTCGTCGTCGCCAATCTGCCGGAGCTCTACCGGCGCTACGGCCTGCCGAGAGTCACCAAGGGCGGCTGCGTTGCGCTCGCTCTCGGCGTGCTCGGCTGGGCGGTTGCGGCCGAGCCGTGGCAGCTTCTCGTCGCCGCCCTGCTCAGCGGCGCCGGCTGGGTGGCGATGGGCGCCGCCGCGGTCAACGCCATCATCGCGCCGTGGTTCGCGCGTACGCGTCCGGCGGCGCTGGCCATGGCCTATAACGGCGCCAGCATCGGCGGCGTCGTGTTCTCGCCGCTATGGGTCGCGGCGATCGGCCTGCTCGGCTTTCCGTGGGCCGCCGCGATCATCGGCCTCGTCATGATCGCCGCCGTCTTGCTGCTGGCCGATCACATTTTTTCCCGCACGCCGGAGACAATGGGGCTGCGGCCGGACGGCGACGCGGCCGGCGCGCCCGCCGCCGCCATGCTCTCGCCGCAGGCGCGGCCGCTGCCGGGCGCGGCGTTGTGGCGCGACCGCCGCTTTCTCACCTTGGCCGCCGGCATGGCGCTCGGCCTCGTCGCGCAGGTCGGCCTCATCGCCCACCTGTTCTCGCTGCTGGTACCGGCGCTGGGCGGGCAGGGCGCGGGCCTGGCCATGGGCGCGGCGACCGCCTGCGCCATCGCCGGCCGCAGCTTGGTCGGCTGGCTGATGCCGGCCGGCGCCGACCGCCGCCGCATCGCCTGCGCCAGCTACGCGGTGCAGTTCGCCGGCGCGGTGCTGCTGATCCTCGCCGCGGGCGAGAGCGTGCCGCTTTTGTTGCTCGGCGTCGTGCTGTTCGGCGCCGGCATCGGCAACGCGACCTCGCTGCCGCCGCTCATCGCCCAGGTCGAATTCGTCAAGGACGACGTGCCGCGCGTCGTGCCGCTGATCGTCGCCATCGGCCAGGGCAGCTATGCCTTCGCTCCGGCCGCCTTCGGCGCCATCCGCGCGCTGGCGGACGGTGCGGTGCAGGCCGGCGCGCCGCAGCTGGTGTTCATTGCCGCGGCGGCGATCCAGCTCCTGGCCATCGGCTGCTTCTTGGCGGGGCGGCGGCGCTGAGGCATCCTTATAGTTGGTATGCCGCGCTAAGCCGGCGAACAGGCGCGTCACCAGCCGCCGCGCCAGCACGCCGGCCATGCGGCGGCGGTAGTGGCCCGGCGTGAAGGTCGTCTTCATCGCCATGACCTGGTCGCGGATCAGCCCGTCGAGCCGCTCGAACACGCCGTCGTCGAGCGCGCCGCCGCACAGCGCGGTGCAGCCCGCCAGCAGCACCGGGCGCGGATTGGTGCCGGTGACGGCCACGCGCAGATCGGCGAGCGCGTCGCCGGCCCGGCGCAGCGCCACGGCGACGCCGGCTACCGGGTACTCGATCGAGCGGCGGATGCGGATCTTGGCGTAGCCGGAGCGCAAATCCGGCGTGTGGCGCAGCTTGACCGCGGTAACGAACTCGTTCGGCTTGAGGGCGAGATAGCGCTTGCCGTCGCCGGCGCTAGGGTCGCCTTCGGCGGCGTCATGCCGCGCGGTGCCGATATAGAGCTCGTGGAGCGGCAGGGTGCGCCGCCCCTCCGGTCCCAGCAGCTCGACCGCGGCGCCCAGTACCAGCAGCGCCGGCGCCAGATCGCCGCTGAAGGTGGCGAAGCAGACGCCGCGGCTCTTCGGCGCGACGTAGCATATGTCGCCGGTGGTCTTGAGGCAGTGGTGGTTGGCGGCGCGCCACCATTCGCTCTGGTTGTAGTAGATGCAGCGCGTATCGAGGCAGAGATTGCCGCCGAGCGTGCCCATGCCGCGCTGCGTCGGGCCGGCGATCGAGTGGGCCGCCTCGGCCACCACGGGATAATGGGCGATGACGCCTGCATGGGCGGCGAGCGCGGCGATGGTCGCCGAGGCGCCGATCTCGAGCCGGTCGGCATCCGCTTTGATGGCGTGCAGCTCGCCGACGCCGTTCATGTCGATGAGCGCCGGCGGGGCGAGGATGCCGCGCCGGATATTGACCAGGATGTCGGTGCCGCCGCCGATCAGCCGGCTGTCGGGATGCGCCCGATACGCCGACAGCGCCTCGTCGAGCGTGCGCGGGCGCAGCAGCGTGAACTCGGGCAACGCGTCCATCAGGCTCCCGCCGCCTGGCCGCGTCCGCCCGCGTGCCGCGCGCGCCTTTCGAGCGCCGCGAACACGCGGTCCGGCGTCACCGGCAGATCGTTGAAGCGGTGGCCGATGGCGTCGGCGATGGCATTGGTCAGCGCCGGCAGGAACGCGGCGAGCGAGCCTTCGCCCGCCTCCTTGGCGCCGAACGGCCCGTGCGGGTCGTTGCTTTCGACGATGCCGACCGCGATCGGCGGCGAGTCCTGGATGGTCGGCACGCGGTAGTCGAGCATGTTGGCGGTGACCAGCAATCCGTCGTGATAGCCGGTCTCCTCGCTCATCGCCTGGCCCATGCCCATCCATACCGAGCCCTGCACCTGGCCCTCGACGGTGAGCCGGTTGAGCGCCTTGCCGCAGTCATGCGCGACCCACACCTTATCGACGGTGACGACGCCCGTCTCTTCGTCGACGCTGTCGAGTAGTTGCCGGTGACCGTGATCGTGCCGTTGGCGGCGAGCGCCTCGGTCACCACCTCATCGAAGGTCGCGCCCTGGTCCTGGGTGCCGGCGCGGTACAGCTCGCCGAGGCACTCGATATCCTCGGGCCGCGCGCCGAGCCGGCGCGCCGCGGCGGCGACCAGGATGGTCTTCAAATTTCGCGCCGCGTCGATCGCCGCGTTGCCGACCATGAAGGTGACGCGCGAGGAATAGGAGCCGTTATCCTTCGGCACCACCTCGCTGTCGCCGGAGACGATGCGGATGCGCGACAGGTCGAGGCCGAGCACTTCGGCTACAGTTTGCACAAGCACGGTCGACGAGCCCTGGCCGATCTCGGCGGCGCCGGTGAGCAGCACGATGGCGCCGTCGAAATCGAGCTTGAGCTGCACCGTGGCGTGCGGCTCGCCGGTCCAGTTGACCGGCTTCGAGGCGCCGCTGATGTAATGCGAGCACGCCATGCCGAGGCCCTTGCCCTTGGCCAGCTTGCCCTTGCGCTGCTTCCAGCCGCTCTCGCGCTCGACCCAGTCGAGGCATTCGGGCAGGCCGTAGCTGTTCACCATCAAGTCGTTGTCGGTGAAGGTCGGCGCCGTGAGCAGATTGGCGCGGCGCACCTGGAACGGGTCGAGCCCGAGCGCGCCGGCCATCTGGTCCAGCAGCGATTCGAAGGCGAAGCGGATATCCACCGTGCCGTGGCCGCGAAAGGCGCCGCAGGGCGGCGTGTTGGTGATCGCGCGCACGCCGGCATATTTCACGTTGTGCAGGTCGTAGATGGCGTAGAGCATCGACCCGGAATAGAGGATGGTGACGACGCCGTAGCCGCCATGCGCGCCGCCGCGCTGGCGGCACTCGCATTCGACCGCGGTGATGCGGCCGTCGCGGCGCAGGCCCATCTTCAGCCGGATTTCGGTTTCCGGCCGCCCACGATGGGTGATGAACGTCTCCTCGCGGTTGACCACCAGGCGGACGCGGCCGCCGGCCCGGCGCGCGAGCAGCGCGGCGATCAGCTCGACATTGAGCGTCTCGGTGCGGCAGCCGAAGCCGCCGCCGATATGCGGCTTGATCACGCGAATGCGCGACATGTCCATGTCGAGGATCCGCGCCAGCATCAGATGAACGTAGTAGGGCACCTGCGTGCTGGCGTGGACCGTCATCCGCCCGCGCATCGCGTCGTATTCGGCGATCGCGGCGTGCATCTCCATCTGGTTCTGGCAGACCTCGGGGCAGAGATAGCTCTCCTCGTGCACCAGATGGGCGTCGGCGAAGCCCTGCGCGACGTCGCCGAGCTCGAACAGCACGTCGCGCTCGACGTTCTTCGGCCGGTGCCGGTGGATGGGGATGGCGTCGGCGGCGAGCGCGGCCTCGATCGTGTAGTAGGCCGGCAGCTCGCGGACCGTCATCCGGATGAGCCGCAGCGCCTTGACCGCCGTGGCATCGTCGATTGCCGCCACCGCCGCCACCGGCTCGCCGCGATAGCGCACCTTGTCACGCGCCAGCGGATGCTCCGACCGCGAGATCGGCAGCACGCCGAAGGTCTTGTCGCAATCGGCGCCGGTGACGATCGCCTTGACGCCGGGCAGCTTCGCCGCTTCGGACACGTCGATTGCGAGTGTCTCGGCGTGCCCGTAGGGGCTGCGATAGATGCGTCCGGCCAGCGTGCCGGGCTGGACGAAGTGGGCGGTGTATTTGGCGCGGCCGGAGACCTTGTCGGGGCCGTC
>JACQDQ010000394.1 GCA_016201015.1 Pseudomonadota bacterium | reverse complement strand
GGCGTAGATGCTCAGCAAATTCTCCGCCTCGGGCCGATCCTTCAGACCGCCCGCGCTGTCGGGCAGGGGGTGCGGATCGGTCTTTGCCTTCTTGAACTTCTGGGCGATGAGATCGGCCGTGTCGGTCAGGTTGATGCGACTGTAGTCGGAGGCATCCGATTTGCTCATCTTCTTCGTGCCGTCGCGCAGGCTCATCACCCGCGTCGCCGCGCCGAAAATCTGCGGTTCGGGCAGCGGGAAATACTCGATTCCGTAGCGGCGGTTGAAGGCGCCGGCGATGTCGCGCGTCAGCTCGAGATGCTGCTTTTGATCCTCGCCCACCGGCACATGGGTCGCCTTGTAGAGCAGGATATCGGCGGCCATCAGCACCGGATAGGCGTGGAGGCCGAGGAGGGCATTCTCGCGGTCCTTGCCTGCCTTCTCCTTGAACTGCGTCATGCGGTTGAGCCAACCGAGCGGCGTCAGGCAGCCGAACAGCCAGGCGAGCTCGCTGTGCTCCGCCACCATCGACTGGTTGAAGATGATGCAGGACTTGGGATCGATGCCGGCGGCGAGATAGGCGGCGGTCACCTCGCGCGTCTGCGCCCGCAGCAGCTTGGGATCCTGCGGCGCCGTGAGAGCGTGCAGATCGACGATGCAGAAGATGCAATCGAAGCTCTTCTGCAGCTCGACCCAATTGCGAATGGCGCCGAGATAGTTGCCGATATGCAGGTTGCCGGTCGGCTGAATGCCGGAAAAGATGCGATTCATGTAAGGGATACCTTCGATCAGAGGCCGGAGTTATCTCCGCAGTCGGCGCCGCGGTCAACCACGGAGATAATCAAGTCGCTGCACGCCCATGCCACAGGCTTGCCCTGCGCCATCAGTCCTTCGATCTGCCTCGGCCTGGAAACAATCTGCTCCGCGCCAAATCCTCGTCTCGACATCTCCAATTCCTTCTGCCCAGGTCAATTCTCTCAAATCGTCTGGTACAAAAATAACCGGTCCGGTCACGGCCGCCGGGAGCGATACGGGATCTCGACCGATCCATCACCACCAGCCCGTAGGCTCGGCGCCGGCTCAGGCCGTGTGCCGCCATCATGTGGCACACGGCCCGCCCTAGCCGCGCAGGCCGCTGGTGGCAATGCCCTGCATGATGTGCCGGCGCAGCAGAGCGAACACGATCATCATCGGGATGATGCTGATCACGGCGCCGGCCGAGATCGGGCCGTACTCGATGTAGAACTGGCGCTGGTAGATCGCGAGGCCGAGCTCGCTCGTATACATGTCCTTGCTCGTCACCATGACCAGCGGCCAGATGAAATGCGCCCACGCCTCGGAGAAAGCGAAGACGCCGAGCGCCATCAGCCCCGACTTGCTGAGGTGCAGGATGATGCGCAGGTAGATCCAGAACTCGCTGGCGCCGTCGACCCGTGCCGCCTCGAGCAGCTCGTCGGGGATCGACATGATGACCTGGCGCATGAAGAACACGCCGAAGGTCATGATGATGAACGGGAAGATGAGGGCCGGGAAGGTGTTGAGCATCCGCACCTGGAAGACCATCAGGTAGAGCGGGATGATGTAGACCTCGAGCGGGATCACGGCCGTGGCGAGGACAATGGTGAACAACACGCCGCGCAGCGGGAAGCGGTACTTGGCGAAGATGAAGCCGGCGAGGCTCGAGGTGATCAGGATCGACACCATGGAACCGAGCGCGATCACCAGCGAGTTGAGCACGTAGCGGAGGAAATTCTCTTCGGCGAGAATCTTGTAGAAATGCGCCAGCGTGGGCTCGTGCGGCAGCAGCGACGGCGGCCAGGCGTTGATCTCGGGGGCCGGCTTGATCGCGGTCATCATGATCCAGGCTAAGGGCAGCACCGCCCCGGCCGCCAGCACGGTGCAGACGAAATAGGCGGTCGCGATGATCGGCTTTTCCTTGAACATCAGCCCGTCCCGCGCCTCATTTCCGGTCGCGCAGCAGATAGAACTGCAGCCCGATCAGCGACATGACGAAGAGCAGCAGGACCACCGACTGCGCGCCGGCGTAGCCCATGCGGTAGAAGACGAAGGCGTTCTGGTAGACCTCGCTGATCACGACCTTGAGGTCGTAGGCGGGGGCCCCCTGCGCCGAGGCGGTGAGCACGTAGACCGGCGTGAAGATGTTGAAATAGATGATCGTGCAGATGATCACCGTGAACAGGATCAGCGGCTTCATCTGCGGCAGGATGATGTAGCGCAGGCGCTGCCAGGGCGTCGCGCCGTCGAGCTCGGCCGCTTCGAGGATCTCTTCGGGGATGTTGCGCAGGCCGACACCGTAGACGACGACGAAATAGCCCATCAGCTTCCACACCGACACCATGACGATGGCGTAGATGATGAAGTTCGGGTCCTGAAGCCAGGCGAGCTTGGGCACGCCGATGAGAGAAAGGCCGTAGTTGAGGACGCCATAGATCGGATCGAAGATCCACTTCCAGATCACGGAGGCCGGCACCCATGGCGTCACGACCGGGACATAGAGCAGCAGCTCGTATACAGGTGCGGCGCGCTCGATGCTGCGCAGGAGCAGCGCCACGATGAAGGCCAGCAGGAGCGTAAGCGCCACGGCGAGGGTGGCGAACTGGATCGTGTTCCACAGCGCCGTGTGGAAGGCGTCGTCCTCGAGCAGGCGTTCGTAGTTGTCGAGGCCGATGAACGGCCGGTTGCGCTGCGTGATGTGGTAGCGGAAGAACGACAGCCGGATGGTCTCGAGGATCGGGTAGACGCGGATGAGGACGAACAGCAGGAAGATCGGCCCGAGCGCGCAGATCACCCAGGCGATGTGCTGGCGCCGCAGGCCGGCCAGATAGGCCGCGAACCGCGTGCTCCGCGTTGTTGGGGCATAGGCCGCCGGCGCGGCCGAAGCGTTGATCATCGATGGTGTCTCAAGAGCAGAGCTGGCAGCGGACGTCCGGTCGGCCCGCCCGCTGCCTGGCACTCGTGTCAATCCGAGTATATGCCCTGGTCCTTGAGGATCTTCACCGCCGTCTCATGGGCGCGCTGCATGACGCGCTTGGCGCCGTCCATGTTGTTGAGCAGCGAGGCGTCGCGGAAGCCGTTCTGGATGACTTCGCCGACCCGCGTCGTGACTTCTTCATACGCCGGGTTCGGGGCCTCGATGTACTGGGTATAGCCGGCCGGAATCTCCATCAGCGGCTTGTAGCGCGGTTCCTTGGTGACGAAGGCCGCGTAGTCGCGGTCCTTGCGCAGCGGGATCCAGCCCGACACTTCGAGGATGTTGTCGAGGACCTTCTGGCCCTGCAGCACGCGGACGTAGTCCCAGGCCGCGTTTTTCAGCTTGGAGCCCTTGTTCACCGACAGGATGTCGATGAAGTTGAACGCGCCCCAGGCCTTGCCGCGCGGCATCGGCGCGACGCCGAAATTGATGTCCGGTCCGTTCTTCTTGACGAAGGCGACCACCCACGCCTCGCGCAGGAACATCGACGCCGCCCCCGAGGCGAAGCCCTGCGCGTCGTGCTTGAGGGCCCAGTCGTCGGACTTCTTCGCGCCGTGCAGATGCGTCGCGTGGTCGAGCAGGAGCTTTGCGGCCGCGTCGAGGTTCTTGTTGATGGTGACGCGCACCGTGCCCGGCTTGGCGCCCGGCTCGAGGATCTGTTCGCCGGTGATCTGGTAGTAGAGGTAGCCGAATTTTTGCGTGCCGCCGCTCGGGCCGGTAAGACGGATCGAGACGCCGGCGCGGGTCAGCTCGCCGCTCGCCGCCTTGCGCGTCAGCTTCTCGGCGTATTCCCAGTACTGCTCGACCGTCTGCGGCGGGCCGGACAGGCCGGCCTCCTTGAAGTGGTCGAGGTTGTAGAAGAGGGCGCTGCGCCCGGTCCACCAGGGGACGCCCCACGGCTTGCCGTTGCGCGATACGATGTCGGTGAAGGGCTTGTCGATGATTTTCGGATCGGTGACCGTCGCCGTCAGGTCCGCCGGCACCGTATCGAGCGCGTCGCCGTCGAAGTAGCGCGGGAAGAGGAAGTCGTGCAGGACGAGGATGTCCGGCCCCGTGCCGGTCGGCACGGCGATGGCGAGCTTGGCTTCGAACTCGCGCAGCTCGAAGGTCAGGATCTCGATCTCGACGTTCGGGTACTGCTTCTTGAACTCTTGCTCGCCGACCTTGAACGCGTCCAGCGTTTCCGGGTAGCCGAGCCAGATCGACAGCTTGCCGCGGGTCGCCGTGTCGGCGACGGCCGTGCCGGCGCTGACGAGCAGCGCCAGCAGCCCGTATATCAGCCTCTTGATCATGTGGTCCTCCCCTTGGGTTTGTCTTGCAATTGCGGTCCGTCGAGCCCGGCGGCCAGGAAACCGCCGTCGACGGTAATGACGTCGCCGGTGATGAATTTCGCCGCCGGCGAGGCGAGAAAGACCGCCGCACCGACCAGCTCGTCGAGCTCGCCGAAGCGGCGCGCCGGCGTGCGCCGCAGCGCCGCCTCCATGCGGTCGGGCCGCATCTTGTCGCGGTTGAGCGCGGTCATGAAGAAGCCGGGCGAGATGGCGTTGACCCGCACGCCGCGCGTCGCCCACTCGGCGGCAAGCGTGCGGGTGAGGCCGAGCACGCCGTGCTTGCTCACCGTGTAGGGCGAGGCGAGCGGCATGCCGCGGTGGGCGGCGAGCGAGGCGATGTTGATGATCGAGCCGGCGCCGCGCGCCAGCATGTCGCGCCCGACGCGCGTGCAGGCGAAATAGACGCTGGTGAGGTTGGTGTCGAGGATGGCGGCGAAATCCTCGCGCGTCACGTCCTCGGCCGCCTTGAGCACGGTGATCCCCTGCGAGTTGACGAGGATGTCGACACCGCCGAAGGCGGCATTCGCCCGGGTCACGACCTGCTCGAGCGCCTCGGGTCTGGTCACGTCGGCGGCGTAGCCTTCGGGCGTGGCGCCGGCGCGCTTGAGCGCGGCGACGGCCTCGTCGACCTTGGCCGGCGTGCGGCCGACCACAACGACGCGCGCCCCGGCCTCGTGCAGCCCGACGGCGATGTGCAGGCCGATGCCGCTGGTGCCGCCAAGGACGAGCGCCGACCGACCGGCGAGCGAGAAGCGGGCGTCGTGGGCGTTCATGCGGGCCCTGCCGATCAGCTGGCGGCGGCGCGGTCGGCCGCGGCGGTGCGCGAGGGGCCGAGCGCGTCGGCGTTCTTGATGAGAGCGCGCATGTAGCCGAGCGCGTAGGCCTTGCCGGCGTGCCACGGCGCCGGGCATTCCATCTCCGGCGTGTGGTCCGGGATGAGCACGCCAGTGTAGCCCTCGTCGCGCAGGATGCGGACGATCTCGGCCATGTCGACGTCGCCGTCGTCGATAAACGTCTCGTAGTAGACCGGGACCTTGCCACGCACGTTGCGGAAATGGATGTAGCCGATCTTGTTGCGGCGGGCGAGGGTGCGCACGCGCTCGTAGATGTCGCCGGTCGACATCTCGGCGACCGTGCCGAGGCACAGCTCGACGCCGTTGACCTTGCTCTCGACGATGCCGAGCAGGCGGTCGTATTTGTGCGGCTGGTTCACGAGGCGCGCGGTGCCGCGCAGGGTGTCGACCGGCGGGTCGTCGCCGTGCGCCGCCAGCATCACGCCGGCCTCCTCGGCGACCGGCACCAACTCCTTGAGGAACCAGCCGACGCGCTGCCACAGCTCCGCATCCGAGACCCGGATCGGTGCCGCGCCCAGCCGGCCTTGGCGGTAGCGCATGTTCCACACGATGCCGTCGGGGATCGGCATCTGGGCATCGATCTTCGACAGGTCGAAGCCGACCGACATGGCGTCGCCGCGCGCGAAACGCTCCTTGGTCCAGCCCCACACGCCGGCGATCGAGAAGTTGTAGCCGAGGCACGGGATGCCGGCCCGGCCGAAATCGCGGATCAGGCGCTTGAGACCCTCCATCTGCGCCGCCTTCTCGGGGCCGTCGAGCAGGACGTCGGACCAGAAGCGCGGCGACAGGTTTTCCAGCGCCGCCAGCTCGAGCCCGTTCTCGCGCACCAGGCGCACCAGTCCGACGAGCTCGTCATAGGTCCACAGCCGATCGTCGGAGCAGTCGCCCCAGCCCTCGACGTCGCTGCCGCGCGACAGGCTCGGGTTTTTGCCGGCGAAGTAGTTGGTGAGGTGGGCGACGATATGCGTGGCGCCGGCCTGCCTGGCGAAGAGGAAGTTCTCGCGCGTCAGCGAGTCGCGGTAGAGGCCGAGCCCGACCTTCATGCCGCCCGTCTCCGACGCCCGGCTCATCGCGCGGCGGCTTTCGCGGCGGCGAGGTAGCGTGCGCCGGTCTTCAGGTGCTCGGTGATGCGCTCGCGCGCCAGGGTCTCGTCGCGTCGCGCCAGCGCGTCGATGATCCCGGCATGGTCCTGCATGGCGAGCGCGCTGCCGCTCGTCGCCTTGCCGAGCGTCATGAGCTGCAGGATCACGCCCGACAGCACGTCGTAAACCTTGAGGATCGTGTCGTTGCGCGCGATCGACAGGAAGCGGACATGGAACTGCAGGTCGACCTCGGCCAGCGCGAGGATATTGCTGCCGGACCCGAGCCGCCGGTTGATGGCGTCGAGCTCGGCGAGGTCGGCGTCGGTGACGCGCCCGATGATGTCGGCGACGACACCGGTCTCAAGCAGGCCGCGGAAGCGCTGGACGTCGCGGAAGGTGCGCTCGTCGTTGTCGAGGCGGAAGGAAAGGATTTGCACCATCGCGTCGAGCGACTGGTTGACGATGCGCGCCCCGTCCTTCTGCTTCGTCTCGACGACGCCGTAGGCCTCGAGGCGCTTGATCGCCTCGCGCACCGTGTTGCGGCTGACGCCGAGCTGGCCGGCAAGGTCGCGCTCCGGCGGCAGGCCGTCGCCGACCTTGAGCTCGCCCGATTCGATCATCGCCCGCACGTTGCCGACGATGGCGTCGACCGCCGAGGTCCGCTTGCGGGACTGCCGCACTACGATGAAGGGGCTGGTAGAATTCATTTATTTTTGGACTTCGACATATTGTTGGACCATTGGTTGGGCCAGTCTGCGCAGCCGGCGACCGCGAGTCAAGACAGCGAATTTTTCATGCCAGCGGCAGCTTGCCGCCGGAG
>JACQDQ010000390.1 GCA_016201015.1 Pseudomonadota bacterium | reverse complement strand
GTCGCCACGGCCATGCTCACCGGAAAAACGATTCTCGTCACGGGCGGAGCCGGATTCATCGGCACGCACCTCGTGGAGCGGCTCGCGGCCCACAACAAGGTCGTCGTCCTCGACAACCTACACCGGGACGCGCTCACCGAGACGGGGCTGCTCGAGGGGCAGAACGTCCGGCTCATGCGCGGGGACGTCATGGACTACGCTTCCGTGCGTGACGCCACGCGCGGCGCGAGCACGATCCGAAGGATGATCATCCGATCGTCGGTTCCGTCCGACCGTGAGCAATGGCTCGATTTGCGCGTGGCACTGTGGCCGCGCCACGATCGGGCTGCCCACCGCGCTGAGATCGAATTCCTGATCGACCGGCCGCAGACCCTCGGTCTGACGCGATTCGATGTGCTGGTCTGCATTGTCGACGAATCAAATATCGTCGGCTTTCTCGAAATGTCGACGCGCCCGCAGGTGGACATTTGCGGCAGCGGCTCCGCCGGATATGTCGAGGGAATCTACGTCGCGCCGGCCTGCCGGCGGCACGGAGCCGGTTGCGCCCTGGTCAGCGCTGCCGCGGCGTTGGCGATCGCCACAGGCTGCCGCCAGCTCGCTTCGGACGGCAAGGCCGAAAATGCCCTCGGCATCGCCTTCCATCGCGGCGTGGGCTTTGCGGTGGCGGGCTACCGAGGTGGCGAGGTGCTGTTTTGCAAGCCGCTCGACGGCAACGCCTGACCCAATCAGAACTTCCGCAGCAGCGCGACGACGCGGCCCTGCACCCGCACGCGATCCGGCGGGAAAATGCGCGTCTCGTAGGCCTTGTTCGCGGGCTCGAGCGCAATCGAGGCGCCGCGGCGGCGCAGGCGCTTCAGGGTCACCTCGCCGTCATCGATCAGCGCCACGACGATCGCGCCGTTGTCGGCCGTGTCGCCGCGTTGCACGACCACCGTGTCGCCGTCGAAGATGCCGGCTTCGAGCATCGAATCACCCGCAACTTCGAGCGCAAAATGCTCGCCGCGGCCGAGCAGGGAGCCCGGCACGTCGATGACTGTCGAAGGGTCGCGGACCGCCTCGATCGGCAAGCCGGCGGCGATGCGCCCGTAGAGCGGCAGCTGTACCGGTTCCGCCGGCGAGGCGACGGCGACGCCGGACAGTCCGGAGCGGAAATCGCCCTTGATGACGTTGGGACGGAAGGCCGCGGCAGCCGGGCGCGCTGCCGGAGCCGCAGCGCCGTTCTGGTTCTCCGGCAGCCGCGTGATTTCGAGAGCTCGGGCGCGATGCGGCAGGCGGTGGATGAAGCCCCGCTCCTCGAGACCGGTAATCAGGCGGTGAATACCGGATTTCGAGCGAAGGCCGAGCGCATCCTTCATTTCGTCGAAGGATGGGGAGACGCCCTGCTCGGCCAAATGCCGGTTGATGTACAGGAGCAGTTCGTATTGCTTCTTGGTCAGCATAGCGGTGCCTTCATGTGGACTGCGCGACACAATAGGTGGGAACAAACCCGCAACAAGCCCGCATGTTCTAGTTTAGTTCCCATGCAGGGTCAAGCGCGTTTATCGCGGCAGCCGGACGCTCAAAGCGCGATCAGGCTACCTTCCAGGCGCAGGATATCGACAGGATCGCCGGCCTTGGCGGGCGGCGCATGCGGCGGGCGGACGACCAGGCAGTCGGCGCGCGCCAGGGTCGAAAGCATGGAGCTATCCTGCTTGGCGAATGGCGTGGCGATGCGGCGACCGCCACTGTCAGCGGCAAGACGCGCCCGCAGATAGTCCTCGCGGCGGTCGTTCTCGGGCAGGTCGATGCCGAGCACGACCGTCTCGCGCCGCTCGGTGACGTCGGCGACGCCGAGCATTCGGAAAAGCGCCGGCCGCAGGAACACGACGGCACAGACAAGCGAAGATACAGGATTGCCGGGAAGACCGAGCATCGGTGTTTCGCCGATCCGCCCGAACATCAACGGTTTGCCCGGCCGCATGGCGATCTGCCAGAAATCGACGGCGAGACCCTTGGCGCCAAGCGCTCGTTGCACGAGATCATGGTCGCCGACGGAGGCGCCGCCGATGGTCAGTAGCAAGTCGGCGCCGCGGCCGCCGGCGGCCATCGCCTGCAGGGCCTCGATCGAGTCGGGCGCGATGCCGAGATTGATCGGCGAGCCGCCACAGGCCTGGACGAAGGCGGCGAGCGCGAGTCCGTTCGACGAGACGATCTGGTTCGGCGCCAGCGGTTCTCCTGGCATCACGATCTCATCGCCGGTGGCGAGGATCGCAACGCGCGGCCGCCGGCGAACCTTGAGCCACGGCCAGTTCATTGCCGCAGCAAGGCCGATATCGCGCACGGTGAGCGCGCGCCCAGCCGGCAAGCCAACCTCGCCGCTGCGGAAATCGAGTCCGGCCGGCCGCACATAGCGGCCGGGCGGCGCGCCCTCGCGCACCGTGATGCGCGTGCCGTCGGCCGCCACGTTCTCCTGGATGACGATCGTATCGGCGCCGTCGGGCAGCGGCGCTCCGGTATAGATGCGCACGCACTCGCCCGCGCCGACGCGGCCACCGAAGGCGCGGCCGGCGGGAGCTTCGCCGATCTGCCGCAGGACGGCGGGTACGGCGGCGACGTCCACCGCACGCACGGCATAGCCATCCATCGCCGAGACGGCCGCGGGCGGTTGCGTCACGCGGGCCGTCACATCTTCCGCCAGGACGCGCCCCAGCGCCTCGGCGACGCCGATCGTCTCCGCGGCGAGCGGCGCCAGCGCCGCCAAGATTCGTTCCCGGGCCGCCGCGACTGAAATCATCAAGGACGCTCGAACGTGCCCGACTTGCCGCCGCTCTTATGGACCAGGCGGATTTCGGAGATCGTCATCCCGCGATCGATCGCCTTGCACATGTCGTAGACGGTGAGCGCGGCGACGCTGACGGCGGTGAGCGCCTCCATTTCGACGCCGGTGCGGCCGGCGACCTTGACTGTGGCGGTGATGTCGACCGCGTGGCGCGCCTGGTCGGGCACCAGGTCGACCGACACCGCCGACAGCGCCAGGGGATGACAAAGGGGAATCAGCTCGTGCGCGCGCTTTGCGGCCATGATCCCGGCGAGCCGCGCGACGCCCAGCACATCGCCTTTCTTTATGTCGCCCGACACGATGCGGGCGAGCGTTTCCGCTCGCATAACGATCGCGCCTTTTGCCGACGCGACGCGCGTCGTCACGTCCTTGTCCGATACATCGACCATGACGGCATTGCCCGCGCGGTCGAAATGAGTGAGATCGCCGCTCACGGGTTTATGCCGTAGCGTCGGCCGGCGCCGGAGCGAGCAGGGCGCGTGTCGCCGCCGCAACGTCCGGCTGCGACATCAGCGACTCGCCGACGAGGAAGGCCCGTGCCCCGGCCCGCGTCAGACGCGCGATGTCGGCCGCCGACCTGATGCCGCTTTCGGCGACCAGGAAGCGGTCGCGCGGCAGGCGCAGCGACAGGCGCTCGAACGTGGCAAGATCGACCGTCAGCGTCTTGAGATCGCGGTTGTTGATGCCGAGCAGGGCACCGTCGAGCGGCAGCGCGCGGTCGATCTCCCGTTCGTCGTGCACCTCGGCCAACACATCCATGCCGAGCTCGCGCGCGCAGGCCGCGAGCGCGCGCGCCTCGTCATCGGCAAGCGCCGCCATGATCAGCAGGATGCAATCGGCGCCAAGCATGCGCGCCTCGTGCACCTGGTAGACATCAAGCATGAAGTCCTTGCGCAGCACCGGCAGGTCGACGGCGGCGCGGGCGGCGACGAGATGCTCGTCGCGGCCCTGAAAATAGCGCCCGTCGGTCAGCACCGAGAGACAGGCTGCGCCACCGGCGCGGTAAGCCTTCGCCAGTACCGCCGGATCGAAATCGGCGCGGATGAGGCCACGCGACGGCGAGGCCTTCTTGATCTCGGCGATGAGCGCAGTCCGTCCGGCGGCATGCGTGTCGCGCAGCCGCACGGCAAATCCCCGCGGCGGCGACGCCTCGCGTGCCGCGGCCGCGACGCGATCGAGTGGCCGCTGCCGCTTGCGCTCCTCGATCGCCTGCCGCTTGTCGGCGCAGATTTTCGCCAACACGTCGCCGCCGCTCACGGGTGGGTACCTGCGGCCGGCGGCGGAGCAGTGTTGGTGATTGTGACGAGTTGGGCCAGCGCGGTCTTGGCGCCGCCGCCGTCGATCGCCCTCGCCGCCAGCTTGACGCCGGCCTTCAAGTCGGCCGCTTTGTCGGCCACGATCAACGCCGCCGCCGCGTTGAGCAGCACGATATCGCGGAACGGCCCGGGCTGGCCGCCGAGCATGGCCTGCATCGCCGCGGCATTCTCGGCCGGCGTGCTGCCTTTCAAGTCGTCGAGCCTGGCACGCGGCAATCCCGCTTCCTCGGGCGTGATCTCGAACTCGTGGACGCTGCCGCTCTTGAGTTCGGCAATATGGGTTGGGCCGGTAGTGGTGATTTCGTCGAGTCCGTCCGAGCCATGCGCGACCCAGGCCCGCGTCGAACCTAAATTGCCTAGAGTTCGGGCCATCGGCACGGCCCATTTATGGGCGAAGACGCCGACGAGTTGTCGCCGCACGCCGGCAGGATTGGATAGCGGGCCCAGAATATTGAATATTGTCCGCGTGCCGAGCTCGACGCGCGTGCCGGCGACATGGCGCATGGCGCTGTGGTGACGCGGCGCCATCATGAAGCCGACGCCGGCCTCGACGATCGCGCGCTCGATCAAGCGGAAATCGCAGTCGAGATTGACGCCCAGGGCGACGAGCACGTCAGCGGCACCTGATTTCGAGGAGAGGGCCCGGTTGCCGTGCTTGGCGACCGGAACGCCACAGCCCGCGACCACTAAGGCGGCCGCCGTCGATACATTGTACGTGCCGACATTGTCGCCGCCAGTGCCGACGACGTCGATTGCCGCTTCGGGCGCCTGAATATTTGCCGCCCGGGCCCGCATCGCGCGTACCGCGCCGGTAATTTCCTCGACCGTCTCGCCACGCACGCGCAACGCCATGAGGAATGCCCCCATTTGCGACGGCGTGGCATTGCCCGTCATCATGATCTCGAAGCCAAGGCGCGCTTCGTCTTCCGACAACGTCTTGCCATCGGCGACCGCCGCGATGAGCGCCTTGAGCTGCGTCATATCCCCGGACATCGCCGACAATTCCTAAGATAGAACAGCCGGTTGGCTGCCGCACTTGATGAACTTATTGAGCGAAGACGCGGATTTATAGCAGGTTCATCGAGGCGGAGCCAGCCGGCTCTGGCGACGAATCGGCGATGCAACCAAGGGCCGGACGGTAAGCCCAGCGCGCCGCAGCATCCGCGGCGATGGCGCCTGTCAGATGGCCGCTCAGCCGGCAGAGGCGCGGCGGGATTCGGCAGGGGCGAGGAGGCGGCTCGGCGGCAAGCGGATCGTCACCGTCGTCCCGACATTGGGCTGGCTCTCGATCATCATGACGCCGCCGTGCAATTCGACAAGCGACTTTGTCAACGGCAAGCCGAGGCCGGTGCCGGCATGCTTACGCGTGATCGCATTCTCGATCTGCCGGAATGGCTGCATCGCGATCGGAATGTCCTCGGCCCGCATGCCGATGCCGGTGTCGGTGACGAAAATGACAAGGCTGTGGTCGTTGGCGCGATGCGCGCCGACGGTGACGCGGCCGCCGTTGGGCGTGAATTTGATCGCATTCGACAGCAGGTTGAGCAGGATCTGCTTCATCTTCGTCTCGTCGGCGGAAAGCCGAGGCAGATGATCGGTCGGCTCGACGACGACGCGGATGCCGGCGTTGCCGGCACGCTCGCGAACCAACGAGACGCAGGTGGCGACGACATCGGCCAGGGACAGCGGTTCCTCGTGCAACTCGAGCTTGCCGGCTTCGATCTTCGACAGGTCGAGGATGTCGCTGATGAGATTCAGCAGATGCGTCCCGCTGCTGTGAATGTCATTGGCATAGTCGCGGTAGCGTCGATCGCCGACCGGGCCGAACATCTCGTGTTGCATGATCTCGGAAAAGCCGATGATGGCGTTGAGGGGCGTCCTCAGCTCGTGGCTCATGTTTGCCAGGAATTCCGACTTCGCCCGGTCGGCCAGCTCGGCTGTCTCCTTCGTCTGGCGTAGCGTGAGCGTGGCGGCCTCGCGTTGCGTTACGTCGGTGTAAGTGCTGACAAAGCCGCCGCTGGGCAACGGCTCGTGGCGACCTTCGATGACGCGGCCATTCTGCAGGCGCTGGACGAACACCCGCCGGCGGTTGGCCCGGACGATTGACAAACGCTCGTCGGTTACGCGCCGCGCGACGTCGGCAGGGTAGTTGCCGATCTCGGCGCTGATCTCCATCAGTTCGCGCAGCGTCGTCGTGCCCGGCCGGACGCGGTCGGCGGGAAGGTTGTAGAGCTCGAGGTAGCGTTGGTTGAGCAGCAGCAGGCGCTGATCGGAGTCGAAGACGCACAGGCCCTGCGCCATGTGCGTCAGGGCGGTTTCCAGTTGCGCGCTCTTCCATTCGAGTTCGCGCTGAACGCCGGCAAGTGCAAGTTCGGCCGTCTTGCGGGCGGTGGCATCAAGGATGATGCCCTCCCACATGATGCCGCCGTCCTCGACGCGTCGCGGCTGACTCAGAACCTGAATCCACTTCAGGGACTTATCCTTCGTGTAAATGCGGCCTTCCCAGGTCAACGCCGTCATGCCGGCGATCGATCGCGCCACTGCATCCTGGTAGGCGGCGCGATCTTCTTCGAAGATGCCGTTCAGGAATAGCGACGGATCGGCAACGACCTCGTTTGGCTCATAGCCATAGACAGCCGTAACGCCGGCGCTGACCCACGGATATGCCAGGCGGCCATCCGGCGCCATGTGTCGCTGGTAGACGACCCCGGGAACATTGGCGACGAGAATGTTGTAGCGAGACTCGCTGGCGCCGAGCGACCTTTGCGATTGCTGCAAGCGCTGCACCTGCCGCGACAATGCCGCGGCGAGCAGCATGACGATGACGATGACCGCCGCCCCGCCGCTACCTTCCACCATTGCATTGGTGCGCCATTCGGCGAGCGCGTCACTGGTGGCGATAGCAACGTAGACGACGAGCGGGAGCTCGGGTATGGCGCGGTAGCTGGTGATGCGCTCGATGCCATCGGTCGACGAGAATACCTGCCGCAGCGAGCCGATCGGCGAATCCCAAAGATGGTGCTGCATCATCGGCGTATCGGCCAGCGAGCGGCCGACTAGAGATTCGTCACGCGGCGCACTGACAAGCAGCGTCCCATCGCGCAATGCCATGCCGACGTTTCCGGCTGGTCCGACATTAAGGGAATTGTAGAAGTTCTGAAAATAGTCCGGCTCGATCACGACAACGACGACACCGGCGAAGCCGCCGCCGGGCTCGGGCAGCCGACGGCTGACGCCGATGAAATGCCGGCCGGTCCGCGCGCTGACGATGGGCGGGCTGACATGCAGGCCGAGATGCGGATTGTCGCGGTGTGCGATGTAATAATCGCGATGCGCGAGGGGCGACAACGGCGGTTCGGCCATGGTATCGCCCACGCCGATACCGTTCGCGTCGACGACGATGAAGCCGCGAATCGCGCCATCGCCGGGAATCTTGCTGAGCAGCAGGCTGCGCATCCGCTCGCGATCCGGGAATTTCGCTCCGCGGAATGTACCCAAGCTATCGATCACGCTGAGCAGGGCGAGATCGACGCGCTTGATCGTCTGGGCCGTGTGCTCATCGAGCACGCGTACCAGGTTCTGCGTCTGTTGTGTTGCCTGCTCGAGTGCAGCCCCATGCGTTCGCCACAGCTCATAGGCAATGCACGCGATCGTCCCGATGATGATCGCCGCGCTGAACGTAACCAGGCCGACGATCGGCCCTGGGGCCCATGCGCGGTTTGGCAACGCTGATTTGATCGCAGGCGGTTCGGTCATGCGTCTTCGCCCGGCCCTTTTCTGTAAGGGATTGGCCCTATTAGTAGGGGTAGGCTTTGAAAGTTAACAACTGATGAAGAGGTTGGCGGCGTCCTGACCGCCAACGCCAAATATGCGCCGGGCACGGACAGCACGGCCGCCGCACGGAAGCGTAACGAATCTTAACTACGACGGCGCAGCGCCAACCGGCCGTTGCAGGTCTCGCTCTTGGTTTCGCCGACAAAATTGTCGTTTACGAATCTGCCCTGGATTAGCAAGGGTTCGCCGGCCGGACGCACGGAGGCCAGCATCCTCCCGTCGGTTTCAATGAACGCTTCGAATTTGGTCATCACCTCGGTAGGACGCCGAGGATTATGGATTTCGCCGTAGACGGTCCCGGCCCGGATATTGAACACGTAGGGCACCATCTCGGCGCAGCTTCGCGTGCCGTAGGTCAAGGCCGATTGACCCTCCCACAGACCATCCAAGGCGGCCACGCCGCCGGGCGGCAGGCGCGGTTCGGCGCAAGCCGACAGAACGGTCATCGAGGCCGCAAATATGTATCTGAAACACTGAGGCGATACGAGCATGGTTGACAGCCGGAGAAAAGCGAATCGAGGCGATTGTTTCCGATCGCTTCGACCGGGTCAAATCGAAGCGTTGAGCGTCGCGCAGCCGGTGCTCGAGAGCGCGCACCAAGTAACCTTGACCTTCCTAGAACTAGAAGCATTATCTATTTTGGTGTAAACAGCAAGCCTGTGCGCTGTAGCTCGATCGCCATCCACACCATTGATTGCATGAGCGGCAAGTCAGCTTCTTTCGACCCCAGCGCGGTCCTGCTGCCCGTTACGGGCATGTCGTGTGCCTCGTGCGTCAACCGGATCGAAGGCGCCCTGCGCAAACTTCCGGGCGTTGTCGCGGCGACCGCCAGCCTGCTCTCGGACAGCGTCACCGTTGCCTTCGATCCGACGAAGATGAATGTCGCCGGTTTGACGGAGGCGATCGTCGATGCCGGTTATGCCGTCGCCGAGAGCCACATCGATCTCGCCATCAGCGGGATGACCTGCGCGAGTTGCGTGAACCGTGTCGAGCAGGCGCTGGCCGGGGTCCCGGGTGCTCTTGACGCCAGTGTCAACCTGGCAACGGAGCGGGCGCGAATCCGCATCGTCGGTAACGCCGACGCGCTGACGCCAACCTTGATTGCGGCGGCCGAAGCGGCCGGATACCGGGCCGTGTCGACAATGGACGCCGAACCATCGCGATCGAGCGACGGAACGACGGCCGCGACCGAGGACTTGCTGCGGAGTATCGTTGCAATCGCGATTGCCGTGGCAATGATGGCGGCCGACGCCGTCGCGCATATCACGGGATGGCCGCTCAGAATGCCCGGCTCGCTGCAGCTGGTGCTGGCGACACTGGTGCAATTCTGGATCGGCGGGCGATTCTATGTCGCGGCGTGGCGCGCGCTGCGCGCCGGCACCGGCAACATGTACCTGCTGGTGGCGCTCGGGACTTCGGCCACCTATGGGCTCAGCGCCTGGGCCGTGGTGGCCGGTCCTTCGGGCCAGGAGTTGCAGTATTTCGAGGGCGGTGTGGCGATCATCGGCTTTGTGCTGCTCGGCAAATGGCTTGAAGCACGGGCGAAACGCGGCGCGGCTTCGGCCATACGCGCGCTGATGCGGCTGCAGCCCCAGTCCGCGCGCGTAATCCGCGGAGGAGAAGAAAAAGAGGCCCCAGTCGATGCCCTCGTCATCGGCGACATAGTCGTCGTGCGCCCCGGTGAACGCGTGGCAATCGATGGTGTCGTGGTCGATGGCGAGAGCTCGGCCGACGAATCATTGATCACAGGCGAAAGCCATCCGGTCGCCAAACGCGTCGGCGACCGGATGATCGGCGGCGGCATCAACGGCGAAGGCTTGTTGCACATCCGCACGACCGCCGTCGGGCCGGGGACCACGCTTGCCCGCATCATTCGGCTGGTCGAAACCGCGCAATCGTCGAAGGCGCCGGTCCAACGTCTCGTCGATCGCATCGGCGGCATCTTTGTTCCCATCGTCACGGCGATCGCGGCAGCCACGTTCCTCGGCTGGTGGCTTGCCGGCGGCGCCCTCAGCGACGGCATCATTGCCGCGGTGTCGGTTCTCGTAATTGCCTGCCCATGTGCGCTTGGCCTGGCGACGCCGACGGCAATAATGGTTGGCACCGGCCGCGCCGCGCGCGAAGGCATTCTGATCAAGGATGCCCAAGCGCTGGAACGGGCCCATCGCCTGTCCATTGTCGTTTTCGACAAGACCGGCACGCTGACGGTCGGACGGCCGACGGTGGATGGCATCGTTGCGACCGACGGAGCCGATGCGGAGAGGCTCCTGCGTCTGGCCGCCGCCGTGCAGTCGGGGAGCGAGCATCCATTGGCAAGGGCGGTCGTCGCCGAAGCGAAACGCCAGGGTATTGCATTTGCGGCGCCGACAAGTTTCCGCGCCCGGCCGGGCCTCGGCGCCGAAGCGGTCGCCGACGGCTGCGCGGTTCGCATCGGCAATCGCTCGCTGATGAGGGAGAGCGGTGTCGATCTTGCCCCTCTGGCAATGCGGGCCGACGAACTTGAAGCGCCTGGTCGGACCGTCATGTTCGTCGCCGAACGGCTCACGGCGTCACGACCATGGCGCCTGGCCGGAATCATCGCGGCCGCAGACGCGGTGCGGCCCGAGGCCGCGGCGACCATTGCTGCGCTCCGCGCGCGCGGCATAGCGACGGTGATGCTCACCGGCGACAACCGGACGGTCGCGAAATCCGTTGCCAGCGCTCTCGGCGTTGACCGAATCGTCGCTGAAGTGCTCCCCGACGACAAAGCACGCCACGTGGCAGCGTTGCGTTCCGCCAACACCGTCATTGGCATGGTCGGCGACGGCATCAATGACGCACCGGCGCTGACGGCAGCCGATATTGGCTTTGCCATGGGCGGCGGCACCGATGTTGCCATGCAAGCCGCCGGTATTACCCTGATGCGCGACGACCTATCGCTCGTTGCAGCGGCAGTCGATGTGTCTGGCGCAACTCATCGCAAGATTTGGCAAAACTTGTTCTGGGCCTCCATCTACAATTTGGTTGGGGTGCCGCTGGCCGCGTTTGGCCTGCTCACTCCGATGCTGGCGGGAGGCGCGATGGCGCTATCGAGCGTAAGCGTCGTAGCGAATGCCTTGCTGTTGCGGCTGTGGTCGCCACGCAGATTGACAGGAACGCAGAATCGATCGAAGGAGGGATAGGTCGTCATGAATATCGGAATCGCGGCAGAGCGTTCCAGCGTGCCGCCCAAGACGATCCGCTACTACGAGAGCATCGGGCTGATCCGGCGCGCAAACCGGCGAAATAACAACTATCGCGACTACTCCAACCACGATGTCCAGACGCTTCGCTTCATCCATCGCGCTCGCGGCTTGGGCTTTACCGTCAGGGAAGTCGGGGAGTTGCTGGCCCTGTGGTTTGACAAGAAGCGCGCCAGCTATCAGGTCAAGACTGTCGCTTTGCGGCATATCACCGAGATCGATGGGAAATTGGCAGAGCTTCAGGGCATGCGGCGCGTCTTGGTGGATCTCACCGAGCGTTGCCACGGCGATACGCACCCTGAGTGCCCAATTCTCGACGATCTCGCGCGCGGCGATGCGCCCGGTGTAGTCGGTGGCGCGCCCCATAACAAGACGCCGGGCGCTCATGGCTTTTCTTGATTGGATGCGCACGGGACTCGCGGTGCCGGCGGCAGTGGCGACAGCAACGGCCGCTGCACTTCACCCCTTGCCGGCGCGCGCAGAATTCAGGAGGACGGCTGCGCTCGGCGGGGAACCGGCCAAGATCGCCATCGTCATCGACGATCTCGGTCTCGATCCGCGCCGCGGTGCCCGTGCCGTTAGTCTTGCCGCGCCGCTGACTCTCGCTTATCTACCTTATGGGCGCGATCTTACACGGCAAATCGAGGCGGCCGCTCGCGGCGGGCACGAAATACTGCTCCACATGCCCATGGAGCCGCTGGGCAGCGACGATCCCGGGCCGGACGCGCTTAGCCTGGGGCTACCGACCACGGAGATCGAGCGGCGGCTGCAGGATGCCTTCGCCCGCGTCCCGAGCGCCGTTGGACTTAACAACCACATGGGCAGCAAGTTCACCCGCGATGCCGCGGCGATGCAGGCTGTATTCGGCTATCTGCATGGCCGGGAACTAATGTTTCTCGACTCGCTGACCACGGGGGACAGTGTCGGTGCGCGGCTCGCGGTGCGCAACGATGTACGCCACGCCGTACGTGACGTCTTCCTCGACAACGTGCCGCGGGCTGCCGCCATTGCCGCGAGGCTCAGTGAAGTCGAGGACATCGCCAGACAGCATGGCCAAGCGGTCGCCATCGGCCATCCTCATGACGCGACGCTCGATACCCTCGAGCGGTGGCTGCATGCCTTTGACGACGAGAATTTCTGTCTGGTTCCGATCAGCACGATAGCGCGGCTGCGCTACGTGACGGCCGATGCGGTTGGCCCACTGCGGCCAAAGCTCCGCTTGAACCAACCTGGTCAGTCTTGATTGGGTCGTGATGTCGTTAACCAAATTCATTTCCCACTGTGGCGGACGGGTCACAACTGGTTAATGGCACTCGGGCGGACGGTCGTCACCTGGAAGCCGCACCAGCAATGTCATAGCCCGCCTTCAAACCTCTAGGATCAAATTCCGAAAACGTTTGGCAAGGGAATTCACGATGACCACGATCTATCAGATCAAGGGCATGAGCTGCGCCGGCTGCGCGCGATCAATTACCAACTCAATCAAGAAGATAGAACCGAATGCCCGAATCCATGTCGATGTCGTGTCCGGTCATGTCACGGTCGAGGGACAAATTCCGGAAAGCGTTGTCCAGCAAGCTGCGGTGGCGGCCGGCTTCGAGTTCTCGGGCCGTATAACAGGCTAGTCCGGTCCTCGACTTGGTTTGCCGCTTACCCCATAATTTCTTAACATTTTGGTTTCGCAATTGACCGCAACCTAGGCAATAATTGAAGTCATTGGTGATTGCGGGGCGGGGCATCACGATGGCATTAACCAACGCCGATTTTGGTCTGTTGCAGCAGAGTATCGAGGCTATTGGCGAGCGGATTGCTGCGCTGCACCTCTCACTCGTCATCGAACGGGACTTCAAAAGATTAAAGGACTTCTTGCGTGCCGCTGGCGGGGCATTCATCTACCCCACGTTCGATCCCGATCTGAACGATCTCAATCGCGACAGTTTTTGGCTCCGGCTAATCGATGCAGACGGCGTCACGGTGGCGAGCCACGCGGAGCGCGTGTTTGCGACTGCGGATTTTTGTGACCTGATCGAGAGCGGCGAATTGTGGTTTGGAGTCAATGCCCAACGCCGCATGCCGCAACGGCTGCGGTTGATGCGCCCACAGACAGCAATAGCCGGGATGGTCGGCCATGCCGGCAGCTTGTGGGTCGAACCGCGCCATCGCGGGCTCGGTCTGTCGCTCTACCTGCCCTATCTAAGCCGCTCGCTTTGTCTGCGGAACCTGGGAACCGATTTTCATACCGGTCTGGTCTTCAAATCGCTGGCGGGTAGCCGCGTGCCCACGGCCTATTACGGTTACCCGCATGTGCAAATGATCATTCGCGACCACTTCGCCCCGACCAAGCGCGACGAAGAGGTCTACATCTGCCATATCTCGCGGGAAGAGAGCTTGGCCAAGTTGCGCGCGCTTGCCGGCCACGCGGAATTTCCAGTGCCGCTTGACGGAGTATTAAAGGGACAGGTCTTGGAACTGCCGCATCTGGACACACGTCCACAGCACGTCGACTCGCCGGCCATCGTCCGCCAGCGGGAGAATGAGCCGGCTGTAGCTGTGCGGTAGATAGTTGATCAGCGCCACAATGTGCTGATAGTTCGGGGTGCCGGTGAAGGCGACCGCGCCGTAGTCTTCAATGAGCGAGCGACGATAGGCCGGTGACGGGTAGTCTCCGATCGCCGAGTTTGTATAGTTGTGGCTGCTGTCGAGCGGAATCGACGAGCCGTAGACGCGGAAGCGAAAATTGGCCGGGTCGCCATCGACGACATCGACAAGATGCATGGTGCCGAGGAGCGGCCGTAGCTCGAGGATATCGATGTCCCGGCGCGCTGGTAGGAGCCCGCCCTTGCGTTTCGACGTCCAATACGCATGGGCGTGTCGGAGCTTCTCATCCTCTGGCGCGATTTGCGCAATTGGCATGCGGCGCCGCTTAACGACGTCGGGGAGATCGACAATCTCGTCGACATCGGAGGATTCAGGAGACGTTGTCGGGCTTTCTGACGGGAATAACGTCAACATGCAGCCTGACCTCAGTGCACTTGGCCCGGGGCCTCGCTTCCACGATCGGTCCGTGCGGTGCACGGCCGCAGATACCTTGGGCAAATACGCCTAACAAATAGTTAAATTATTCTGCTGGCCTTGGCCAAGCCGCCCAAGCCCAGCCGGCCTATTTGGGACGTTCAGAGTGCGCTCCAGCCTCGGCCGCCGTCTACAGCAGCGGCTCGATAGCGTCCTGTTTAACGCTAACGCCCTGTTGCCGGCGCAGGGACTGGGCATACTCGGCGACCAAGTCGGCGGCAATCTGTTGCACCAGGGCCTGGCGCAACCGAGCGACCGCCTGGGGCTCGCTGGCGGGGTCGGCCGGACGAACTTCCAACAAGCGGACGACATGATAGCGGTCGCGGCCGGCAGCAAAACCTGATTCGCCCTGCTTGAGAGCAAACAACCGACCGACCAGCTCCGGCGTCACCTGTTCAGACAGATCGCGGCCGCCGTCGCGCAATACTGGCGGCGTCTGAGCCGGCGTCAATTGGAACTCAGCGGCGGCCGCCGCCAGCGTCTGACCCTTATTGACGCGGTCGAGGATCAGCTCGGCGCGCTCACGCGCAGCTTCGTACCGCTTGTCCTTCTGCCATAACGCCACGACCTCGCTCCGCACTTCGTCAAGCGGCTTGACGCGTGAGGGCGTTACCCCGTCGATGCGGACGATGTACCAGCCGCCGCTCCGCGCCTCAAACAGTGCCGACTCCCGACCCGCCTGGGTCTCAAATGTTGCTGCCAGCACATCGGTCGCTCCGGCGAATTCGGAAACCGGCTTGCCGTCGGGGCCGAGTCCCTTCAGATCGACCGCCGCCACCTTGTGGGCGGTAAGGTTGACCTTCGGCGCGGCCTCCTCGAGGCTGGCGCCGGCGTTCACTGCATCCTCGAGCTTGGTGGCTACCTCATAGGCGGCGTCCCCGGCGAGCTTCAGACGCAGATCGGCCGAAAGCCTCTCGCGCAGATCTTCGAAGGTCGGCTCCTTGCCGGGTTCGATCCGCGCCACGCGGATCAGATGCCAGCCGAATGGACTGCGTAGCGGTTGCGACACAGTGCCGACATCCATCCTGAAGACCGCCCCGGCGATCTCGGGCATTATCGCCTCGCGGGTCACCAGGCCGAGCGCGGTCTGCTCGGGCGACATACTCAATGCCTCGCGTGCGACATCGTTGAACGCCGCGCCGGCGGCGATCTTGTCATAGGCGGCCTTGGCCGCCTCCTCGTCGCCGAACAGCATCTGCTCGAGTTCCCGACGCTCCGGCACGCGGAACTCGGTGGCGCGACGCGCAAACTCCTCGCGCAGTTGCTCATCGCTCGCCTGGACCGACGGCAGCAATTCCTCTGCATTGACCCGCACAAAAGAAACGGCGCGGTATTCCGGGGCGGTGAACGTGGTTTCGACATGCTCATCATATGTCACCTGGAGCTGAGCCGCGTCGGGCTCACCAACGGCGCTGACGGAATCTGCAGTCACCAGCACGTACTCGCCGACGCGGCGCTCCTGCCGATGGCGGAACAATCGATCGACCAGCGGTTCGGGGGCCCAGCTGCCTGCCTCGATCGCTCCAGTGACATGCGCGCGCGACAGCTCGCCGCGCATGAGTTCGACGAAGCGCTGCTCCGAATAGCCATTTTCGCTCAGCAGCCGCAGATACTGCCCACGATCGAAGGATTGTGTTCGTGGATCGCGGAATGCCGGGTCCGCGACGATGTAGCCGCGCACCATGTCATCGCCAACCGCCACGCCCAGCTTGCGGGCCTCGCGATCCCAAAGTATGCGCGCCACCAAGCGGTCGATGACCTGGTCCATCACGCCAAACTGGCGCGCCGCCTCTGCATCGAAATGGCCGAGGCTGCGACGCAGTCGGTCGACCTCGCGGCGATATTGCTCGGAGAGCTGGGACGTGGTGATCGTCTCGCTGCCGACACTGACCGCCGTCGGGTCGGCGCGGCGCAAGAATGCATAGTCGCCGATGCCCCACACGGCAAAGGCCAGAATCAGAAGGGCAAACAGCACCTTTGAGATGATGCCGGCTGCCGAGGAGCGCAGCGCCTGAAGCATCAGACTGCCCGTCGGTATATTGGTAAGGCCGGCCGCATAATATGGGTAGGCCCGCGCGGTCGCAACCTTTGAAAGGCCCGGTCGGCATGCTACAGGGACCGGCAGGCGGAACGGGGTTACGGGTCATCGGGCCATGGCGGAAAAGCGACGACGGCTGATCGCGGGCAACTGGAAAATGAATGGCCTTAGGGACGACGGGCTATCGCTGGCCGTCCAGATCGCGCGGCGCGGGCCGACGCTCAAGATTCCGGCCCTGGACCTCTTGATCTGTCCGCCAGCGACATTGGTTTCCCTGGTCGTCCAGGCGGTGGCGGGAAGCCCGATCGCGGTCGGCGGTCAGGACTGTCACGCCAACGCGTCCGGTGCCCATACGGGCGATATATCCGCGCCGATGCTGGCCGACCTCGGGTGCCGCTACGTGATCGTTGGACACTCCGAACGACGAGCCGACCACGGCGAGACCGACAGCCGAGTTCGCGCGAAGGCGGCGGCAGCCCACGCGGCGGGGCTCGTTGCCGTGATCTGCATCGGCGAATCGCTGGCGCAGCGCGACACGGGCCAGACGCTCGACGTCATCGCCGGCCAGCTCGCTGGATCACTGCCGCAGAGTGCTTCCCAGGCGAATACGGTGGTTGCCTATGAGCCGGTTTGGGCGATCGGCAGCGGCCGCAACGCCACGGTGGAGCAGGTAGGCGAGGCACATGCGGCAATTCGCCGGACGTTGCTCGAGCGAGTCGCGGGCGGGGGGGCGGTACGGTTGCTTTACGGTGGGTCGGTGAAGCCGAATAATGCCAAGCAGCTGTTTGCGGTGCCTGACGTCGACGGTGCTTTGGTCGGCGGCGCCAGCCTCAAGGCCGACGATTTCCTGGCAATCGCCGCGGCGGTACCCTCGTAATTCACGGATCGTCAGCCTAGATTTAAGGTATCCGAACCACTAAAACTCTCCTGTCGTCGTTGCTGCTTGCCCTATCGAGTCACCAGGATTCCTCATGGTCACCGTTCTTGTCGTCATTCACCTTATGATCGCGACCTCGCTGATCGTGGTCGTGCTGCTGCAACGGAGCGAAGGCGGCGGATTGGGCATCGGCTCGTCCGGCGGGATGGGCGGGTTCATGACCGCTCGCGGCACGGCCAATCTGCTCACCCGCACCACGGCAGTCCTTGCTGCCTGCTTCATGGCCAGCAGCATTCTGCTTGCAGTCCTTTCCGGCGCGCCGAAGGAGCGACGCTCCATCGTTGATGCTCCGAGCAGCATTCCGGCGTCGCCGCTGGCGCCGGTTTCGCCGGTCGTGCCGGCGGCCCCGACCGCGCCCGCCGCGCCGATCGCGCGTTGAACGGTGGATGGCGCTCAAGGCCGCATTTCGGCGCTTGGGATCGGTACCGCTTTGATGTATTCTGACCGCCCATGACGCGGTTCATCTTTATAACCGGCGGCGTGGTTTCCTCCCTCGGCAAAGGTCTCGCTTCAGCGGCGCTTGGCGCGCTGCTGCAGGCGCGCGGCTTCAAGGTCCGCCTACGCAAACTCGACCCATATCTCAATGTCGATCCGGGGACGATGAGCCCCTATCAGCACGGCGAGGTCTACGTTACCGATGACGGCGCCGAAACCGATCTCGATCTCGGCCATTACGAGCGCTTCACCGGCGTTGCGTCGCGCCAATCGGACAACATCACGACCGGGCGCATCTACTCGTCGGTGATTGCGCGCGAGCGTCGTGGCGACTATCTCGGCGCTACCGTGCAAGTCATCCCGCATGTCACGGACGCGATCAGGGACTTCATCCGCGCCGATTGCGGCGACGCCGACTTCCTGCTGTGCGAGATCGGCGGCACGGTGGGCGATATCGAAAGCCTGCCGTTCCTCGAAGCGATCCGCCAAATGGGCAACGAGCTCGGTCGCGATCGCACGCTGTTCGTGCATTTGACGCTGGTGCCGTGGATTCCCTCGGCGGGCGAGCTGAAGACGAAGCCGACGCAGCACTCGGTGAAGGAGCTGCTTGGCGTCGGCATTCAACCCGACGTCCTGCTGTGTCGATGCGACCGCGATATTCCGGCGGGCGCACGGCGCAAGATTGCCCTGTTCTGCAATCTGCGCGAGGAGGCGGTGATTCCGGCGCTCGATGCGGCGACGATCTACGAGGTGCCGATCCGCTATCATGAGCAAGGATTCGACCGCGAGGTGCTGCGACATTTTGGCCTGGAGGCGCGCACCGAACCCAACCTCTCGCGGTGGACGGAGATCGTCCGCCGCATCCGGGTGCCGGAAGGCGAGGTCCAAATCGCTGTGGTCGGCAAATACACAAATCTGCTCGACGCCTACAAATCTCTGGCCGAGGCGTTGACCCACGGCGGCATCGCCAACAATGTGCGGATCAAGCTCAATTGGCTGGAGTCCGAGGCGCTGGAAGACGGCCCGGCCGCGCTCGAAAGCCTCGCCGGAGTGCACGGTGTGCTGGTACCCGGTGGCTTCGGCGAGCGCGGGTCGGAAGGCAAGATACGCGCGGTGCGCTATGCGCGCGAGCGCAAGGTTCCATATTTCGGCATCTGCTTCGGCATGCAGATGGCGGTGATCGAAGCGGCACGCAATCTCGCCGGCATCGAGCGGGCAAGCTCGAGCGAGTTCGGCGCAACGCCCGATCCGGTGGTCGGCCTGCTCACCGAATGGACGCGCGGCAACGCGTTAGAGCGGCGCGGCGTCGGC
>JACQDQ010000389.1 GCA_016201015.1 Pseudomonadota bacterium | reverse complement strand
TCGCGGCGTCACCGTGCTCTGCCATGGCGGATCGCTGCCCGGCTACAAGGCGATGTTCGCCCGCGTGCCGGAGCGCGACTTCGGTCTGGTCCTGTTGTCGAACCGCGAGGATGCCGAGCCCTACACGCGGCTTTACCAAGTCATCGACATCGCGCTCGACGGCGAGCTGCCGGAACCCAACCCGAGCGATCTCGCGCTGAGCCGCCTGCCGGCCATGACGATTCCGAAGGAAACATGGGGCGCGCTGGACGGCCGCTATCTCGACGCCAAATCAGGCGAACCGCTGGACGTCAAATTCAATCGCGATACGGCGACCATCGAAGCCGACAAGCTCGGCTTCGCCTTGGCGCTGCGCCCGGCCGGCGCCGACGTCTTTCTCGACTCCTGGCTGAACTTCGACGCAACGCTGCGCATCGAGCCGGTCGCGGATGGGCGGCCGCTACTGCATCTCGACTTCGGCGGCCAGGCCGGCACGTTCGAATGGGCGCCAGCCTATCGGCCGGCCGCAGCCGATCTCGCCTCCACCGTCGGAGCCTATCGGTCGGACGAGCTGCGCTCGTCCTGCGAGGTCAGGCTGAAGGACGACCAGCTCGTGATCCGTTTCGGCCCGGACTTCCATGAGGGCGCGGAGTGCCCGCTGGAACCGCTCGCCCGCGACATGTTTTTCGCGAAGCGCGACGAGCCGGGCGTGAAGAAGCGCTATGCCGTGCGCTTTCAGCGCGCCGGCGCGGCGATCGCCGGCGTTCTCATCAGCTCCGACCGGCTCAAGGACGCGCGATTCGCGCGGGGGACTGCATAGAAATGTGGGGCGGGCGCGCGACCCGTGCGCGGCCCGCCCGTCTCGCGTCCTAGCCCCTGACCACGTAGCCGTAGCGCAAATTGCTGCGCGCCGGGCCGTTCCTCTCGTACTCCGCCTTGGCGACGGTGACGCGGTCGCGGTCGAGATCGATCTGCGCCTTCTTGGGATCGATCTTGTACATCCGCGCCGAATTCTCGCCGAAGATCGCCGTCTTGACCGGGCCATCGGCGGGCCCGAGCGGCTTGAAGCCGTATTTCTTCTGCATCTCCTCCGGAATCTCGAGACGACGCAGCGATTCGATCTGCCATTGCGGCGAGCCGGTCCAGATGGCATCGGTGCCCCACACCACGTGGTCGTGGCCGAAGCCCTTGATCAGGATGCCCATGAGCGCCGCGCTCAGGCGCGGCGCGGCCACCGTCGTCTGGGCGAAGATCTGGCCGAGATCGCCGTAGACATTGGTGACGCCGAATTTCTCGGGGATCTCGGCGAGATCGCTTGTCCATTCGACGCGGCCGGTCTGCTCGAACTGCGCAAAGGCATCCTCGGCCTTGCCGCCGCCGGCCCAACGATAGGCCGAGTGATAGATCACGAAGTTGATCTGCGGCCAATCCTTGGCCGCCTTGCCGACATCGCGCACGTCGCTGTAAGCCAGCAGATGGGGGAAATCCTTCTCCACCGACGGCGGGAACAGGCCCTTGTGCACGCAGACGATGTTGTTTCCCGCCTTGAGGATCTTCTCGTAGAACGGATAGGTGACCTTCTCGTCATCCAGGCGCCACGGATATTTGCTGATGTTCTTGTTGGTGTTGTCGCCGATCGTGTAGCCCTTCCACGAATCCGGCCGCAGTTTTTCGATCTCCATGTCGACGCGGTCGAGCCAGCCCGGCTGACCCGGCGTGAAGATCGCGTGACTGAGCAGGCGCCTGGAACCCGCCTCCTTGTTGACCTTCTCGCGGGCGTCGAACTTCATCTCGTTGGTGAGGAACCAGTCGGCCGGAATGTCGGACGGCGCGCCGCTGATCATGGCGATCTTGGTGTCGCTGTCGAGATAGACCTCCTTGAACCAGTTGGCGTACATGAGATCGTCGATCGTCTGCTCCTTGCCGGCCAGCGCCGGATTCCATCCGGCCTGGCCGACGGCCTTGCGCTGATTGACGAAGGTCTGGATGCGCGTGCCGGGCCGCAGGAAGTGGGTGTGGACGTCCATGACGAATTGCTTGGCCTGGGCCAGGGCGCGATCGCGGGCGAGATCGGGCGTCGCCGCCTCGGCGGGCGACACCGCATAGAGCGGGCCGTACACCTCGTTCATCGCGACGAATGCCGCGGCCATGCCGGCGGCGGTCTGGAAGAATTTCCGCCGGGACAGGCCCTGGCGTCGGGCAAGGGTGTCGCCCAATTCCTTCATCCGCGCCTCGACCCGACGCTGCCTGGCCGTCTGCGGGGTCGGATAGAATTCGTCGCTGGACACCACCTGCGTCGGGATCGGCGACGCGAAAGCATGCGTCTCGGCCGGCCGCAGGCTCTTCAGTTCCTTGTCGCTGAGTAGTGACATCGCTGCCTCCCATGCCGTTTTCCCGGATTGCGTCCTGCCTTCGTCGGCGCGCAATCTGGCGTTGATCTTGCGCGAATAGTGTAGTCCGCAAGCGGCGGGATCACAATCAACATGCCGGCTTGAGACCTGATTTGGTGCGATCTTGCGGGGATGCCGCCGTGCCGATACGGTGAACGCGCGTTGGTCTACAAGACACGAAGGCGAGACTATGGTGGCCCAAAAGCGTGATGACGCCGGCTCGACGGTCCGCGTCC
Organism: Pseudomonadota bacterium; assembly: GCA_016201015.1. Classification (GTDB taxonomy): domain Bacteria; phylum Pseudomonadota; class Alphaproteobacteria; order CACIAM-22H2; family CACIAM-22H2; genus JACQDQ01. The sequence goes on along the minus strand of JACQDQ010000389.1, from coordinate 9,003 downwards.
GCGATGTCCTGCGCCGGCCGGATGCCGAGATCTACTATGAGGTGACGGGGCATGGCCCGCCGCTGATCTTCGCGCATGGCCTCGGCGGCAACCATCTTTCTTGGTGGCAGCAGATTCCGCATTTTTCCGACCGCTATACCTGCGTGACGTTCGCGCACCGCGGTTTCACGCCGTCACGCGAGGCGCCGGGCGGGCCGGGGGTGGCGGCGTTTGCCGATGACCTTGGCGCGCTGATCGATCACCTTGGGTTCCGCGAAGTTGGGCTCGTCGCCCAGTCGATGGGCGGATGGACATGTCTGGGGTATGCGTTGCGCCATCCCGGGCGCGTCCGCGATTTGGTGATGGCGTCGACCTCCGGGGCGGTCGATTTCCGGCGGATCGCGCGGTTCAAGACGGAGCTTGACGCATGGTCCGCCCGCGCGGACGCCGCCAGGGCCGAATATGAAAGTGGCGGCGTCCATCCCGCCGCCGGCGCTCGCATGGCACGCGAACAACCGAGCCTGCATTTTCTCTATCGCGAGATCGACGATCTGACGCCGCGCGCGGTCAAGGACCGCATCCGGCCGCAATTGATGAACCAGCGCACCCAACCACCGGATGTCCTCGGCCGGCTGACCATGAAGGTGCTCTTCATCACCGGGGATGAAGACATGGTGTTTCCCTCCGGCGCCGGCGGGGTCCTTGCCGCCGCGACGCCCGACAGCCGGCATGAATGCGTGCCGCAAGCAGGCCACTCGACTTATTTCGAGCGGCCGGAGACGTTCAACCGCCTGGTCGATTCGTTTCTGAGCGACGTCAAGGCCGTTTCCGGCCAATCGCCACAAAAGCGGTCATAATGCAACAGGATTGCACATCAGACGCCGGATGGGTATTCTGAATCCGGCGGCGATTTGAGCGGCAGCTTCGGACGATTTGCGGGACAGCAAGAGATGGCCAGCGCTCAGGTGACGAGCTACTCGCGGCTTCCCGATCGCATCGAGGCTTTGGTGCGGGGCCACGACAAGGCCGGGCCGATGCAGCGGCCGTTTTATGTCGACCCGGCGATCTTCGATATCGATTTGGAGCGGATATGGCGGCGCTGGTGGCTGTTTGCCGGTCCTTCCTGCGCCATTCCCGAGGCGGGCGATTGGTTCACCTATCAGGTGGGAACGGACTCGCTGATCTTTGTTCGCGGTGAAGACGGCGAGGTCCGCGGCTTCCACAACACCTGCCGCCATCGCGGCTCCCGCATCTGCAATAAGGAGACGGGCCACGGCGCGCGTTTCGTTTGCCCGTATCATGCATGGAGCTATGGGCTCGACGGCGGCCTCTTGTTCAACCCGCAGCAGGAGTTCGGCCTGGATCGCGCCACGCTGTCATTGCACCCGGTACAGGTGCGCGACGCGGCCGGATTGCTGTTCTTCTCGCTGGCCGACGACCCGCCGGACTTCGAGAGCGCCTGCCGCGAAATCTCGCGGCGGCTCAAGCCGCACGGCATGGATCGGGCCAGGGTGGCCAAGGCGATCGACTACGTCGTCGACGCCAACTGGAAGCTTATCTTCGAAAACAACCGCGAATGCTATCACTGCCCGTCGGCGCACAAGGAATATACGCGGGCGACCTACGACGTCGCCCGCGATGCCGCAAACAGCGGGAAGCGGAGCACCGAGGATCTCGACGCCATCGTCGCGGCGGCGAATGCGCGGTTCAGGGCGCTCGGGCTCGATGAGGGCGACACGTCGTCGTCCTTCACCGCCGAGTTCTACCGGACGAACCGCACGCCGCTGATGAAGGGATTCACCACGCAGAGTCTCGACGGCAAGGCCGTGGCGCCGCTGATGGGCGACCTCAAGGAGCGCGATGCCGGCACGCTGCGGATCACGGTGTATCCGAATTTCTGGCAGCACGCGAGCGACGATCACGCCGTCGCCACGCGCCTGACGCCGCTGAGTGCGACGCGGACCGCCGCCCGCGTCGTCTGGCTCGTGCACGAGGACGCCGTCGAAGGCAGGGACTACCGGCTCGATCGCCTGCTGCCGCTGTGGCAGCTCACCTCGGAGCAGGACTGGGAGCTTTGCAAAGTCAACCAGCTCGGCGTTTCGTCGTCGCATTATCGGCCGGGGCGCTATTCGCGCACGCGCGAGCAGAACGTCGTCCATTTCGTCGAGTGGTATCTGAAGGAGCTCGCCTCGCCGACCGCCGGCGTGCGACGGCATTCGGCCGCCGAGTGACGCGGTGATCCCCGAGCAGGCGCAGATCGTCATCATCGGCGGCGGCGTCATCGGCTGCTCGATCGCCTATCACCTGGCCAAGGAGGGCGCGCGCGATGTCGTCGTCCTCGAGAAGGCCGCGGTGACGCATGGGTCGACTTGGCACGCCGCCGGTTTGGTCGGCCAGTTGCGCAGCAAGCGCAACCTGACGCGCATGATGCAGTACAGCGCCGAGCTCTACGGCCGGCTGGGCAAGGAAACCGGCCAGGAGATCGATTGGAAGCCGGTCGGCAGCATTCGCCTCGCCTCGTCGCCCGAGCGGTGGAGCGAGATCAAGCGCAATGCGACGACGGCGCGCAGCTTCGGCTTCGAGCTGCATCTGCTGTCGGCCGACGAAGCGAAGAGGATGTTTCCCTATATCGTGACCGACGGAATCGTCGGCGCGGCCTTCGTGCCGACCGACGGTTATGTCGACCCGAGCGGCCTGTGCCAGGCCTTGGCCAAGGGCGCGCGGGCCGGGGGCATCAGGATTTGCGAAGGCGTGCGCGTCACCGGCGTCACCATCAAGGACCGTCGGGTGGTCGCCGTGCGCACGGATCAGGGCGACATCGCATGCGAGACGGTGGTCAATGCCGCCGGCATCTGGGCGCGCGACGTCGGCGCCATGGCCGGCGTGCGCGTACCGGCCGCGGCGGTCGAGCATCAATACATGGTGAGCGAGAAGATCGCCGGCGTGCCGGCCACGCTGCCGTCGCTGCGCGATCCCGACAAGAATTTCTATCTCAAGCCCGAGGTCGGCGCGTTCGCCATCGGCGGCTGGGAGAAGGCGACGCTGCCGTTCGGTGCCGGCGGCGTGCCGTTCGCCTTCGGCCGCGAGCTGCTGCCGTCGAATTTCGAGCGCTTCGAGGAAATCGCCGTGCCGGCGGCCGAGCGCATGCCGATTCTCAACGAAATCGGCATCCGCAATCTGATCAACGGCCCGATCCCGATTTCGCCGGATGGCGAGCCGATCCTCGGCCTCGCGCCGGAACTCGACAATTATTTCGTCGCTTGCGGCTTCACCTCGGGGATCGCCGGCGCGGGCGGCGCCGGGCGGGCCATGGCGCAATGGATCCTGCACGGCGCGCCGGAGCTCGACCTTTGGGCCTTCGACATCAGGCGTTTCGGCCACCACCATCTTGGCCGGCGCTATCTGCACGAACGCTGCGTCGAAGCCTATCATCACTACTATCTCATCCACTGGCCGGCCGAGGAGATGAAGGCGGGGCGCGGCGGTCGGCGCAGCCCGCTCTACGAGACCTTGGCCGAACAGGGCGCCGTGTTCGGCTCGCGCTTCGGCTGGGAGCGGCCGAACTGGTTCTCGCCGGCCGGCGTGGCGCGCGAGGACGCGCCGTCCTTCGAGGGGCGGCCGAACTGGTTCGCGCCTGTCGGCGGCGAGCACCAGGCGATCCGCGAACGCGTCGCGCTGATCGACCAGACCTCGTTCTCGAAATACGAGATCGCCGGCCGCGGCGCCTTCAAGTTCCTGCAGCAGCTTGCCGCCAACAATCTCGACAAGCCGCCGGGCGCGGCCACCTACACGCAGCTTTGCAACGAGCGCGGCGGGATCGAGGCCGATCTGACGATCATGCGGCTCGCCGAGGACAGGTTTTACCTCGTCACCGGCAGCGGCTTCGGCGTGCGCGATTCCCACTGGATTGCAAGCCACATGCCGCGCGATGGCTCGGTGGCATTGCACGAGGCGACCTCGGCGCGCGCCGTCATCAATCTCTGCGGCCCGCGATCGCGCGAGGTATTGCGCAAGGTGACCGATGACGACGTGAGCAATGCCGCCTTGCCGTTCATGAGCGTACGCGAACTGCGCATCGGTTATGCGCCGGTGCTTGCGGTGCGCCTCACCTATGTCGGCGAGCTCGGCTGGGAGCTGCATATCCCGACCGAATACGCGCTGCACGTCTACGAATTGCTGCGCGAAGCGGGCCAGGAATTCGGCATCGTCAACGCCGGCTATCGCGCAATCGACAGTCTTCGGCTCGAGAAGCGCTACCTCTACTGGGGCGCCGACATCACGCCGGACTACAATCCGTTCGAGGCCGGCCTCGGCTTCTGCGTCGCGCTCGACAAAGGCCCGTTCATCGGCCGCAATGCTCTCGCCCGCGTCAAGCAGGAAGGGCCGCGCCGCAAGCTGTGCTGCTTCCTCCTGGAGGGGCCGGCTTCGCTCTATGGCGGCGAGGCGATTCTGCGCGGGGGCAAGGTGCTCGGCGTGACGACGAGCGGCGGCTATGGCCACACGATCGGCAAGAGCATCGCCTACGGCTATGTGCCGGCGGAGGAGGCTGGCCACGCCTGGTACGAGATCGAGGCGTTCTGCACCTCCGTGCCGGCCAAGCGCGTCGACAAGGCGCCGTACGATCCCGAGCGGCGGAAGATTCTCGGCTAGAGCGTGTCCCGTTTAGATCGACCCGTGCCCCACCTCACCCGGCTCGCTTCGCTCGCCGCCCTCTCCTCCCTTTAGGGAGGAGAGGGCCGAGACGCCGAAGGCGTCGAGGTGGGTGAGGTGGGGGTGATTCAGCATAATCGGTACTCGCTCTAGCGCTGCCGCCAGGCCTGCAACCTTCCGGCGAGAAGGTACGTGAGGCCGAGCTGCGCCAGTTTCACCGCGGCCGAGGTGCCGACGATCATCATCGCCATCGCCGCGGCGACGGCCGTGAAGCCGGACTCATCCATGTTGACCACGGCGATCGATGCGAGCTTGGTGTCGGTCGAATAGAGAAAGATCACCGCCGACACCGTCGTCATCGCATTGACGAACATGTAGATGGCGATATCGAGAATGGACGGCAGGCAAACCGGCACGGTGACGCGCCAGAATGTCCGCAAGACCGACACCTTGAGCGAGGCGGAGACGGACTCGAACTCGGCATCGAGCTGCTTCAGCGCCGTCGTCGCGGTGAGGTGGCTCACCGTGTAGAAATGGGCGATCGAATTGACCACCAGGATCGCCAGCGTCGCGTAGAGGAAGCCGAGCGGATTGCCGCGGGCATTGAAGAAGAAGATGTAGCCGAGGCCGAGCACCAGGCCGGGCACCGCCAGCGGCAGCATGGCGAGAAGTTGCGCCAGGACACGGCCGACGGCGAAGCCGCGCGTCTTCTCGATGAGATAGGCGCCGGTAAAAATGATCGCCGTGCCAAGGACGGCGGTCCATGCCGCCAGATGCAACGAGTTCCAGTACGATCCCCAGCCATTCGTGTCGAAATTGTCGAACGCGTAGTTGCCGAGCGTGAGGCTCAGGTTGTAAGGCCAGAATTTGATCAGCGAGCCCCAGGCGGCCACCGCCAGCACGCCGAAAATCAAGCCGCCAATCACGAGGCAGTACACGAACAGCGTCCAGTCGCGCGCCGGGCTGGGCTTGGGCACAAGCGGCACCGCGCGCGCCGACAGCAGTGCGACTTGCCGACGCTGGACGATGCGGTCGGCGGTGAAGGCGACGATCGCCGGCGCCAGCAGCACCATGCCGACGACCGCGCCCATCTCGAAATTCTGCTGGCCGATCACCTGCTTGTAGATATCGGTGGCGAGCACGTTGTAGCGGCCGCCGATGACCTTGGCGATGCCGAAATCGGTCATGACCAAAGTGAAGATGACGAAGCCGGCGCTCACCAGGCCGTATTTCGCGCCGGGTAGGGTCACGGTGAAGAAGATGCGCGGCTTCGAGGCGCCGAGCGCGTCGGCCGCCTCGTAGAGCCGCGCGTCGGCCATCGCCAGCGCGGCGACCAGGATCATCATGGCGTGCGGGAAGCAGTAGAACACCTGGGCGATGATGATGCCGGACGGTCCGTAGATGCTGCCGCCGAACAGCAATGGCTTGAGCAGGCCCTGATTGCCGAAAAGATAAATGAGCGAGATCGCCGGCAGCAGCGACGGCGCGAGGATCGGGATCAGGGCGAGCGCCTGGAACACGCCGCGCCCTTTGACGCAGCTGCGCGTCAATGCGTAGGCATAGACGAAGGCGAGCGGCAGGACGATGGCGGTGGCGACGATAGCCACGAAAAAGCTGTTGCCGACCGAGGCGAACAGCGCGGGTGTCGAGAAGTAACGGATGTAGTTGGCGAGCCCGACGAACTCCTGTTGCCGGTCTTGGAAGCTCTTGGACAGCAGCGCCCATAGCGGCAGGGCAACGCTGACCAGCATCCAGGCCGCGAGCACGACGATGCCGGAGCGCATGACCAGATCGTCCCGCGACATCCGCGGCACGACCCGTGTCGCCTCCAATGCGGTGGCCACGCCTTACCCGCGCGGATACACGCGCAGCCGATCCGGCGGCAGCGCCACGGACAGGCTATGGCCGGCGCCGAGGCCAAGGTCGCGCATCAGGTTGATCGAGAAGTCGGCGACGATCTCCTCGCCGTTGCTGCCGGCGCCGGCGGGCCGTAGCGTGGCCCGGCAGAACGAGCCGAGAAAATCGAGAGACGCAATCTCGACCCGAACCACGTTGACCGTCGATGCGCCGACATTGCGCACGGCGACGTCCTCGGGGCGGATGCAAAGGTAGATCGGCGTATCTGCCGCCAGTCCGTCGGCCGCGCAGGAAAAGCTCTGGCCGGCAAATCGCACTTGTCCGGACCCGGCATGTACCGCCGTCAGGAAATTCATGGTGCCGACGAAGTCGGCGACGAAGGCGGTCGCCGGCTTACGGTAGATCTCGGATGGCGTGCCGATCTGCTCGACCGTGCCGTGGTTCATGACCACGATGCGATCGGCCATCGTCAGCGCCTCTTCCTGGTCGTGCGTCACCATGACCGTGGTGACGCCCAGCCGCCGCTGCAGCCCGCGGATTTCGTGGCGCAGCCGCACCCGCACGCGGGCGTCGAGCGCCGATAGCGGCTCGTCGAGCAGGAGCAGGCCGGGCGAGGTGGCAAGCGCCCGCGCCAGCGCCACGCGTTGCTGCTGGCCGCCGGAAAGCTGCGCCGGATATTTGGCGCCGGATTCCGGCATCCCGACGAGCTGGAGCAGTTCGCCGACGCGCGCGGCGATCGCCGCGCGCTTCATGCCCCGGCTGCGCAAGCCGTAGCCGACATTGTCGACCACCGTAAGGTTGGGGAACAAGGCGTAGGACTGAAAGACGATGCCGAAGTCGCGCTCGGACGGCGGCAGGCGCGAGATGTCGCGGCCGGCTTGCTCGATCCGGCCGGTGGTCTGGACGTCGAGGCCGGCGATGGCGCGCAAAAGCGTGGTCTTGCCGCAGCCGGACGGGCCGAGGAAGCAGACGAACTCGCCCGCGTTGATCGCGAGCGAAATCTCCTTGAGCGCGGAGAAGCTGCCGAACAACTTGGTCACGCCGGCGATGCGGAGATAGGGCGCCGCGCCGGAGGGCAGCGGGGAGGAAAGTGCCATCGATTAAATTATACGGCCCCCGCGCGCTCGCGGGGGCCGCAATTCAGCGATCGTCGGCGGGCTTACTTCGGCGCCGACTTGCCGTCGTAGCGCTTCGACCACTCGGCGAGAATGCGCTCGCGCTCGGCGCCCATCTTCGCCAGATCGATCTTGAGCATCGCCGGCTCGGCGTTGGCCGGATAGTTGGGCGGCGACGGGTTGAGCCCCGGGAAGCCGACGATGGCGTAGTACTTGCCGTAAAGCTCGTAGGCCTTCTTGGTGATCGCCCAGTCGGCGAGCGCCTTCGCCGCCGCCAGGTTCTTGGTGCCCTTGACGATGGCGGTCGCCTCCATGTCCCAGCCGGCGCCTTCCTTCGGCAAGACGATGTCGATCGGCGCGCCCTTGGTCTTCTCGCTCGCCCCGCGCATGTCGAAGGCGATGCCGATCACCCGCTCGCCGCGCGCCGACTGCACGCAGGGCGCGGAGCCGGAATGCGTGTAGACGGCGATGTTCTGATGCAGCTTGTCCATGTAGGACCACGCCGCCTGTTCGCCCATGATCTGCATCCACGCCCAGATCGTCAGGTAGCCGGTGCCCGACGACGCCGGGTTCGGCATGACGATCTGATCCTTGTACTCGGGCTTGACGAGGTCGGCCCAGCTCGACGGTTTCGACGTGTTCTTCTTCGGCCCCTCGACGGTGTTGTAGCAGATGACCGAGAGCCAGGCGTCCATGCCCGTCCACGCGGCCGGGCTCTTGCCATCGCGGAAGGCCGGCTTGAGGGTGTCCAAGCCCTTCGGGCTGTAGTGCTCGAGCAGGCCCATCGAATCGAACAGCGCGATGCTGGAGGCGCCGAGGCCCCAGATGATGTCGGCGCGCGGATTGTCCTTCTCGGCCAGGAACCGGGCGGTGACGACGCCGGTCGAGTCACGCACCCAGGCGATCTCGATGTTGGGGTTGTCGGCCTCGAAGGCCAGCTTGTAGGGTCCGATCTGGTCGTTTTCCAGAGCCGTGTAAACCGTCAGCCGCGTCTTCTGCGCCGTGGCCGGGCCGGCGCCGATCGCCGCCAGGCCGACCGCCATCGCGGCCCACCCCGCGCACAGCATCAAACGCCTTGCGATTCCTGTCATATTTGTCTCCCTGCTGGTCCGGGCCGATCGGCCCAATTCCGGCAAGGTTGCGCGGATTGCGTGACAATTACAAGACTCTCCTGTGATAGAAGAAATCAATTGCCGCGATAGGACACCTCGATAAGTCAAAAGGGTCGCCGCGCGGCCCACAGCGTGCAATCCAATGGTGCGACTCTGACAGAAGATACCCATCGCACAGTTTTCGGCTGTCACCCCGGCCAAGCGGCGCAGCGGCGCGAGCCGGGGTCCAGAATGCCACAGGCGAAATGGACCCCGGATCTCCCCCGGATCAAAGTCCGGGGTCGTCCGGG
>JACQDQ010000012.1 GCA_016201015.1 Pseudomonadota bacterium | reverse complement strand
GTGCTGCCGCCGAACATGTTGATCGGCTCGCCCCATGACGGCGGAAAGCCGGGGGCCAGACCGTAGCCGGAAGTATGAACGCGGTAGCGATCGAGCCCGGCAGCCGCGATTACGCGTTTTGCCGCCTCGTGCGGGACGACGGCGGGCACGCCCGGTCGGATCGCGGCGATACAAGCGTCGCTGGCCGCGCGGACGACTCCGTAGATCTCCGGCAATCGCGGCGTTGGCGCACCGAGCACGAACTGCCGGCCGATGGTCGCCGTATACCGCTTGTAGGCCGCGCCGAACTCGACATTGCCGGCGTCGCCGCGCCGCATGCGGCGCTGCGTCGGCCCGCCGTGGCTGAAGCAGCAGCGTTCGCCGGTGACCAGATTGATCGTGCTGGCCGGCAGACCGCAGCCCGCGCCCAGCAGCGCGCGATAGACCTCGCCGGAGATTTCGAGCTCCGAGCGTCCTTCCGCCACCGCGCCGATGCACACGGCCATCGCCTCGTCCGCGGCACGGCTCGCCTGGCGAATCAGGGCGATTTCGCGCGGCGATTTCACCATCTTGAGGTCGTGCACGAGATTGGTCGGCTCGGCGACGAGGGCATCGCCGAGCAGGCTCTTGAGGCGGACATAGTGATGCGGATGCAGATAGTAGGCCGGCACCTCGATCCCGACCCGGGACCGGTGCAGGCCGAGCCCGTCGATCAGCCGGGCGAACGCCACGATCGGGTCTTCCGGCTCGGCGCCGCCCCAGCCCCCCACCTCGTCGGCGAGCGTGTCGTCGAGAAATTCGTTGCGGTCGGACTCGCGCGTGAACATGACGAGCGGACGCTTCTCCGCCGATAGCGGCAGGCACTGGAAGGTCTGGAAGCTTTTCGCGTCGGCGCCGATCAGCCAATGCAGCGACACCGGATGGAATAGCAGCAACCAATCCAATCCCGCCTTGGCGATTGCCGCACGCACGCGAGCCTGGCGTGCGGCGAACTCTTCCGGCGGGAAATCGTGTTTCGACATGACGCGCCTGCCCTCGACGATATGCGGCCGGCCTAGCGGAAGCCATCGCGCAGGATAGCCTTGGCCTGCTGTAGATCGCATGGCGGGAAGGCCTGCGACAGGAGCGTGGCAAGCGCGTCGCCGTCCGCGTCGTCGGCCGCCACGCCGGCAACGGCGAAATACCGGGCAAGATTGGCGCCCGCCACATGCGGGTCCGGCGCGCCCGCCGGGATGGCAAGCCGTGCCTCCATCAGCCGCTGCTGCACGCCTTCGGACTCGATCTCTTGCCCGAGCACGCCGCGGCGCACGGCATCCGCCAACTCCTTCGGCAGCAGAGTCTGCTCCTTCAGCCAGCGGCGCACGCCGCGCAGCGGGTGGATGACGTGCTGCCGCCAGGGCGCGATGGCGGCGTCGATGCCTGCAAGCTCGTCCTCGCGCAGCGCGCGGCCATTGGCGCCGGCGAACAGGCAAAGCAGCAGCAGATTGACGTCGAGGCGGCGGCGATCCTGCAGCGCGATGCAGGCCATGGCGACGCCATCCTTCTTGTAGACGGACAGCGTGAAGTCCCAGAACCGGCTCGACGGCTGCGCGCGGGATTCCGACATGACTTCACCAGATCGCCTGAAGAGGGAGGATATGGGGCGCCGGTCATGCTGTCTAAGGCATTGCGCTCATACGAGCTATGAGTGAATCGTTCGTCCGCCGTCCCGGCTCGGGATCTCTCGGTGGCGATCGAGCAGCCGGCCCGGCCATGCGCCCGAGGCGACGAGGTCGCGCACCGTCACGCGAATCGTGCGGACGAGCGCGTCGACGATAGCCGGGCGCGGGCGGTGGGCCGAGGTCACCAGCGTAAGCTGCCAGTCGGTCCGCGGACGAAACGGGAGCGCCGTGACCTCGCCGCGACGCAGCTCGGCGTCGATGGCGCCGCGGGTCAACAGACTGAAGCCGACGCCCTGCTTCACCAGGGCGCGGATGATGGAATGATCGTCGACCTCGATCTTGACGTTGAGCGAAACGCCCTTTTGCGCGATCCAGCCATCGAGCAGCCGCCGCGACGCATTGGGGCGGCTGGGCAGGATCAGCGGAAGCTCCGCCAGATCCTCGATGCGCGCAAAGTCGCGCTTGAACGGCGCCAGGCCCGGCTTGCCGACAAGATAGACCTGCTCGGCGACCAGCGGCGTCGCCTCGAAGCCGCGCTGCGGCAGCGGTTCGTGCACGCAAGCCAGATCCACCTGGCCGCGCACCAGCCATTCGTGGATGTAACCGCTGAAGCCGCCGACGATCTTCAGGAAGACGTTGGGAAACGCGACGCCAAAACGCTCGACCAGCGCCGGCACGAGGAAATGGCCGGCGGCCGGCGGCACGGCCAAGGCGATGATGCCGGAAGGGCCGGACTTGCCGCCCTGGATCTCCGCCCGCGTCTGCTCGAGCTGGCGCAGCACGTCTTGGCTGCGCTCGAGAAGGATGCGCCCGGCGTCGGTGAGGGTCACGCCGTGACCGTGCCGCCGGAACAGCGGACGGCCGAGCTCGTCCTCGAGCTTCTGGATTTGGCGGCTGACCGCCGGCTGCGAGATGCGCAGGAACTCGGCGCCGCGGCTGTAGCTGCCGAACTCGGCGACGATCTGAAAATAGCGGAGCGCGCGCGTTTCCATCCGGCCTCCGGTGCGATCGAACGATTCACTTATAGCACATATACGTCTTATGCCTTGGACGGCAAGTGCGAACGAGTCTTAGCATCGCGCCGCGATGGCGCCGCAAGCCTGCGGAACGCTCAAGCACAAAAAGGAGAGAGACGGGGGCGATGAAGTTCGGATTGATGACCCAGATCCAGATGCCGCGCCCGTGGGACGAGACGACGGAGCGGCAGGCATTCTGGAACGGCCTCGACCAGGTCGTCGCCGCCGAGGACGCCGGCTTCGGCCATTTCTGGATCACCGAGCAGCATTTCTTCATCGAGATCGGCCACTGCTCGAGCCCGGAGATGGTGCTCGCCGCGCTCAGCCAGCGGACCAAGCGCATCCGCCTCGGCTTCGGCGTGATCCTCATGCCGTGCCACAACCCGTTCATGATCGCGGAGCGCGTCGCCACGCTCGACGTGCTCAGCAACGGCCGCGCCGAGTTCGGGGCCGGCCGTGGCACGTCGCCCTATATGGTCGGCGGCCTCGGCTTCGACCCGTCGATCGGCCGCGAGGTCGGGCGCGAGGCGCTCGAGGCGGTCGTCATGATGTTCGAGCACGAGCTCTTCCCCGGCTACAAGGGCACGCATTTCGATCTGCCGTCGCGCCACGTGGTGCCGCGGCCGATCCAGCGCCCGCATCCGCCGCTGTGGGTCGCCGCCTCCAATTTCGAGACCTACGAGCACGCCGGCCGGCAGGGCATGGGCGTGATCGGCGTCACGCGCAACACGCCGGCGGAGACCAAGCCGTCGATCGCCGCCTATCGCGCCGCGATCAGAAGCGCCGATCCATCCCGGTTCGTCGGCAAGTTCGCCAACGAAAGCACGGCGGTGTTCGCCATCGCCTGCTGCGACGCCGACGACCGCGTCGGCCGCGATATCGCCTGCGCCGCGGCCCGTTGGTACTACGGCGACAATGATGCCGAGCTCAATCGCCTGCGCTTCAGTACCGGGGGCGGCGTCAACAAGATCAGCGACAAGATCGCCGGCCGGACCAACGACGAGCTGATCGCCGACGCCATGGCGATCGGCGGCAATCCGGAAACGATCTGCCGGCAGGTCGAAAAATGGGCGGAGATCGGCGTCGATCAGTTGGTGTTCATGCTGCAGGCGGGCAACACGACGCACGATCAGGTGATGCGCTCGATCGAGCTCATCGGCGAGAAGGTGATACCGCGCTTTGCGAACTAGGGAAGCGTCATGACCGGATCGGCCATCGGCGCCGGGCACCCCATCTTCGGCCCGAGCATCGACAGCGCCGGGCGCCGATGTGAGAATGGACGACGAGCAGCGGCAGTGTCGGGACGACCTACAGGGAGGGATGCAATGAAACTCGGGATCGGTCGGTTGCTTGCCGCGGCGGGCTTGGCCCTCGCGGTCGCGATGGGAACGCTTGCCGGCGCCAGCGCGCAGCAAAGCCGCGCGGTGAAGATCTTCGGCGCGTCGGCAACGGTCGAGGCATATCACGGCTTTCTGTTCCTCGGCATCCCGCTCGGCTTCTATCGCGATCAGGGCGTCGACGCCGAATTCGGCACGGCCGCCGGCTCGGCGGCGACGCTGCAGCTCGTCGCCACCAACCAGGCGCAGGTCGGCTATATCGGCATGGAGGTGCTGGTGCTGGCCAAGGCAAAGAACCCCGATCTGCCGGTCACCGCCGTCTATCTCCACGACCGCGGCAACATCTACGAGATCGTCGTGCCGGAGGAGAGCGACATCAAGTCGATCGCCGACCTCAAGGACAAGAACATCGGCGTGGCCAATCTCGCCAGCGGCGCGATTCCGGCGCTGCGGGCGATTCTCGCCGATTCCGGCCTCAATCCCGACACCAGCGTCGGCCTGATCCCGGTCGGCAACGGTGCCGCCGCCGCCGCCGCGTTGCGCGCCAATCGCGTGCAGGCACTATCCTTGTTCCGCGCGCAGCACGCGGTGATCGAGACGCTCGGTTTCCGCTTCCGCTACTTCCAGCGCGAGCAGCCGAGCGCCGTGCTGATCGTCAACACCAATTTCATGCGCCAGAACCCGGACGCGGTCGCGGCGACGCTGCGCGGCGTCATCATGGGCTCGACTTTCGCCCAGGTGAACCCGCAGGCCACGGTGCGCGAGCACTGGAAGATGTTCGGCCGTCCGACCGGCATTTCCGAGGACGAGGCGATGAGCCGGGCGGTGCACGTCCTGCGCAAGAGCTCGGAGCTGTGGAAGAACTACGAGAACCAGTCGGTGGCCTGGGGCGCGATGACGAAACAGCAATGGGACGGCCTGCAGGATTTCCTGGTCAAGCAACGCCTTCTGGAAAAGGCCATCGACAGCGACGCGCTGTTCACCAGCCAGTTCATCGAGCCGATCAACAAGCTCGACCTTGCCCCCGTCATCCAGCGCGCGCGAGGCATGTGACCGCGGATTGATGCCGCGCGCGCCGCTGGGGCCGGAGGCTGGCGGCCGGAGCCGCCGGGAAAGGCTGCGAACGAACAGCAATCCTGCATGTTGAGTTCCAACATTTCCGGGCCGGAGCCAGCGGCCGCGGGTGCGACGGCGGCTGCGCCCAGCATCGCGCTCGAAATCGCGCATCTGACGATGATCTACGCCCGCGGGCGAACCGCGGTGCACGCGCTCGACGAAATCACGCTGTCGGTGCGCGATCGCGAATTCGTGGCGATCGTCGGCCCCAGCGGCTGCGGCAAGAGCACGCTGCTCAAGCTCATCTCCGGCCTGCGCCTGCCCAATCGCGGCGCGATCCGCTTGTACGGCCGGGCCGTCGAGGGCCCGCGCAAGGATGTCGGCATCGTCTTTCAAAGCCCCATCCTGCTCGCCTGGCGCACGGTGCTGGAGAATGTGATGTTGCCGATCGACGTGCTCGGCCTGCCGCAGGAGACGTATCGGCGCAAGGCCGTGGCGCTGCTCGAACTGGTCGGTCTCGGCGGTTTCGCCGACATGTACCCCCAGGAGCTTTCCGGCGGCATGCAGCAGCGCGCCGCCATCGCCCGGGCCCTGGTCTACGACGCCCCGCTGCTGCTCATGGATGAGCCGTTCGGCGCCCTCGATGCCATGACGCGCGAGCAAATGAACCTCGAATTGCAGCGGATCTGGAGCGCGCAGCGCAAGACGGTCGTGTTCATCACGCACAGCATCGCCGAGGCGGTGTTCCTGGCCGACCGCATGGTGGTCATGTCGCCGCGGCCCGGACGCATCCTCAAGATCATCGACAATCCGATGCCGCGGGCGCGCACGCTCGATGATATGCTGAAGCCGGAGTTCGGCGAGCTTGTGCGACAGGTCCGCGGCCTGCTCGGCGGCCAGGCCGGCGGCGAGCTGTGATCGGAGAAGCCCCCATGAACGGCGCGGAGGACCGTCCGGCCGCAGCCCGATCCGAAGGCACGGACCGCAAGCTTGCGGATCGGCTGCAACGCGCGGCGCTGCCGCTCGCGGTCTTCGTCGGTCTCATGGCCCTGTGGGAAGCGGTCGTCGACGTCCTCAAGATACCGACCTATCTGGTGCCGGCGCCGTCGGCCGTGTTCCTGGCGTTCATCCGCGGCTTCGCCGAAGCCCACTACCTGTTCCACGCGCTGATCACCGGAGCCCAGGCCGTCATGGGCTTCCTGGTTGGAACGGCGCTCTGCCTGGCGATCGGCGTGCTGGTCGTCGTCTTCCCGACGATGGAACGCATCGTCTATCCCTATATCGTCGCGCTGCAGACCGTGCCGAAGGTCGCCATCGCGCCGCTGATGATCGTCTGGTTCGGCTTCGGCATCGAGTCCAAGATCGTGATCGTGGCGTTGGTCTCCTTGTTTCCGGTGTTGGTCAACGTGATCGCGGGCCTGAAGTCGATCGACCAGGACCGGCTCGACCTGATGTCGGCGCTGTCGGCCTCGCGCTGGCAGATCCTGCGCTATCTGCGCTTCCCCAACGCGCTGCCGTTCATCTTCGCCGGGCTCAACACGGCGATCGTGTTCAGCGTCATCGGCGCCATCGTCGGCGAGTTCGTCGGCTCCAATCGCGGACTCGGCTTCCTCATCCTGCAGGCCAATTTCGCGCTCGACATCGCCGCCGCCTTCGCCCTGTTCGTCGTCCTGTCGATCATGGGCGTCACCCTCCACTTCACCCTGCAATACATCCAGACGCGCGTCGTGTTCTGGGCGGAGTCCGAGGAATTCTTCCGGCACTGATGCGCGCAGCGGGGACAGACGGCATGGCGACGACGGTAGAGCTCGATCCGCGCGATCTCGACGAACGACAGCTCTATTTCGTGATGAGCGGGCTGGTCGTGCCGCGGCCGATCGCCTGGGTGTCGTCGCTGGCGCAGGACGGCACGCCGAATCTGGCGCCGCACAGCTACTACAACGCCGCCTCCAGCGCGCCGCCGATCGTCATGTTCTCGTCCACGCATGCGCCGCATCGGCGGCCCGACGGGATCAAGGACACGCTGCGCAACGTCCGCCAGACCGGCGAATTCGTGGTGAACGTGGTCGATGCCGAGCTGCTGGAGGCGATGAACGCGACGGCCACGGACTGCCCGCCAGAGGTGGACGAGTTCCACCTGGCGGGCCTGGCGCCCGCGCCGTCGCGCAAGGTCGCGCCGCCGCGCGTGGCGCGGGCCAAGGCGGCAATGGAATGCCGGCTGTGCCACCTCCTGGAGATGGGCGATGCGACGCTCGTCTTCGGCGATGTCGTGCAGTTCCACATCGACGCGTCGATCTGGCGCGACGGCAGGGTCGACATGACGCGCCTGGCGCCGGTCGGCCGCCTCTCCGGCTCCGACTATTCGACCGTCGAGCGCATCCAGTCGTTGCGGCGTCCGGCGTGGACGCCCGACTGAGCTAGGGACTGCCTCACAGGCTGGTTGGGGCGGGAGGATTCGAACCTCCGTATGGCGGAATCAAAATCCGCTGCCTTGCCACTTGGCGACGCCCCATTCCCGCGCGCTTATACGCGCAAAATCGCCCGCGCATCAAGCCGGGGGCCGCCGCGAGATCGGTGACTTTGACGCAGGGGCCGATCTCGCCCTTGGGCCCGGACCCGAGGGGCGGCCCGAAGGCGGGCGGGTCGGGTCCGCGGGTCCAAGCCGCGGACGCCCCTACGCAAGAGGCGGCAGCCGGGCGTGGGACGTTTCTTCCGAACCGGACCTCAGGACGACGCCGAGGCGGGCACGCGCGACTCCGGCGCGTTGTCCAGGAACCACGCATAGCTTTGCCGCAAGCCCTGGCGCAGCCCGGTTGTCGCCCGCCAGCCCAGGGCCGCCAGCCGCGCAACGTCGAGCAGCTTTTGCGGCACCCCGTCCGGCCGGCTCGGGTTGTAGGCGAGCTGGCCGCGGAAGCCGACGACCTCGGCGATAGTGCGGGCCAGCTCGTCGATCGTCTGGTCGATGCCGGCGCCGACATTGATCGTCTGCTCCTCGGCATAGCGCTCCATCAGGAAGACGAGTGCGTCGGCGAGATCGTCGACATAGAGAAACTCGCGCCGCGGCTTGCCGCTTCCCCAGACCTCAAGCGTCGGCGCGCCCGTCGCCTTCGCCCGGTGCGCCTTGACCATCAGCGCACCGATGACGTGACTTTGCTCGAGGTCGTAGTTGTCGCCCGGACCGTAGAGATTGGTCGGCATCGCCGAGATAAAATTGCACGCATATTGCCGACGATAGGCCTGCGTCAGCTTGAGGCCGGCGATCTTGGCGATGGCGTACCACTCATTGGTCGGCTCGAGCGGCCCGGTGAGCAGCGCCGTCTCCGCCATCGGCTGCGGCGCCAGGCGCGGATAGATGCACGACGAGCCGAGAAAGAGCAGCTTTTTCACGCCGACCCGGCGCGCCGCCTCGATGACGTTGGTCTCGATCGCCAGGTTCTCATAGATGAACTCGGCCGGGCGGGAATTGTTGGCGTGGATGCCGCCGACCCGCGCCCCCGCCATGAACACGGCGTCGGGCTTCGCCTTGGCCAGCCACGCCTCGACCTCTGCCTGGCGCGTGAGATCGACGGTCTCGCGCCCCGCCGTCATCACCTCGCAATCGACCGCGGCGAGGCGCCGGACCAGCGCCGAGCCGACCATGCCGCGATGGCCGGCCACCCACACGCGCCGGCCGGCCAGCGGAAAATCGAGCGGCTTGCTGCTCGTCATCACCGACACTCGCCCCGACCTCTCCGTCACCCGCGGGCCTGACCCGCGGGTCCATGCCCACGGGCATCGTGCGCGAAGCCGTGGATGCCCGAGCCAAGCCCGGGCATGACATCATGTAACACGAACCAGCGTACCCAAGAATTAGAACCGGCGGCCAAGGACGTTGTGCTCCTGGCGAATCTGCTCAAGGTCGGCTTCGACCATGTCGCGCACCAATTCGGCAAAACCGGTCTTGTGCCGCCAGCCGAATTTGTCGCGCGCCTTGGTCGCGTCGCCGAGCAGGAAATCGACTTCGGTCGGGCGGAAATAGCGCGGATCGATTTCGACCAGCACCGCTCCGCTCTTGGCATCGACGCCCTTCTCATCGATGCCCTTGCCGCGCCACGAGATCTCGCGGCCGATCTGCGAGAAGGCGCGCTCCACGAATTCGCGCACGCTGTGCGTCTCGCCCGTCGCCAGCACGTAATCGTCCGGTACCGCCTGTTGCAGGATCATCCACATGCCCTCGACATAGTCGCGCGCATGGCCCCAATCGCGCTGGGCGTCGAGATTGCCGAGATAAAGCTTGTCCTGCACGCCCAGCTTGATCGCCGCCACGGCACGGGTGATCTTGCGCGTGACGAAGGTCTCGCCGCGCGTCGGCCCTTCGTGGTTGAACAGGATGCCGTTCGAGGCATGCATGCCATAGGCCTCGCGGTAATTCACCGTGATCCAATAGGCATAGAGCTTGGCGGCGGCATAGGGGCTGCGCGGACGAAAGGGCGTCGTTTCGCGTTGCGGCCGCTCTTCGGCGGCGCCATAAAGCTCCGAGGTCGAGGCCTGATAGAAGCGTGCTTTCTTCTCCATGCCGAGGATGCGGATTGCCTCCAACAGCCGCAAAGTGCCGAGTGCATCGGCATTGGCGGTGTATTCCGGCGTCTCGAAGCTCACCGCGACGTGGCTCTGTGCCGCCAGATTATAGATCTCGCTCGGCTGCACCTCCTGCACCAGGCGGATCAGATTCGTGGCATCGGTAAGATCGCCGTGATGCATGAAGAAGCGCACGCCCTCGTGGTGCGGGTCGGTGTAGAGATGATCGACCCGGCCGGTATTGAAGGATGACGATCGGCGCTTCACGCCGTGGACGACGTACCCCTTGCCGAGCAGAAACTCGGCGAGATAGGCGCCGTCCTGGCCGGTGATGCCGGCGATGAGAGCGATCGGCTGCGACATGTGTTAGGACTTACCATTGCGCCCGCCCGGCGACAACAGGCGGACTCCGGTGAAACCACGATGAATCGGCTATCCGAAGCGGCGACGCGTGCGTTCATCGCCCGTTACGGCACCGCGCTCGGCGCGGTAGCCGTGTTCGTCTTCTTTGCCGCGGCGGCGCAAAACTTCCTGACCCCCGGCAACCTTGCCGTCGTGCTGAAACAGATCAGCTATATCGCCATCCTCGGCATCGGCTTCGCCCTGGCCCTGACCGCCGCCGAACTCGACCTGTCCTTCGCCAACGTCACCAGTCTTGCCGCCGTCGCCACCGGCACGCTCGTCCACGGCGGCAAGCCGTGGGGCCTGGCGGTACTCGCCGGGCTCGCCATCGGCCTCGCCTTCGGCCTGCTCAACGGCCTGGTGGTGACCCGCCTCAAGGTGCCGTCGCTGATCGCCACGCTGGCCGTCGCTTCCATCGCCAACGGCTTCGCCTTCATGATCACCGGTGGCGTCTCGATCGTCGGCAGGTGGAATCCGGACTTCGTGTTTCTAGGTCGCGGCGTGGTGCTTGGCCTACCGATTCTGGTGCTGTGGACCGCCGCTGCGGCGGCGTTGGCGCTGTTCTTTCTCAAGCAGACGCGGACCGGCCTCCACCTCACCTTCACCGGCGAGGCCGAGGACGCGGCGCGGCTGGCCGGCATCGCGACGCGGCGCATGAAGCTGCTCGGCCTCGGGCTGTCCGGCGCGGCCGCCGGAGCGACCGCGATATTGCTGACGGCGAGCCTGAGCTCTGCGGCGCCGACCTCGGCCGGCGATTTCCTGCTTACCGCCATCGCCGCCGTCCTGCTTGGCATGACCATGATCGAACCCGGCCGGCCCAACGTGACCGGCACCTTGATCGGCGCGCTCATCATCGGCATGCTCGGCAATGGGTTGGTCCTGCTCGGCGCGCCGTACTACGTGCAGGACATCGTGCTCGGAATCATCATCGTCGCTTCGGTCAGCGTCTCGGCAAGCACGCTGACCAAGGCGGCGTTCCACGTCTGATCAGATCGAGGGAGGGACATCATGAGGACAGGCCTATTGATCGCCGCGACAGCGGCCGTGCTGGCACTGGCGCCGGACGCCCATGCCATGAAGCTCGGCATCGTCGCCTTCCAGATGTCATCGGAGACGCATGCGCGCGTCGCCAATGCCGCGGAAGCGGCGGCGAAGCAGAAAGGCTGGGAGGTGACGCTGCTCAACTCGCGCGGCGCCATGCCGGAGCATGCGGCCCAGCTCGAGAACCTGATCAGCGCCAAGGTCGACGCCATCCTGGTCGCCATGGGCAAGCCGGTCGAGACCGATGCCCAGCTCGCTCAGGCCAAGTCGGCCGGCATCCGCGTCCTGACGGTGATGAGCGGCACCTCGCCCCATACGTTGTTCGACATCCAGGTGAACGAGTACGAGGTCGGCGCCCAGGCGGCGCTCTATCTGCTCGGCCAGCTCAACTACCAGGGCGGCGTCCTGCTCAGCCGCTTCGAGGGCAATGTCGGCACCCGCATCCGCGGCAAAGTGCTGGATGCCGTCTTGTCGGAGAACACGGCGGTCAAGATCCTCGACAGCCACGGCATGGCGCGCACGGCATCCTGGCGCGACGACGTCAAGGCCGGGATGAGCGCGCTGCTGCTCAAGCATCAGGGCAAGATCGACGGCATCTGGGCGTCGTTCGACGGCCAGGCCTTCGTCATCGACGACGTGCTGCAGGGCATGGGCCTGGCCAAGGGCAAGCTGCCGTTGGTCAGCGTCGATGGCGGCCAGGAGGCGTCCGCGCGCATCCGCGACAAGACCAGCCTGATGACCGCCACGGTCGCCATCCCGTTCGAGCGCATGGGCACGGCGGCGGTTGATGCGCTGGACCGGATCGTCGTCCAGAAGAAGCCGAAAGACGACATCGTGCACGGCCCCTACCTGTTCATGGGCGCCGTGCTGGTCGACGCGAGCAACGTGCCGGCGGAGGGCAAGTGGCCCTGGTAGCGATTGTCGGCGCGCGGGGCGGCTGATTGGCCGCGCTGCTGTCGCTGCGCGCTATCGGCAAGAGCTACGGAGCCGTCGTCGCACTCAGCGCCATCGATCTCGATATCGACGCCGGCGATGTCGTCGGCCTATGCGGCGACAACGGCGCCGGCAAGTCGACGCTGATCCGCATCATTTCCGGCGCGCTGCCGCCGAGTGCGGGAGAGATGCGGCTCGACGGCCGGCCGGTCGCCTTCGCTTCGCCCGCGGCGGCGCTCGAATCCGGCGTTGCCACCATCTATCAGGACCTGGCGCTCGCGCCGCGGCTCGCCGTCTATCAGAACATCTTCATGGGCGCCGAGCATCTGCGCCGGTTCGGCTTCCTGCGGCTGCTCGACAAGCGGCGCATGCGCGCCGAGTCCGCGCACTTTCTGGCACGCCTCAACGTCGATCTGCCGGATGTCGACCGCCCGGTAAGCGATCTGTCCGGCGGCCAGCGCCAGGCCGTCGCCATCTGCCGCGCGCTGCGCTGGAACGCGCGCCTCGTCGTCATGGACGAGCCGACCGCCGCGCTCGGCGTGCGCGAAACGCGACAGGTCCTCGACCTCATCCGCGAGCTGCATGCGCAAGGCGTTACCATCCTCATCGTCAGCCACAACATGGATGACCTGGTCGCCGTCACCAATCGGGTCGTCCTGCTCAAGAACGGCCGCAAGATCGGCGAGTGCCGAACCGCGGCGGCGACCGCCGACGACCTCGCCCACATGATCGCCAGCGGCGTCGTGCCGTGAGCGCGAATTCCGGCGGCCGGACGCGCGCGGTCCTCGCCTATGATCTCGGCAGCACGTCGCTGCGCGCCGGGTTGGTCGCCGCCGACGGTCGGCTGCTGGCGATGGCGGCCCGGCCCCAGGAAACGCCGTCCGACGCGCACGGGTGGTCAGAGCAGGACCCCGAGACATGGTGGCACGATGCGGCCGCCGTCACCGCCGATCTCCTGCGCCAAGAGACGGCCGCGCCGGCCGACATCGTCGCACTTGCCCTTGGCGGCATCACGCGGACGCAGATCTTCCTCGACGCCGATGGTCGTCCGGTACGACCGGCCATCACCTGGCGCGACGGCCGCGCCGCCGCCGAGGGGCAGACCGTCGCCGCGGCCCGCGACGCC
>JACQDQ010000388.1 GCA_016201015.1 Pseudomonadota bacterium | reverse complement strand
GATCGAGGGCAACATCGTCGCCGACTTCCCGCTCTGCAACAAATCGTTCAACTGTTCGTACTCCGGTCACGACCTCTAGGCCATGTGGAAGATCATCGGCAATTCGCTGCTGTCCGGCCCGCGCACCGAGCCTGCGCCGGCGGCGAGCCAGGATGGGCTCGCCGAGCTTGCTGCGAAGGTCGATGCCGCGGCGCGCGGGCGGCTGGGCCGTTCGCTCTCCATCCGCCAGGTGGATGCCGGCTCGTGCAATGGCTGCGAGCTGGAAATCCACGCGCTCAACAATCCGTACTATGACCTCGAGCGATTCGGCCTGCGGTTCGTGGCATCGCCGCGCCATGCCGACGTGTTGCTGGTCACTGGACCCGTCACGCACAACATGGCGGAAGCGCTCAAGCGCGCCTGGGCCGCCACGCCGGAGCCGAAATGGGTCGTCGCCGCCGGCGACTGCGCCTGCACCGGCGGCGTGTTCGCCGGCAGCTACGCCTGCGTCGGGCCGGTAGCCGCCGCCATTGCGGTCGACCTGCACATCAAGGGCTGCCCGCCGACGCCGACGCAGCTGCTCCAAGGGCTACTTGCGCTTCTGGAGCATGCGTCGGCAGCCGCCAGCGCACCCACTGCAACCAGACCGTAACCGCCCGCCCGCCGCCGCGGATCAGTTCTTCGCCTTGATGCCGAAGAAGGCGAAAATGCGCTGCACGATCGCCTGTCCCTGGCTCCACACCATCTCGTTGCGCTCGCGCATCGGCAGGGCGCGGGCAAAGTCCTGGGTGGCCAGCTTGCGCTCGGCGAGAACCCGGCCAAGGCGCTCGGCCGTCCCCGGGTTTCTGCCGAGGATCTCCGCCATCACCGGCTTGGCGACGCCATAGAGCACCGCGGCGGTCTCGGTCACCACGGTGGCGCTGCGCGGCTCGCCGGTGAGCAGCGACATCTCCCCGAAGAGTTCGCCCGGGCCGAGTCGCGCGACGATGTGCCGGCCGCGTCCCTCGAAGTTGATCCCGACATAGAGCACGCCCTCGGCGACCACGTAAAGCGATTCGCCGCTTTCGCCCTGGGTGACGACTGCGGTTCCGGCGGGTACCTCGATGCGCTCCATGCCGGCGGCGAGCATCTCGCATTCGGCGATCGACAATGCCTCGAACAGATCGATCCGGGAAATGAGGTCGCGCGGACCCGGGTCGGGCCGTGCCGCCGGCTCGCGGAACAGATACACATCCTTGCGCGGGAACGGCACCTCGATTCCCGCGGCATCGAGCGCATACCACATGTTTGTTGCCACCTGGTCGTGCGCGTCGAGATCGGCGGCGTACCCGTCGACCCAGTACATGATTTCATAGACGATAGAGGTGTCGGCAAATTCCTTGATCCGCACCCAGGGCGACGGATCGGTGAGCACGAGTGGAGCGCGTAGCGCGGCGGCGCGCAGCACCGATTTGGCGCGTGCCGGCGGCAGGGAGTAGTTGAGCCCGACCGTGACGCTCGCCCGGTAATGCTTGATCGGGTAGTGGTAGTTGATGATCTGCGCCTTGGCGACAATGCTGTTTGGCATGATGAGTTCGTTGCCCAGCCGTGTGCGCAGCCGCGTCGCCCGCCAATTGATCTCGACCACTTCGCCGACCGTATCCTTGTCGAGCTGGATCCAGTCGCCGGCGCGGTAGGGCCGCTCGATGTTGAGCGCGATCCCGGAGAACACATCGGACAGCGTGCTTTGCAGCGCGAGACCGACGACGATGGCGACGATGCCGGAAGTGGCGAGCAGGCCGGCGACGGGCTGATCGAAGACAAAACTCAGAATGCCGAAGATCGCGACCGTAAAGACGATCGCATGGACGACGTCGGTGAGCAGCTTCGGGACCGGCATGCCGCGGGCCTGAAGGTTGCGCCAGACGAAGCGGTCGAGGCCGAGCTTGACGGTCCAGGCAAATGCCAGCCACCAAAGGGTGGCGAGGACCGGCTGCTGGTCGTTGACGATGGTCACCAAGGCGGAGGAAGTCAGCAGCCGCGCAGCTTCGGTGCGTGCGACCAACAGCCAGCTCAACGCGAGGAACACGGCCGCCGCGCGCGCCAGGCGCCGCGTCTGCGCCTCGACCGGCCGCATGGCGACGATCAACGTCGCCAGAAATGCCGCGCCCAGGACGATCAGATAGACGAGGATGCGGGTCGTATCGGCTTGATCCATGTCCGACGGAATGACCCCGGCGCGGCCAGGGTCGCTGCGCTGCAAGAACGGCGCCGCAGCCTAACGGAAAGCCTGGCGGGGCGCCAGGGAGCAGCCGCGCGGTGCACTGGTTAAGAGCCGCGGTCGACCACCAGGGCCTGCCCGTGCGCGAGGACCTGCGCCGCCTCCCACAGCACCACAGGCCGACCGCGGAACACCTGCCGAAACAGCGGGGCCGCGCCAAACGTCGCGGGGTCATCGCGGCGGTAGGTGATGATGACGCCATCGGGATGGCGTCGGGCCCAATCCTCTGCCTCGTACGCGGCGATCTCGGCGATCGGCTTGGTCAGGCGGCCGAGAAAGTGGAACTGGCCTTCATAGTCGTTGACGTGAGCGATCGGCCGGCCTGCCACCTCGGCCGCGCGCAATGCCGCCGCGGCCGCGCGCAGGTCGTAATAGGGCCGCGCCGCCGCGAACCCCGCCAAATGCACGACGGCGAGCAGAGCAATGCACATTCCGGCAAGCATGCCGATGCGCGTCGCTGCCGCTCTCGCCCTGTCGAAGGTCAACCACAGTCCAGCTCCGACCAGTACCACGCCGCCCCAGGGGCTGATTGCGGCAATCCACGGCGGCAGGGAAACGCCGGGCCGCAGCCGCGCGAGCCAATCCTGGGCGAACGGGGCGGCGAGGAAGGCCAGCCCGGCGGCGAGGACGAGCAACAGAGCAGGCAGGTGCGCCAAGCGGGGTCCAATGGTGTTGGTGGCTACGACCCGCCGGCCGATGACCAAGGCGACAGCCGGGAGCAGGGGCAGCAGGTAGTGCGGCTGCTTGCCGCTAATCGCCGAGAAGGAAATAAAGACGGGGAGGATCAGGCACAGGCAAAATCGCGTGCCGGCCTCGCGCCACATGCCGGTGGCGGCCGGCTGCCGGCGATAGAGTACAAGCCACCATGTCCACGGAAACAAGAGCGCGAAGGTGACCGGCACGTACCACCACCACGGCCGCCCGTGCTGGAACGACTCGACGATCCGCCCCGTGGTCTGGCCGAGGAACAGCATACGGCCATATTCCGGCCCGCCGGCAAATGCGGCCGGCACCGCCCAGGCGAGCGCGAGGGCCGCGCCGCCGAGCACGCCGAGGCCAACGCCGCAATACCACCTGCCCCAGGACGCGGGCCGCTCGCGGCCCATCCACAGCGGCGCGAGCAGCGGCACAGGTGCGAGATGGAGGAGCTGCACCGGCCCTTTGCTCAATACGCCGAGCCCAAGCGCCAAGGCAAACAGCAACCAGCCTGCAAGCGGCCGGCCGCGCCAAGCCCGGGCCACGCCGATAAGGCCGAGCAGCGTGAAAAAGACAATCATCGTGTCGAAGAAGGTGAGGGTCGCGAACAGGGCGAACAAGGCGGTGCCGATCAAGATAAGCGGCGCCGTCTCGGCGACGCGCGGGTGCTGTGCATAGAGCAGGCGCCCGAGCACCGCCGTCAGCCACAGCGAACCCAGGCCGAACAGCGGCGCGACCAGGCGCGCCCAGATCTCGCTTACGCCGAATAGCGCCCAGCCGAGGTCGATCAGCCAGAACAGCAGCGGCGGCTTGTGATGGTAGGGCACGCCATTGAGGTGGAGTACCAGCCAGTCGCCCCTGATCCACATTTCCCAGGCAACTGCCAGATAGCGCGTTTCGTCGACAGGGAGCAGCGGGCGGCTCATCAGTCCCAGGACGATGAGGCCTGCTCCTAGCGCGACTGCTTGAATCGGCGTGGCAAGTAGTCGTTTCATGCCGGATCGTCCGGCGCGATCTCCGCCCGCCGGCCGCGGCGTTGCAACCAGCGGACGCCGGCCATGTCGACAATCCCGACCCACAGCCGGTTGGCGATACCGTATTTGGCATGGCCGGCAGCACGCGGCCGGTGGGCGACCGGGCAGTGCGCGACGCGACCGCCCTCGCGCTGGATCAGCGCCGGCAGGAAGCGGTGCATGTGGTCGAAACGCGGCAACGCGAGATAGGCGTCGCGGCGAAACACCTTCAGACCGCAACCGGTGTCGGGCGTGGCGTCGTGCAGCAGTGCGGCGCGCACGAAGTTGGCAATGCGACCGGACAGGCGCCTTACCCAGCTATCCTGGCGCCGCTGCCGCACGCCGGCAACCATGCGCAGATCGGCGGGCGCCCGCGGGTCCTGCGCCAGCGCCACCAGCTTGGGGATATCATGGGGGTCGTTCTGGCCGTCGCCGTCGAGCGTCGCGATCCATGCCGCGCGCGCCGCGGAGACCCCATTCCACATGGCGGCCGATTGCCCGGCACTTGCACGATGCGTTACGACCCGCAGTCGCGGGTAGCGCGCCCGCGCCGCCTTAAGCCTTTCAGCCGTGCCGTCGCGGCTGCCGTCATCGATGTAGATGAGCTCGAAATCGAGGTTGCCGAGCGCGGCGTGAATTTCGGCGAGTAGAGAATCGATATTGGCGGCCTCGTCGCGCACCGGCACGACGACCGAAAGGGCATGGCAGAGGCTGTCAGGCGACGTCACGGGTCAGGCCCTTGCTTGGGGCGTTCGGCGCGACGGCTTCCTAGCACATGCCGGCTCTGCGGGCACTAAGCGGAACGCAGCCGGACGTTACAAAGAATTAATGCCGCGGTCAGTCTGCCGACAGATCGCAGCCGATTTAGCTCGACAAGGGCAGGCCGTGCATGCCGTTCGGGCATGCGCGCCAATGCACCCGCACATCATTCGCGTAGAGGAGTGAGATCCATGGCAATCCTGTCGAGGGCACTGCTTCCCTTGAGCCTGGCGGCCGCGGTCGGGCTCATGATGACGTTCGGCTTCGGCGCCGCAATGGCACAGCAGCCGGCCGCGGCCGGGAACCCCACCGCAGCGTCGCCGTCCGGCACGGCGGTTAATCCCGGCGGCACGCTACCCAGGCACCAAGTCCGCATGATTACGATGGTCGACCAGAACAAGGACGGCGTCGTGACGCATGACGAGTATATGCACTACCGCAATGGCCTGTTCGCGCGCATCGACAAGAACAAGGACGGCGCGATCAGCCGCGACGAGTTTATGGCGTGGTCTCGCCACGGCCATGACCGCATGTCGAGCCGCGGCGAGAAGGAGTACGGCGCCGAGTTTGCCGCGGTGAACAAGAGCGGTAGCGGCAGCATCACCAAGGCGGAATGGGAATCGCGCAGCAACGAGCTGTTCGCGCTGCGCGACCGCAAGAAGGACGGCAAGCTGACGCCGGACGAGTTCGGGCCGCTGATGCCGCGCCATAACACGGCCGGCTGACCGCGGTCCGCGGGCCCGGCGCAGCTTCCCGGAGCGCCGGGCCCGGCCTTTCCAGAGCTTGCCAAAGGGGACGCACTGCATTCAAATCGGGCCGACTTCGAACCAGGAGGAACGGCTCGTGACTGCAATGCTACCCGCGCCCTTGATTCTTGTCGGCGAGTCGTGGCGTCCCGCCCAGGGCGGCCAGTCGATCGGCGTCATCAACCCGAGCGACGGCGAAGAGTTTACGCGTATCGCACGCGGCGCCGCGGCCGATATCGACGCGGCTGTGCACGCCGCCCGCGCGGCGCTCGACGGCGCTTGGGGGCGGTTGCCGGCGGTCGAGCGCGGCCGGCTGCTCACGCGTCTTGCCTATGCGGTTCAGGATCATCATGCCGATCTCGCGCGCCTCGAGGCGATGGACACCGGCAAGCCGCTCAAGCAGGCAAAGGCCGACATCACCGCGCTTGCCCGCTATTTCGAGTATTACGGCGGCGCGGCCGACAAGGTGCACGGCGAGACGCTGCCCTACCTTGACGGCTACACGGTGATGACGTTCTACGAACCCTTCGGCGTCACCGGCCATATCATCCCCTGGAACTACCCGGCGCAAATTCTCGGCCGCACGCTGGCCGCGGCGCTTGCCATGGGCAACGCGGCGGTGGTCAAGCCGGCCGAGGATGCCTGCCTCACCGTGCTCAAGGTGGGCGAGCTGGCGCTCGGCGTCGGCTTCCCGCCGGGCGCCATCAACATCGTCACCGGGTATGGCGAGGAGGCCGGCGCCGCGCTGGCGGCACATCCGGGGTTCGACCACATCTCCTTCACGGGCTCGCCGGATACCGGCGCGCTGGTGCAGGCGGCGGCGGCGCGCAACAATAAGCCGGTGACGATGGAGCTGGGCGGCAAGTCGCCACAGCTCGTCTTCGCCGATGCCGATATCGACGCGGCGCTGCCGTTCCTGGTCGGTGCCATCGTGCAGAATGCCGGGCAAACCTGCTCGGCCGGCAGCCGCCTCTTGGTCGAGGCGAAGGTCTACGACGACGTGCTGTCGCGCGTCGCCGGCCGCTTCTCCTCCCTGCAGGTCGGATCGTCCGACATGGACCTCGACTGCGGTCCGGTCATCAACCGGTCGCAGAAGCAGCGCGTCGAAGGTTTTCTCGATCGCGCGAAGAAGGATGGGTTTGCGCCGCGGGCGCAAGGCCGCATCGCGCCGAACACGCCGCCCGGCGGCTATTATGTCGCGCCGACGCTGGTCGCCGACGTGCCGCCGTTGCATGAGCTGGCGCAGGATGAAGTGTTCGGCCCGGTGCTCGCGGCAACGCGGTTCAAGGATGACGCCGAGGCGCTGGCCTTCGCCAACGGCACCGCCTACGGTTTGGTGGCCGGCGTGTGGACGCGCGACGGCGGCCGCCAGCATCGCTTCGCCAAGGGCCTCAAATCCGGCCAGGTGTTCGTCAACAATTTTGGTGCCGGCGGCGGTGTCGAGTTGCCGTTCGGCGGGGTCAGGCGCTCGGGCTTCGGACGCGAGAAGGGCTTCGAGGCGCTGTACAGCTTCAGCGCGCTCAAGACCGTCGCGGTCAGGCACGGCTGAACGATTGCAAGAGGGGACAACTGCATGCGGCTCGAAGATAAGGTGGCGATCGTCACCGGCGGCGGCTCGGGATTCGGCGAAGGGATGGCGCGGCGCTTCGCGGGCGAGGGCGCCAAGATCGTCGTCAACGACATCAACGAAGTGAACGGCAAGCGCGTCGCCGACGTGATCTCGCAGCAGGGCGGCGCGGCCATCTTCGTCAAGGCCGACGTGGCGAAAGGCAGCGAGGTGAAGGCGCTGGTGGCGAAGACCGTCGAGCGCTTCGGCCGCGTCGACATCATGGTCAACAATGCCGGCTACACGCATCGCAACCAGCCGATGCTCGACGTGCCGGAGGACGTGTTCGACCGCATCTTCGCGGTCAACGTGAAGGCGATCTATCTCGCCGCGCGCGAGGTGGTGCCGCAGCTTCGCCGCCAGGGCGGCGGCTGCATCCTCAATACGGCTTCGACCGCCGGCCTCAGGCCGCGGCCGGGCCTGACCTGGTACAACGCGAGCAAGGGCGCCGTCATCACCATGACCAAGTCGATGGCGGTCGAGTTGGCGCCCGACAAGATTCGCGTCAACTGCCTGTGCCCGGTGGCCGGCGAGACCGCGATGCTCGCCGACTTCATGGGCGGCGACACGCCGGAGAACCGCGCCAAGTTCAAAGCCTCGGTGCCGCTCGGGCGCTTGTCGACGCCGGAGGACATCGCCAATGCCGCGCTCTATTTGTGCTCGGGCGAGGCGGAATTCATCACCGGCGTCGCTCTCGAGGTCGACGGCGGGCGGTGCATCTGATTTAATCACGGCCGCCCGTTTGCCCAAGGAATAAGCGGGCGGCGGGTACTGTTCATAGCTTGTGGAGAAAAATCAGCCGGAGAAAACGATACACGCGGCGCAGACGAACATACGCGCGTGGCACGGATATTGCTGCCGGCGAAGTGTCGCCTTCGCATCGGCGGCTCCTCAAAGGGGAGGCGTTACATGAAACGTCGGATGTTTCTGACCGGCACACTCGCAGGTACGGCGGGCACGCTAGCGGCGCCCGCCATCGTCGCGGCGCAGACGACTTTCAACTGGCGCATGACCAGCTTCTATGGACCGAACGCGGCCTTCTACTCGACCGGGCCCGGCAGCGCCAAGGACCTCATCCGCCGCATCGACGAGATGTCGAACGGGCGGATCAAGATCCAATTCTACGGCGCCGGCGAACTGATTCCAGCCGCCGAGGGGTTCGACGCCGTGTCGGCCGGTACGGTCGAGATGAACTACGCCAATGCGTATTTCTGGACCGGCAAGGTCTTCGCCGGGCAGTACTTCACGGCGGTGCCGTTCGGCCTCAACTTCCAGGGCTTGAACGGCTGGATGTATGACGGCGGCGGCCTCAATTTGTGGCGCGAGGTCTATGATCGCTTCAATCTCGTGCCGTTTCTATGCGGCAACACCGGCGTGCAGATGACCGGCTGGTTCAAGCGGCCGATCGAGAAGGTCGAAGATCTGAAAGGCCTCAAGATGCGCATTCCCGGCTTGGCGGGCCGGGTCTACCAGTCGCTCGGCGTCGACGTGCGCCTGCTGCCGGCCGGCGAGATCTTTCCGGCGCTGGAGCGCGGCGTGATCGACGCCGCCGAGTTCGTCGGCCCCTATCTCGACCGCCAGCTCGGGCTGCATCGCGCGGCCAAGTACTACTACACGACCGGCTGGCACGAGACCGCGACGTCGAGCGAGCTCATCATCAACAAGGCGGCGTGGGCCAAATTGCCGGCCGATCTCAAGGCGATCGTCGACAACGCCTGCGCGGCCTGCAACGTGATCAGCGAGGCGTGGTGCCAGAAGAACAACGCCGAGGCGATGGAGGACCTGATCAAGAACCAGGGCATCATCGCCCAGCCGCTGGCCGATTCCATCGTCAAGGCGCTGCGCGACGCAAACGACAAGATTCTCGCCGAAGCGGTGGCGCGCGATCCGGTCACCAAGAAGGTCCACGACTCCTACATGGCCTATATGGCCAAGTTCGACGCGTGGTCGGCCTACAGCGAAGCGGTCTACCACAGCAAGATCCGGCCACGGACCTGATGTGACTCCCGGGGAGAAGCTGGCCGGCGGAATCGACGCGTTCATCGATTTCGTTGGCCGCGTCACCGCCTGGTCGTCCTTTGCCTTGGCCGCCGTCATGGGCGGCAATGTGCTGCTGCGCTACGGCTTCAGCACCGGCTCGGTCTGGGCGCAGGAGCTCGAATGGCACTTGATGTCGCCGATCTGCCTGTTCGGCATGTCCTACGCGCTGCGTCACGGCGAGCATGTGCGGGTCGATGTGCTTTACGCCTCGTTCTCGCAGCGGACCAAGCACGTTGTGAATGCCATCGCTGCGCTACTGGCGATGGTCTTGTCGGTCATCGTCATCGACCTCTCGTGGAACTATGTCGCCCAGTCGTGGATTATCGGCGAGGGCTCGGCTAATCCCGGCGGCATTCCCTATCGCTATGCGCTCAAGGCGCTGATCCCGATCGGCTTCGCTCTGCTGTTCCTGCAGTCGCTGGCGGAGGCGATTCGCAGCTACCTCGCCTGGCAGAGGGCCGCTTGATGCCGACGAACGAGATTCTTGCGATCTTGATGCTGATCTCGTTCTTCGTGTTGCTGATAGGCGGGATTCCAGTTGCGCTTACGCTCGCCACGGCGGGCCTGGTGTTCGGCTATCTCGGGTTCGGATCGCTGCTGTTCAACCTGCTGCCCAATCGCATCTTCGGCGTGGTGACGAACTACACGCTGATCGCCATGCCGCTATTCGTCTTCATGGGCGTGATGCTGGAAAAGTCCCGCCTCGCCGAAGACCTCATGGAAGTGATCGGCCACGCGGCGGGCAGCCTGCGCGGCGGGCTTGGCGTGGGCATCATCCTCGTTGGCGTGCTCATGGGCGCCACCACCGGCATCGTCGGCGCCACGGTGGTGACGCTCGGCCTGTTGACACTGCCGACGCTGCTGCGGCGCGGCTACGACAGGGGCCTGTCGTGCGGCACGATCTGCGCCTCGGGCACGCTCGGCCAGATCATACCGCCGAGCCTGATTCTCATCCTGCTCGCCGACATTCTGAACGAATCGGTCGGCACGCTGTTCGCCGCGGCGATGGTCCCGGGCCTCCTGCTCGCCGGCATCTATGTCGTCTACATTCTCGGGCTGGGCCTCTTCCGGCCGGCGATGGTGCCCGCCATGTCGCAGGCGGAGCGCGATCGGCTGTCGCGGGCCGATCTTGCGGCCAAACTCCTGCGCGTCGTGTTGCCGCCGCTCGCGCTGGTCGGCGCGGTTCTCGGTTCGATCATCGGCGGCATCGCCGCGCCCACCGAGGCCGCCTCGATGGGGGCGCTGGGCGCCATCGTCGTGACCGCGATCGGCAATCGTTTCTCGTGGCAGGTGCTGAAGGAGACGGTGCAGACGACGACCAAGATCACGGCGATGATGATGTTCATCCTGATCTGCGCCCAGGCCTTCTCGCTCGCCTTCCGCGGGCTTCAAGGCGAACGCCTGGTTCAGGATTTCTTCGCCTTCCTGCCGGGCGGCGTCAATGCCGAGATCTGGTTCCTGATGTTCATCATCTTCATCCTCGGCTTCTTCATCGAGTGGATCGAGATTTCGTACATCGCGGTTCCGCTGTTCCTGCCGATTTTCGTGCAGGCGGGCGTGGACATGGTCTGGCTGGCGACGCTCATCTGCGTGAATCTGCAGACCTCGTTCCTGACGCCGCCATTCGGCTGGGCGCTGTTCTTCCTGCGCGGCGTGGCGCCGCCGGAGATCACCACCGGCGACATCTATCGCGGCATCATCCCGTTTGTCGCCATGCAGCTGCTGGCGCTCGTCCTGGTATTTTTCTTCCCCGGCCTCGCGCTTTGGCTGCCTAGGGCGATCGGGTGGTAGGGCGCAGGCCTGCGCTCAAACAAAAACCCCGAAGGCCGCAGCCTTCGGGGTTGTCACGGCAAGGTCAGACGCCGCAACTCGGATGCGGCGTCTGATCTTCGAGAGGTTTAGTCGCGACGCTGGCCGAGCAGCTGCACCAGCATCATGAACAGGTTGATGAAGTCGAGGTACAGCGAAAGCGCGCCCATCAGCGCCTTCTTGCCGCCGACTTCGGCGTCGTCGCCCTCGAGATAGATCTCCTTGATGCGCTGCGTGTCATAGGCGGTAAGGCCGGTGAACACCAGAACGCCGATCACCGAGATGGCGAACTGCAACGCCGTGCTGGCGACGAAGATGTTGACCAGACCGGCGATCAGGATGCCGATCAGGCCCATGAACAGGAACGCGCCGAACCGCGACAGGTCGCTCTTCGTCGTGTAGCCGTAGATGCTCATCGCCGCGAATGTGCCCGCGGTGATGAAGAACACGCGTGCCACGCTCGCCCCGGTAAACACCATCAGGATCGAGGCCATCGACAGCCCCATCACGGCGGCGTAGGCCCAATAGATCGCTTGGGCGGTGGAGAACGACAGGCGGTCGATGCCGAAGCTCAGCACCATGACGAAGGCGAGCGGTGCGAGCATGGCGACCCACGCCAGCGGCGTGCCGAAGATCGCCCCGGCGATCGATGGTGTGTTCGCCACGAAATAGGCGACAATGCCGGTCAGCAGCAGGCCGGACGCCATGTAGTTGTAGACGCGCAGCATATGCTGCCGCAGACCTTCGTCGATCGCGACCTGCTCCGCCCTGCCGGCGGTCGCCAGGTATCTCTTTTCGGTCTCCAACATGTGCTCCATCTCCCCTTCATGGGATTGGGATTTTGCCCGTTCCACATATGGTCCAAAATTGGCCCTATTTCAATAGCTTTCACGCCCCCGCAGGACGGCGGGGAATCCAGTTAGCCGATTGGAATACATCATATTTCGTCAATTGGCCCGATCGGCGTCGGCTCAGGCGTTGCGCAGCAGCGGCGCCGGCTTCTGGCCGAGCGCATGCCAGGTTCCGCCAAGTCCCAGAACGACGATCGCCGCGCCGGCGAGCAAGGCGGTGACGGCAACCACGGCGGGCAGGAACACGAAATCCATGTGCATGTAGTGGCGGAGCAGGAGATATGCCGCCAGCGTGCCGATCGCCGCGGCGACGGCCGAAGTCACCAGGCCGATGAGCCCGAATTCGATCATCAAGGCGCCGATGACGTCGGCGCGCCTGGCGCCGAGCACCTTGAGGATCACGGCATCGTAGATGCGCCGGCGTTGCGTGGCAAACACGGCGCCGGCGAGCACCAGCGTGCCGGCGACCAGCGTCACCGCAACGGTCGCGCGGGCGGCGATGCCGATGTTGTCGAGCATCTGCTCGACGGTGGCGAGCGCAGCCCTGACGCGGATCGCCGAGACGTTGGCGAAGCGCTCGGTGACGGCACGCTCGACCGCCGTCTCGGCATCGGCGCGCACCTCGGCGGTGGCGATGTGGGTTTGCGGCGCGCCTTCCAGCGCGCCGGGCGCAAAGATCAGCGTGAAATTGATGCCGAGCGTGGTCCAATCGATGGCGCGCAGATTGGCGATGCGCGCCTCGATCTCGCGGCCCAGCACGTTGATCGTGATGGTGTCGCCAACGGCCAGGCCCATGCCGCGCGCGAGCTGCGCGTCGAACGAAACCAGCGGCGGCCCGGCGTAATCGGCCGGCCACCACGCGCCGGCGACGATGCGCGCGCTGGCCGGCGGACGCGCGGCGTAGGTGAGGCCACGGTCACTG
>JACQDQ010000387.1 GCA_016201015.1 Pseudomonadota bacterium | reverse complement strand
GAGAGGAGCAGCCCATGGCCGCACCTGATCCGACCGAAGGCGACAGCTATCGCGCCGAGGTGTGGAAGGCCGTCGGCGCCTTGTGGCGCGGCTTCGGCGACAAACCCGATGAGCTGGTGACGTCGTTGGTGCCGGCGGCGCCGGCCTATATCGACATAATGTACGGCGACGGCGCGCCGCCGCAAGCGGCAGCGATCGAGCTCGTCGTCTTCGTCGTCCGCATCTATATCGAGAGCTCCCTCACCCAGGCGCAACGCCAAGAGCGGCTGGTCGAGCTGCACAAGCTGCAACGGATGAGCTTCGAGGAGGCGCAAGGCTATCGCGCGCTGCCGTTCGTCGCCAGCCTGGTGGCGGCGTGGCAGATCGCCGTCGGCTGGGCCAAGGACGGCAAGGTCGATCCTGGGGCGTGCAAGTTGCTGCTGTCCGAGCTGGCCCTGGCGCTCGCCGACAAGCCGTCACAACATTGGTCGGCGCTGGCGCAACTGACGCTCGACCGCGCCGGAAAGTCCTGAAGCTCGCGGTGCCCGACCGGGGTCGGGAGGCTCGCGATGCGACCCCGTGATACCCATCGCATAGAATTTCGATTGTCACCCCGGCCAAGCGGCGCAGCCGCGTGAGCCGGGGTCCAGGGGCCAGGCAGCGCGCACGCGCCCTGGGTGCCGGCCTTCGCCGGCATGACAGAGGCAGGGAGCGCCGGCCCGTCGTCGCGTGTCGCGCACAAAGCACTTGACAGACAAGAACAAAACGGTCATAATAGGCCCAAATCGATCTTGTTGGGAAACGGGCAGGGCAGATGCCGCAGCTTATATATGTTGATTGTTTTCAACGGTTTATGCCAGGGCAGGCGGACTCGGACGGTACTTGGCCGCGCCGCCGCACGCCCGGAGTCAACCTTCGGCCTATCGGACCTATCGGACCAAACGGAGCAATCGGACGAAACGGAACAGGGGGGTGCGTGTGGGAGGGGGCTAGTCCCCCGGTGGCGCGGTCGGCGGCGGCGCTACGGCGCCAGGGTCAGCACCGAGCCGCTCCGTCTGAGTTGCTTCTGCGTCCCGGCGATCGCGAAGTGCCGCCCGTTGGCCCAGGGCTGCGCCAGGTCGCCCCAATGGCGCGACAGCGGATGGCCCGACTGGCCCGGCGCGACGATGAAGCGCGAGGCGTCGAGATCGGCCAGGTCGTAGATCGCGCGATAGGTGGCGCCGTGCACATGCGCGAAGGGATACGCGGCATCGACGATGCGGCCGGCGCCGCGATTGACCGTGAAGAAGTCGCCGTCGGTCGCCACGCGGAAGCCGACCATGTCGCGCAGCAGCGGGACGCGGCCGAAGACCGGGTGGCGGAACGGCGCGAAATGCGCGCTGCCCCAGCGCCAGCGCGCGATGTTGTCGCCGTAGATCCGGGCCAGATCGGCGAGGGCGCGGGTGAGGGCGCGCGACGCCGCCTCGCTGCAGCGCTTCGCCTCGCCCCTGCAGAAGGCCGAGCTGCCATCGAGCGCGGCGAGGATCAGGCGCGGCGCCTCGCGCAGCACCTGGTCGGCGTCCTTGCCCAGCGCTTCGGCCAGCAGGTCGCGCGTGAGCTGGCGCGTCCACGCGCTGAAGATCAGCGGCTCGGGCCGCTCGCGGCGCATCGCGCCGTCCCAGGCGGCGAGAAGTTGCAGGGCGCGGCGGCCGCGCAAGTCGGCCGGCGGCACGCGCAGCATCGCCGGCAGCGCCGCGCGGGCGAAGCGCGAGACGGGATCGGCGAGGATCGTCTCCATCGCCGCCGCGTCGGCGCGCGCCAACGGCGCCAGACGCTCGCCGATGCGCGCCGCGCGATACGGCGAATCCCAATCGCGGCTGATGAAGTACTTGTAGTCGTCGGGCACCACGCGGTTATTGGCGTTGACGATGCGGCCGGAAGGCGGATTGAGCGCGCGCGGCAGCTCGGCCGGCGGCACGATGCCGATCCAGTCGGCCTCGCCGGACCAGCCCGGCTGCGGCAGGAAGCCGTCGCCCGTTTTGCGCCGCGGCACGCGGCCGGGGACGAAGAAGGCGATATTGCCCGTGACGTCGGCGTAGAAGATGTTCTGCATCGGCGCCTGCCAGTCGGCGAGCGCGGCGGTGAACTCGCCGAGATCATGCGCGCGATTGACCGCGAACATCGCCTCGACGGTGCGGTTGGGGCCGAACAGCGCCGGCCCGGCCAGCGCGACGACATGGCCGCTCGGCGCCGCGGCGGCGAGCGTCGGGGTCAGATCGGAGAGGACGGGGCCATGCCGCGTTGCGCGGACGGTCAGCCCCTGATCCGGCGCGCCCTTGACCTTGATCGTCGCGCCGCGGCGGGCGAATTCGCGCGGGCCGTCGGGCGTCACATAGCGGGTGGCGTCGGCGGGATCGAGGCGCTCGACGAACAGGTCGAACTGATCGACCGTCGTCGTGGTGAAGCCCCAGGCAAAGCGATGGTTATGGCCGAGGATCACCGCCGGCACGCCGGGCGCGGTGGCGCCGACCAGGTCGAGGCCGGGCGCGCTGAGGCGCGCCAGATACCAGATGTCGGGCGCGTTGAGGCCGAGATGCGGGTCGTTGACCAGCATCGGCTTGCCCGACGCGGTGTGCTGCCCGGCCAGCGCCCAGCCGTTCGAGGCGCCGCTCGCTTCGAATTGCGGCAGCGCCGCCGCCAGGCGATCGAGGCCGAGCGTGCCGTAGAGTGTGGCGAGGTGCTGCAAGGTCGTGGCGCCGTCGGCGGGGAAATTCGGCCACAGCTCGCCCACCATCGCCGGCGTCAGGCGATCGGCGAAGCGCGCGCGGTTCAGCTCGTCGCGCCAATTGCCGGAAAGCTGCAGCACCATGAGCTCGCCCCACAGCAGCGAGTCCGCGGGGCGCCAATTCTCGGGCTCGCGGCCGACCAGCGCGAATTCGGGCGGCAGCGGCCCCGGACGCGCGGCGAGGAAGGCGTTGACGCCAGCGCTGTAGGCATCGAGCGTCGCGCGGGTGGCGGGCGAGACCTCGGCGAGGACCGCCGTAGCCTGGCCGGCGATGTCGAGCAGGCGCATGAAGCGGTCGCTGTCGAGTCCGGCCGGGCCGATGAACTCGGCGAGGCGGCCCTGCGCCGTCAGCCGCATGAAGTCCATCTGCGCCAGGCGGTCCTGCGCGTGGACGAAGCCAAGCGCGAAATAGGCGTCGGCCGCGCTCGCGGCAAAGATATGCGGCACGCCGTGGCGGTCGCGGATGATCTCGACCGGCGCCGCGACGCCGGCGACGCGGATCGTGCCGGTCGTGTCGGGCAGCGAGCCGCGCAAAAAGGCGTAGACCGCAAGCACCGCGATCAGCAGCACGGTCGCCGCCACCGCGGCAATGCGCTTCAGCCATTTCATGGGGTGATGGACAGCGATGTCATGTTGGCGTGCGTCGGCCCCGTCGCACCCTCCTCACCCGGCTCGCTTCGCTCGCCACCCTCTCCTCCCATTCTTGGGAGGAGAGGGCAGGGAGAGGAGGGCGAGTCCGGCTTAATGAGGATGTGCTCACGTCATGTTGAGGATGATCGTCTTCTTCTGCGTGAAGTGGTCGAGCATGGCTTCGAGCGAGGCTTCCTTGCCGAGGCCGGAATGCTTGGCGCCGCCATAGGACAGGCCGGGCTGCACCACCAGGTTCTGGTTGACCTGGACGAAGCCGGCCTGCAGCCGGCGCGTGGCGTCGAGCGCGGTCTTGAGGTCGCGCGTCCACACGGTCGCCGCCAGGCCGTACTCGCTGTCATTGGCCGCGGCGATCACCTGCTCGTAGTCGGTCCATTTGAAGATGCAGGTGACCGGCCCGAAGATTTCCTCGCGCGCGATGCGGCTGTCTTCCGGCACATCGGTGAAGATCACCGGCCGCACATAGAGACCGTCCTTGAGCTTGGGGTCGCGCGGCAGGGCCGAGCACTCATGGGCGTGGGCGCCGGGCGTCTGCTTGCCGATGCGGATATAGGACTGCACCTTGTCGAATTGCTGACGCGAGATGACCGTGCCGATGTCGGTCGCCTCGTCGAGCGGATCGCCCATCTTCATCGCGTCGACCTTGGCCCTCAGCTTGTCGACGAATGCGTCGTGGAGCTTCTCGTGGACGAAGATGCGGCTCGAGGCGGTGCAGCTCTGGCCCTGGCGGGTGAAGCGC
This sequence comes from Pseudomonadota bacterium, assembly GCA_016201015.1. Classification (GTDB taxonomy): domain Bacteria; phylum Pseudomonadota; class Alphaproteobacteria; order CACIAM-22H2; family CACIAM-22H2; genus JACQDQ01. The sequence goes on along the minus strand of JACQDQ010000387.1, from coordinate 1,439 downwards.
ATGCCGGCGACGGCGCCGGCGACCGCGCGGTCGATATCGGCGTCGGCCATGACGATCATCGGGCTCTTGCCGCCGAGCTCGAGCGTCACCGGGATCAGCTTCTCGGCCGCCATCTTGTAGACGATTCTGCCGGTCTCGACCGAGCCGGTGAAGGTCACCTTGCCGACCTTCGGATGCGCGACCAGCGGGCCGCCGCATTCGGGCCCGAAGCCGGAGAGGATGTTGAGCACGCCGGGCGGCAGCACCTGGCTCATGATCTGCCCGACGCGCAGCACGGCGAACGGCGCTTCCTCCGCCGCCTTGACGACGACCGCGTTGCCGGCGACCAGCGCCGGCGCGATCTTCAGCGCCATCAGCAGCAGCGGCGCGTTCCACGGGATGATGGCGCCGACCACGCCGATCGGCTCGCGCGTCGTCACCGTCAGCATGTCGGGGCTGAACGGCACGGACTCGCCCTTGAGCTCGGAGCCGAGGCCGCCGTAGTAGACGAACACGTCGGCGAGCACCGAGGCTTCGACGCGGCTCTCGGTGCGCAGCGCCTTGCCGGTCTCGATCGTGACGAGGCGGCCCAGTTCCTCGACATGCTCGTTGAGGCGACGGCCGCATTCGGCGACCAGCTTGCCGCGCGCCCGCGCCGCCATGCGGCCCCATGCTTGCTGCGCCTTGACGGCGGCGGCGACGGCGGCATCGACATCGGCCTTCTCGCCGAGCGCGGCGTCGGCCACCTTGCGGCCGGTCGCCGGGTTGTCGACGGCGAAGGTCTTGCCGGAGATTGCCGGCGTCAGCGCGCCGTTGATCAGCAGCTTGCCGGCAAGCTGGCCGGCGAGCGCCAGCGGATCGAGCGTCTGCGCGAGCACGTTGGTCGTCATGGCGTGGCCTCCGCTTGCAGTTTGACTTCGGCGAGTATGCGCGCGCGATCGGCGTCGAGATCGGGCGCCGGCGCGCGCGTTTTCGGATCGGCGAAGCCCGAGACCTTGATCGGATTGCCGACCAGCTTCATGCGGCCGGCCTGCGGATCGTCCACCGTCACCAGCATGTTGCGCGCCGCGGCCTGCGGCAAGGCCACCGCCTGCGCCACGTTGTTGATCGGCCCGGCCGGAATGCCGGCGGCATCGAACAGGCTCATCCAATGCGCCGCCGGTTGACGCCTGAGCGAGGCTTCGAGCGCGGCCTTCAGCGCGTCGACGTTGCCGTTGCGCAGATCGTTGGTGGCGAAGCGCGGATCGGTCGCCAGCTCTTGGCGGCCGAGCGCTTCGCACAGCTTGACGTAAAGCGCATCGTTGCCGGCGGCGATGATCAGCGGCTGATCGGCGGTGGCGAAGACTTCGAACGGCGTGATTGTCGGGTGGCGCGCGCCGAGCGGGCCGGGCGGCGTGCCGCTGACGAAATAACGCATGATCGCGTTCTCGAGCAGCGCGAGCTGGCAGTCGAGCATGCCG
>JACQDQ010000386.1 GCA_016201015.1 Pseudomonadota bacterium | reverse complement strand
GTCGGCGACGCACAGATGCGCGCCGGCGACGCCCGGGCGGTCGGCCATCGCCGGCAAAATCCTGTCGCAGAGCAGCCGCCGCTGCTCCGCCTCGCGGCCGGCCGCGACGTCGTAGCGCCAGGTCGCGATCAGCCCGCCCTCGGCGGTGCCGTGCGTTGCCGCCACGCGGCAGAGCGACCGCGCGGTGTGGCGAAAGGCCTTGACCGCCTCGCGCGTCCACTCGGTCGGGCTGTTGAGCCGCGCCAGATAGTCGGCGCCGGCCAGCGTCTCCAGGCCGTCGGTCTCGTAGAGCGTGAAGAACTCCGGGCTGCCGTGCAGCGCGACGTAGCGGCGGCCGCGCAGAAAGCCCGGAATGCCGACCCGCTCGGGTAAGTGTTCCCGCCCGTGCCAGGCATAGAACGTCGCCCGGCCCTCCGGCGCGATGTCATTCCAGATCGCGATCACGCCCTGCCCCGCGAGACTCATGACGCCTCCCTCGCCTTCTCTCGTCGTTCTGCCGCCGCGGCCGTCGAATCGGCTTGACTATAGCGGAACGATGTTATTGAGTGGAATAGCGTTCCAAAAATAAACCGCCGGGGGAAATCGCGCATGGCATCGGTCGCTTCCATCGATCGCTGCCTCGACCTCTTCGAGTCGCTGAGCGGAGAGACCGACGGCCTGCCGCTCGGCGTGCTGGCGGAGCAGCTCGACCTGCCGAAAAGCGCGATGCACCGTCTGCTGGCCACCCTGGTGGCGCGCGGCTTCGCCATGCAGGACCCGGTGACGCAGCGCTACAGCCTGTCGCTGCAGCTCGCGCGGCTCGCCTTTCGCCATCTCGACGCCGCCGGCCTGCCGGACGTCGCGCAGCCCGTTCTCGGACGGCTGGCGGCCGAGACCGGCGAGCATGTGCGTCTCGCCGTGCTCGAGGGCGGACGGCTGATCTGGATCGCCCGCGCGCAAGGGGCGGGCGCCGGGCTGCGCTACGATCCCTAGATGGGCCAAGAGGTGGTGCTGCACGCCACGGCGACCGGCAAGGCGTGGCTGGCCACGCTTCCCGAGGATGCCGCGCTGCGCCTCGTCATCGCCGGCGGTTTCGCGACGCCGCCGCATTTCGGCCGCAAGGCCTTGAAGACCGTCAACGCCTTGCGCGCGCATCTCGCCGAGACCCGGCGTCGCGGCTACGGCCTGGCGGTCGAGGAGGGCGCGCCGGACACCGCCGCCATCGCCGCCGTCGTGCGCGGTTCCGATGCAACAGGCGCGCCGGTGGTCGGCACGATCAGCGTGGCCGGTCCGTTGAGCCGCTTCACGGGCGAGCGGCGCGAGCGTGCCGCCCAAAATCTGCTTGCCGCGGCGCGCGAGATGTCGGTCCTATGGCCGGTGCGGCGCCGGCAGTCTGCCGCCCATAGCGACGTCGCCGCCGAATCCAACCGCGTCGTCGCGCTGGCCGCCGGGCCCGGGCCGCGCGCGCGCCGCAGGGCAGACTCGTCATGAGCACCGCGCCGGATCCCGCGCCTTCGACGCCGTTCGCAGCGAGTGCCGCGAGCCGCGTCGCGGCCATCGCCTATCCGGTCGCGACCTTCGCCGCGCTGCTGCTCGCCTGGCAGTTTCTGGTCCGTCTGTTCGGCGTGCCCGAATACATCCTGCCGCTGCCGACGGAATTCCTCGACCGATTCATCGAAGCGCGCGCGCTGCTGTGGACCCACACGCTGACGACGACGAATGAGGTCATCCTCGGCTTCGTCGCGGCGACGATCATCTCCGTGCCGCTGGCGCTGCTCATCGTCGCGGTGCCGGCGATCGAGCGCAGCCTCTATCCGCTGATCGTCTTCTTTCAGCTGGTGCCGAAGATCGCCATCGCGCCGCTGTTCGTCGTCTGGTTCGGCTTCGGCCTGTTCCCCAAGGTGCTGCTCACCTTTCTGCTCTGCTTCTTCCCGACGCTGGTCGACAGCATGACCGGCTTTCGCGCGCTGGACGAGCGGCTGCTCTACATCACGCGCTCGATGGGGGCGAGCCGCTGGCAGACCTTCAGCTATGTCCGCCTGCCGGCGGCACTGCCCTACATCTTTTCCGGCCTCAAGGTATCGATCGTGTTTGCGTCGACCGGCGCCATCGTCGGCGAATTCGTCGGCGCCAATGCCGGCCTCGGCTATTTGCTGCTGCGCGGCACCAGCTATCTCGACATGTCGCTGATCTTCGCGACGCTCGTCGCGCTCAGCATCGTCGGTCTGCTGTTCAGCTACGCCGTCCAGGCTTGCGAGCATCTGGTCATGCCCTGGCAGCGGAAATCCTAGCGCCAACCATCAGAACCCAGGGGGAGGAATTCCAATGCGCCCGATCTTGTCACTCTGCACCGCGGCAATCGCCGCGGTGACGCTGGCCGCCGGCCCGGCGGCTGCGCAGAGCCCGCAGAAAATGACGCTGACGCTCAACTTCCTGGCCGGCGGTCCGCAGGCCGGCTTCATGTATGGGAAGAAACTCGGCTATTACCGCGACGTCGGCATCGACCTGACGATCGAAGAGGGCAAGGGCTCGGCCACCACCGCGCAGCAGGTGGCGACGGGCCAGACCGATGTCGGCTTCGCCGACGCGCCGGCGGCGATGCAAGTCCGCTCGAAGGGCGGACCGGTCAAGATCGTCGCGCCGATCCTGCAGACCAACGGGTTCGCCGTCATCAGCCTGGAAGCCACCGGCTTGCGCGCCCCGCGCGACCTGGTCGGCCGCACCGTCGCCGTGCAGCCGGGCACCGCGCAGACGACGCTGCTCGACGCCATCTTCGCGGCGAACAACATCGACAAGAGCAAGGTCAATATCGTCAACATCGATCCGGCGGCGCTGGTCGGCACGCTGCTCGAAAAGAAGGTCGACGCCATCCTCGCCGGCGCCGACTTCCAAAGCGTCCAGATCCGCGACCGCGGCTTCAAGGTGCACGACATGTTCTACCGCGACATCGGCGTGCCGACCGTCGGTCTGGCGATCATCGCCCGCGACGACAAGCTGCAGGCCAATGCCGATCTCTACCGGCGCTTCGTCGCGGCAAGCCTGCGCGGCTGGGACGCGGCGCGCAAGGACCCGGATGCGGCGTCGCAGGCCGTGGTCGAGCAGTTCGCCGCCGGCAACAAGGCGCAGATCCTCAAACAGCTCGAGGTCGACCTGCTGCTGGTCTGCGCCAAGGGATCGAAGTCGCTCGGCCTGGTGCCGGACGAGAACTGGAAGATCACTCACGACCTGATGACCAAGTATCTCGGCCTGCCGGCCGACAAGCCGGCCGCCGACTACTACACGACGACCTTCGTGCCGGCGAACGCGCCGGCCTGTTCGTGACGCCAGCGGCCGGCGCCGCGACCGCGCCGGAGGCCTCGCGTGGTGCCGCGATCGAGGGTCGCGGCATCGGCAAGGTGTTTCTCGCCCGCGACGGCGCGGTGACGGCGCTCGACGACCTCAGCTTCCGGATCGCGCCGGGCGAGTTCGTCAGCCTGATCGGGCCGAGCGGCTGCGGCAAGAGCACGCTGATGCTGATCGCCGCCGGTCTCATTCCGGCGAGCCAGGGCACGATTCTGATCGACGATGTACGGCTCGACCGGCCGCTCACCGATATCGGCATCGTCTTCCAGGACCATTTGCTGCTCGACTTCCGCACCGCCCTCGGCAACGTGCTGCTGCAGCCGCAGATCCGCGGCACGCCGCTCGACGCGGCGCGGCCGCGGGCGCTGGAGCTGCTGCGCCGGCTCGGCCTCGAGGCGGCCGCCAACCGCTATCCGCACCAGCTTTCGGGCGGGATGCGTCAGCGCGTATCGATCGCCCGGGCGCTGATCCACGAGCCCTCGGTCCTGCTGATGGACGAGCCATTCGGCGCGCTCGACGCGATCACGCGCACCCAGATGCGCCACGACCTCGAGCTGTTGTGGCTGGAGACGCGCAAGACCGTGCTGTTCATCACGCACAGCATCGAGGAGGCGATCGGTCTTTCCGACCGCGTGCTGGTGATGTCGCCGGGCCCGGGCCGCATCGTCGACGAGATTGCCGTCGAGCTGCCGCGCCCGCGCCCGGCCCATCTCGGCGAGTATCCAAGCTTCGTCGGCCACGCTCAGCGCATCCACGATTCATTCCGGCGGATGGGCGTGATAAAGTTTTAGCCGCGTTGGTCAAAGACCGTCAGCTTCGGCCCGAAGGCGCGAAGCGCCATGTCGCGGCCGCCACGGCGACCAGGCCGATTGAGCAAGGGGAGGATCGGCAATGAGGACCAGCGCATCGCCGGGAAGCATGCGCGGTATGGCCACAGCCACGCCCTTGTGCTATTCGCTGGGTCGGCAGATCAATCATGTCGAAACAGGCTATCGCTTGACTGCAGCAGCGCTTCGGGTCAGGAAGTATCCGTCAATTCGCAGGCACGACCCGCGGGCTTGGCAAGAAACTTACGGAACGCAATGAAAAGGAGAAGAGCATGGCCGTCGTTACGCTGAAGCACATCACCGCGAGTCTCGCCGAGAAGCGGGACATGTCGAAGAAGCAGATCCAGGAACTCCTCGAGGGGTTCGTCGAGGCGCTGAATCGCAATTTGAAGAAGGGCGAGAAAATCCGTATTCCGGGGCTGGGGATCTTCGTCGTTGCGAAGCGGGCCGCCCGCATGGGGCGCAATCCGGCGACTGGCGAGCCGATCAAGATCAAGGCGAGCAGGAAAGTCCGCTTCCGGCCGGCGAAGGAGCTCAAGGAGGCGGTGTAAGCGTCGAGAGGACTTGCGCCTAGTCCGCGGGCCAGGGCCGCGCGCCGGCCAGGCGGCCGCCGGCTAAGCGCCGGTCGCCGATTTCCTCTTGCGCGCGTACATGGCGCGGTCGGCGGCGTCGAGCGCGCCCGACGGATCTTCGCCGCCGCGGAAGGTGTAGGTGCCGTAGGACACCGACACCGGAATCTTGACGCCCTGCCATTCCACCGCCTCGCTGCCGATGGCATGCGACAGCGAGGCGGCTTTCTCGTTCGCCGTCGGCTCGTCGGTGTAGGCCAG
>JACQDQ010000412.1 GCA_016201015.1 Pseudomonadota bacterium | reverse complement strand
GTGGCGATCTATCGCGCCATCGGCAACCCCAACGATCCCAAGCTGGCCGTCACGCTGAAAAATCTCGCCACCCTGCTGGGCATGCGCAGCCGCTTCGACGCGGCGCGGGAGCTGTTCGACCAGTCGCTGGCCATCACCAAGCGACTGGTCGGCCCGGACCATGTCGACGTCGCCCACACGCTGGAGCAGACCGCCACCATGGAGGCGCTGCGGTTCCGGGACGAGGAGGGGCTGGCGCTGCGCCGCGACGCGCTCGCCATCCTGCAGCGGCATTTTCCGCCCGATCATCCGCAGATCGCCTCGAGTTACTACAACACCGCGGCCGAGCTCGCCACCATGGGCCGCTATCGCGAGGCGATCGAATGGGAGCGCCGGGCCGCGGCGATCCACTTGAAGCGGATGGCGCGCGGGGCCGACGAACGCTCGCTCGGCCCCGGCGCCGAGCGCCGCGTGGCGGCGACCGTCTTCCGCAATCAGGTCTTCCTGACGTGGCAGCTGGTCGCGACCGGCGCTGCCGACCGCGACGCGCTGATCGCCGAAGCCTTCGAGGCCGGCCAGCGGGCGCAGGCCCTGGACACCGGCCGCGCCGTCAGCGGCATGGCGGTGCGCAGCGCGGCGCGCGACCCGCTGGTCGCCCATTACATTCGCGAGCGCCAGGACCTGCTGGGCCGCTGGCAGTTGCTCGACCGCCGGCAGACGGCGCTGGCCGGCCTGCGCGAAGGCGAAGGCGCGGGGCGCGCGGCGCAGGCCGACATCGAGGCCGTGTCAAACCGCCTCGACGAGGTCGACCGCCTGATCGCCGTCGAGTCGCCGGGCTATGCCGAGCTGATCCAGCAGCTTCCGCTGTCGCTGGCCGAGACGCAGGCGCTGCCCGCCGCCGACGAGGCGCTGGTCAGCTATATGCTCGACGAGGATGACGGCTATGCCTGGGTGGTGCGCCGCGACCGCGTCGGCTTCCACCGCATCGCGCTCAGCATCGCCGAGGCGCGCGGCGCGGTGGCGCGGCTGCGCGCCGATCTCGATCTGTCGCGGCTCGGCGGCGGCGACGATGCGCGCTTCGACCTGCCGGCGTCCTACGCCCTCTATCGCCGCGTCTTCGCGCCGCTGCTGCCGGACTTGGGCGAGGCGCGGCACATCATCTTCGTCAGCGACGGCGGCCTGGCCAGCCTGCCGTTCGGCGTGCTGGTCAGCGATGACCCCGCCGGGCTCGGCCGTACGCGGCTGCGCGAGGCGCACTGGCTGGTTGGGCGTTACGCCATGAGCGTGCTGCCCAGCGTCGATTCGCTGGGCAGCCTGCGGCGGCTGGCGCCGCCCTCGGCCGGGCGGCGGCCGTTCGTCGGCGTCGGCGATCCGCTGCTCGACGGCAAGCCGGGCGCCAGCCGCGGCCGCGACGTGCGCGGCCTCTATCGCGGCGACGGCGTCGCCGACGTGCAGGAGGTGCGGCAGATGCTGCGCCTGCCGGAAACCGCCGACGAGCTGAGGGAGATCGCCGGCCTGCTCAGCGCCGACGGCGACAGCCTGTGGCTGGGCGAGCGCGCGACCGAACGCCACGTGCGCACCGCCGACCTCTCGGATGTGCGCGTCATTGCTTTCGCCACGCACGCCATCACCGCCGGCGAATTCTCCGGCGTCAGCGAGCCGTCGCTGGTGCTGACGCCGCCGGCGACCGGCTCGCCCGACGACGACGGTCTGCTCGCCGCCAGCGAAGTGGCCGAACTCAAGCTCGACGCCGACATGGTCATTCTTTCCGCCTGCAACACCGCCGCCGACGACGGCACGCCCAGCGCCGAGGGCCTGTCGGGCCTGGCGCGCGCCTTCTTCCACGCCGGCTCGCGCTCGGTGCTGGTGTCGCACTGGCCGGTCGAGAGCACCGCCTCGGTGAGCCTGACCACCGGCATGATGCGCGAGCTCGTCGAACATCCCGAGATCGGCCGCGCCGAGGCGCTGCGGCGGTCGATGCAGGCGCTGATGGCCGACGGCAACAATCGGCTTAATGCCCATCCGGCGATCTGGGGGCCGTTCATCCTGGTCGGCGAGGGCGGCGCGCGCGCGGCGGGGCCGTGAGTGGCGCGCGGGCGCGGACAGGATAAATGAATTTGGATCGGGGCGACCCACCAAGACTGTCATGCTCGGGCTTGACCCGAGCATCCAGGCGGCAAGTGCCGCTCTTCGTGGCCCTGGATCGCCGGGTCGAGCCCGGCGATGACAAGAAAAATAGACTGCCTCGCTCGAATGCGATTGCACTACGGGCGCGGAGCTTTGCCCTTTACAACGTTGTAAAGTAGACTAAGCTAATAAGCTTGGTTTGGCCCAAAAATGCTTCAATGAATTAAGGGCCAGGGCGGGCGCAGCATGGGGGTTCGCATGGCGATTCCACAAGATTGCGTCCGGATGCGGCAACCGCGGCTTCGCGTCGCGCTGCTGTCCGGCGCGGCACTGCTGCTGCTGGCCGGTCCAGCCGCGGCGCAGCTCAAGTCGATATCGACGACGACGCTGCAGACGAGCTTCCAGCAGACCATCGTCTCGCCGCTTAAGGTGACGACGTCAACGACCCTGACGACGCTGGTCACGCAGCCGGCTCTGGTGCCGGCGCCTGTCCTCACCACGATCGTGCCGATCTTCCACGACCCTCAACCCGTTCCGGGGCTCGCGGTGGTCGCGCCCACGCTGGTCAGCATCGCGCTGCCGTCGACCGCGGCGGTGGTGCCGGTGGCGCTGCCGGTGCAGACGATCAGCCCGGTGCTGACCAGCGTGTCGCCGATCATACAGCCGACGCCGGCGACGTCCGTGGTCAACATCAGCGCCACGTCCACGCTCATCCAGACGCCGACCGTCACCTTCCAGCCGACCAGCACGATCACGACGACGGTGCTTGTCAATACGCCGGTGGTGACGGCGCCGCCGCCGGGCGTCACCGCCACGTTGGCCGGGCTGCGCGTCGCGTCGCTCGACCAGTCGGTGATCGGGCCGTCGCCGACAATCGGCGCGAGCGCGCTGGGGGGGAATGTGCTGGCGGGCGGCCTCGTGCTCGGCGGTTCGATGCAGACCTGCAGCGCCACCGGCTGCCAGACCACCGTGGTGCCCAGCAGGCTGGATTTGGGGGCTCTCGGGGGCGGGGGCGTGTTCGCGCCTCCCGGCTTCGGGGCACCAGGCGTCGTGTATAGCCAGGCGCCGGTGGTGCCGCCCGGCGGTGGCCCGCCGAGCGGTGTGCCCGGCGCCAGCGCCCAGGGCAATGCCGGCGGCCAGGGTGGCCAGGGCGGGCCGGGCGGCCAGGGCAACGCCCCGGTGCAGCTTGCCGATCTCGGCGCCGGGGGCGGCGGCATCACCGGCCGCGGCGCCGGCGGCGGGCAAGGCGCCAGCGCGGCCGCGCTTGACGGCATGGCCGAATCGACCGGCCAGGGCGGCGGGCCCGGCGGCGCGAGCGGCGGCGCCCGCGCCGTGCTGGTCAACTTTGCCAGCCAGCGCGCCGACGAGGGCCTGGCCGGCGAGGTCGCCATCGCCAACGCACTCGCCAACATCGCCCCGGCGGCCGGCGGCGCGGCGCCGGCGGCGCGGCAACGCCGCTTCGCCGTCGACCTCAACGGCGACGGCCTGATCCAGTTTCACGTGAGCGAGCACACGTTGACCGCCATGCAGCGCAGCGCGACGCCCGGCGCCCGCGTGCTCGACGACGTGGTCAATGTCGGGCCGCAGGCCAACGCCGCGGTCAAGGTCGAGAACGGCGAGATCGTCATCCAGTAGCGCGGGCCGGCGCGCTCAGAACGTCTTCTGCAGGCGGAAGAACAGACGCGGCAGGTCGCCGTCGTCGCCACGCGCCGAGACGCCGCGGCCGAGCGGCTGCGCCGCTTCGAAATAGCCGGTCAGCGTGTCGGTGAAGGTGAAGCGGAAGCCGCCGCCCAGCGAATGCGCGGTCCGCGTCGTGTTGTCGCCCAGGGTCGAGTGGAGCTGACGGACCAGGCCGGCGTCGACATAGACGTAGGGCTGGAGATATTTCAGATACGGCTTCTCGACGAAGTAGGTGTATTGGACCTCCGCCTTTCCCGCAATGCCGTCGTCGCCGACCAGTTCGGCCGGGTCGTAGGCGCGGCCGAAATTGCTGCCGCCGTAGATGAAGCCCTCGCTGGAGACCAGCGGGTCGAGCGATTTCTGCGCGCTCACCGCCAGGATGAGGACATAGGGCGGCGGCAGTTGCTGATAGCGGTAGAGGTCGAGGGTGAACTTGGTGAAGTCGCTATGCGCCTGGCGGTTGGACAGCAGCGCGCTGCCGGTCCTGGTCTCGCCGAGCACGTTGAAGCCGTGATCCACGTCGAGCCTGATCAGGTTGATCGCGCTGCCATAGGCGGGCAGAATGAGCTGGTCGGCGAAGTCGTAGCTGACGACCAGGTTGCCGACGCGCATGCGGTCGTCGGTGAGGCGCGTGCGGACGAAGTCGGTGGTCGCGTTCTTGATCGCGAAGCCGGCCGACAGCGTCAGGTTCTCGTTGCGCGAGCGGATCAGCGGGTAGCTGATGTCGCTCGACAGCCGCTCCGACACGCTGTGCAGGTCGAACGACTTCAGCGTGAAGCCGGGGTCGGACAACGTGCGGTTGGCGGTGAAATTGAGCTTGGCGCCGTCGGTGCCGATCTGCTGCTCGTGGTTGGCTTCGAGGAAGCGCAGTTCTTCGATCTGCGTCGTCGCGATGCCGCGCAGCGTGGTGCGCTCGGCCCAGCCGAGCAGCGAGTTGATGTTGGCGGTGGCGAAGGCCTGATAGGGCCCGACCGAACGCGAGCCGCGGTTGTCGAAGGCGAGCTCGCCGGTCAGCGGATTTTCCTCGACGGTGAGCAGCAGGTCGGAGGCGCCTGGCACGTCCGACGGTCCGAGCGAGGCGCGCACTTTGAGGCCGGGCAGCGAGTTGGCGAGCAGCACGTAGCGCTCGAGATCGGCCGCGCGCAGCGGCCTGGCCTGCAACAGGCGCTGGGCGTAGGCCTGCAAGAGCCCGCCATTGCCGCGCTGCTCGCCCTGGATATGGACGTGCTCGAGATGGCCCTCGACGGCGCGCAGCGTCACGGCGCCCTCGCGCACCCGCTGCGGCGGCACGATGACGCGCGACAGGATGTAGCCGTCGCCGCGGTATTTGTTGGTCAGTGCCTCGGCCATCCGGTAGACATCGACCAGCGAGATGTCCTGGCCGACGAGGTTGGCGTAGACGGCACGCAGCTCGGCCTCGCCGTAGACCGTGGCGCCCTCGATCGTGATCTGGTGCAGGACGAAGCGCACGGCGGCGGCGCCGGGCGGCGCCTGGTAGGGCTGCTCGGCCTCCGGCGTCGGCGGCGCCTCGAGTTGGCGTTGCGGCACCGCCGGGGGCTCGAAGCGGCGTTCGAGCAGACCTGGCGCCACCGCGCCGGGCGGGGTCTGCGCATTGGCCATGCCTGCGGCCAGTGCGCACCATGCTGCGAGACCGACGGCGAGCCGCCGCCGCCCGCCGACCTCGTCAAATACCGGGAAACACCGTGCTCCCCGCATCCCCTGTACCCCTCCGACGCCGGCCACCATCGAAGAAATGCTCTAACGCGTCAACCTTTTGTTGTAGGCGGCGCCGTGCGGACCGTCTGCGGACGGCCGCCGGCGCATGCTGCACCGCGGTTGACAAAGCCCGGTTGGGGCCGCAACCTGCCGGCCGCCGTGAATCATTCGTTAACCATTCAGGTACATGCGAGTTGCGTCGAGGTCGCCGGAACCGGTGTTTTGCTGCGTGCCGGTTCGGGCGGGGGCAAGTCGGATCTGGCCTTGCGCCTGATCGACGCCGGCGCCCGATTGGTGGCCGATGACCGCACGGATCTTGCCACGGAGAACGGCCGGCTCATCGCCACGGCGCCGGCGCCGCTCGCCGGTCGGCTCGAGGTGCGCGGGGTCGGTATCCTCGGCGTGCCGAACGTCGCGCGCTGCGTCGTCGGCCTGGCCGTCGATCTCGTGCCGCCGCCGGACGTGGAACGCTTGCCGTCGCGGCGGGAATGCACATATCTCGGAATAGTAGTGCCGCTGATCGCGCTCGCGCCGTTCGAGGCGTCGGCCGCCGCCAAGCTGCGGCTGGCCGCGCGCGAGGTGGCGCATGGCCGGCCGTTTGCCGCCTAGGCATCGCATGACCACGACATTGGCGAAGACGAACCCGCCCACGGACCCCGCGCCGCTCATACCGGCGGCGGCGCTGCGGCGCGTCGTGCTGGTGACCGGCATGTCGGGCGCCGGCAAGACCACCGCCTTGAAGGCGCTCGAGGACGGCGGCTTCGAAGCGGTCGACAATCTGCCGCTGTCGCTGCTTACCTCGTTGCTGCATCCTGAGACGGTGCTGGCGCAGAGCGAGGAATGGGCCGGCCGGCCGGTGGCGATCGGCGTCGACACGCGCACGCGCGACTTCAGCGTCGCGCCCTTCCTCGCCGCGATCGACCGGTTGCGTGACGAGCGCATGTTCGACGCGCGGCTGCTGTTCCTCGACAGCGAGGACGAGGTGCTGCGCCGGCGTTTCACCGAGACGCGCCGTCGCCATCCGTTGGCCGCCGATCGGCCGGTGACCGACGGCATCCGCGCCGAGCGCAGCCTGCTGCAGCCGATCCGTGATCGCGCCGATCTCGTCATCGACACCTCGGTCATAACGCAGGCCGATCTCAAGAGGCTGGTGCACGAGCATCTCGG
>JACQDQ010000393.1 GCA_016201015.1 Pseudomonadota bacterium | reverse complement strand
CGCCAAACTGGCGGGGCCATGTGCAGTACGCAGTACCCTAGTCGGGCAGGCGGGTGGACTGCCAGGTCACCATCTGCCATTGGCCGCCTTTGTTAGCGTAGACATCGGTAAAGCGGACGCTAAAACTGTTGGGGTTACCGCGGGACATCACGCTAATGCGGGCCACGCCCGTCAACACCACCGCATCGCCCAGATCCTGGGCTTTCACATCGGACGGCTCGACCGCCGTGTAGACGATCTGCCCCTCCTTGATCACCTGCGCGCAGGGATTGGCGGCGATGCGATAGGGCAGCTCATTGGGACGCGGCACGTCCCAAATGACGAGATCGGCCATCTTGCCCGGCGCCAGCGTGCCATGCGTGGCGGCGAGGCCCAGCGCCTTGGCGCCGTTGCGGGTGAATCCAGCCACCGCTTCCTCGGTGGTCAGGCCGAACATGACGCAGGCCATGTTCATCATCATCAGCGGCGAGGTGGTCGGCGAGGAGACCGGGTTGCAATTGGTGGCGATCGCCATGTCGACGCCGTATTGGCGGAACCATTGCAGCGGCGGCCGCTGCTTCTCGCGCAGGGTCCAGTTGGCGCCGGGCAGCAGCGTCGCCACCGTGCCGGCGCCGGCCATCGCGCGCACCGTCGGCTCCGAGACGTATTCGACATGGTCGGCCGACAGGCCCTTGAACCGCGCGACGATATCGGCGGCGGAGAAGTCGCGATACTGCTCGGCATGCAGCTTGACCGGCAGCCCGAAGCTCTGCGCCTTCTCGAGCAGCCGCGTGATCTGCGCGTGCGAGAAGCCCATGGGGTCGCAAAACCCGTCGACCGCGTCGACCAGGTCCTCGCGCACCGCCGCCGGCAGCACCGTGTCGCACAGATAGTCGGTGTAGTCGTCGGTGCGGCCGGCATATTCCGGCCCGACCGCATGGGCGCCGAGGAAGGTCGATTTCACCGTCACCGGGAAGCGGCGGCCGAGCTCGCGCGAGATGCGCATCGTGCGCAGCTCATGCGCGAGTTCGAGCCCGGCGCCCGACTTGCTCTCGAACGTGGTGACGCCGTGGGCGATGAGCTGGCCGGCGCGCCTGGCGCTGTCCTCGTAGATCGTCTCGTCGCTCGCCGCGCGCGTGCGCCTCACCATCCCCGGCACGCCGCCCCCGGCTTGCAGCATCTCCTTGCGGCCGCCGCCCTGGCTCAGGATCTCGAAATCCGTGACGCCGCTGCCGTGATAGACGAGATGGGTGTGGGCGTCGACCAGGCCGGGCGTCATCGTCTTGCCGCCGACATCGTGCACCGCGCGGGCCAGCGCCGCCGGCGCGCCGGGCAGCGCGGCGGCCGGCCCGATCCAGGCGATGCGGCCGTCTTTCGCCGCGACGGCGCCGCGCTCGATCAGGCCGAACGGCCCGTCCGGCGCCATCGTCGCGAGCTGGGCATTGATCCAAACGGCATCCCATGTCGGCATCGTCGTCTCCGCGCTTCTGGCCAAGGGCAGAGGCTATCGCGCGGACGCCACCGAGTCACGCGGCCGGCGCGGCGGGTAACGGATCAGTCTGAAATATGCCGGATCAGCGAGACGACTTCCGTGATGGCCGAGTCCAGAACCAGATCGTCGGTCGCGCTCAGAAGCCAGAAATGGTCCGTTTCGAAGCGTAGAATCGCACGATCCCACCACCTTTCGATCATGTCGCTCAGCACGGCCGCTTCATGGGCGTCGAGATCGTCGATCAAATTATAGACACCGACCACATACAGATCGGTTGGCGGTCGGTTGAGGGCGCGCTGTATCAGATGGAATACGTTTGAGCCGCGTCGCCGCTCGGGATAGACGCGCAGGTACAGCCGACCACGATTGACGTTGCCGGAGAAGAGGCCTCGCACCTCGACGGCGACCGGGCCCAGCGACGCGAGTTGGCCGCGAGCAGCCTCGTCGATATTCGGCGGCTTGTTGGTCGAGAGCGATCCGCACACCGTCGCGTGGAGCTTCTCCCGCCGCTGTTCAAGCAACTGCCATGCAATCTTATCCGAAAACGGCGCGGCCCTCAGTTCGCGGTCGAGGTCTTGGTATGCCTTGGACTCGCGCAAGGCCTCGCCCGGCACGGGAAGGACCAGCGAGAAGGTGCGTGCATGGCGCCCCATCCGGTATGTCGTGCCGTCCCGTGTCGGGATGACCCGCGGATGATCGGGCGCGACAAGCGGCAAGTGCGCGAGGCGATACGACTCGTCCAGCGTCAGGCCGGCCCCGGCACTGAACCACGTCCGACCGCGCTCGTACCCGAGCTCTTGATCGGAGCAAACTTCAACCTTTTCGATTTGCTCGTCCTGCCGCACTTGGCACCCATAGCATATTTGTCCACGCGGCGAGACTTGCCGACCATCCAAATGCATCGATTTCGAACTGACCCGCGACCGCGCGGCGTGCTTGCCGCCGACGCGTCTCTATGGTCTTAATTGGCGTGGTCGCTCCCAGTAGTCCCGGCAACGGGCTCCGCATCAGGGAGGCGCGCGGGCGACCAACGGCGGACGATCGGGCGGACGGCGCAGGGCGATCGTCCGCGGTCGCAAGATGCGTGGGACTCGGGCCGGCCCACGACGCCATCTCGCGGAATGTCCGTCAAGGTTGCACGGCTCGCAATGGGAGATCGATGACATGAGACAGTTGCTGCACTCCGCCCTGAAGGTCGGCGCAGTCGTCGCCGCGATTGCCGGGTTGATGCCGGCGGACGCCGCCGCCCAGGGCAAGACCCTCAAATTCGTTCCGCAGGCCGATCTGCGCGTGCTCGACCCGATCTGGACCACCGGCTACATCACCCGCAACCACGGCTACATGGTCTACGACACGCTGCTGGCGATCGACGCCGACTACAACGTCAAGCCGCAAATGGCGGAGAAATGGACGATCAGCGACGACAAGCTGACCTACACCTTCACGCTGCGCGACGGCCTGAAGTTCCACGACGGGCAGCCGGTGCGCGCGGCCGACTGCATCGCCTCGATCCAGCGCTGGGGCAAGCGCGACACCTTCGGCCAGACCTTGATGGCGTCGGTCGCGGCGATGGAGCCGATCGACGACAAGAATTTCAAGATCGTTCTCAAGAAGCCCTTCGCGCTGCTGCTGGACGCGCTGGCCAAGCCGAGCAGCAACGTCCCGTTCATCATGCCGGAGCGCCACGCCAAGACCGACGCCTTCGAGCAGATCAAGGAAGTGATCGGCTCCGGCCCGTTCAAGTTCGTGCCGAACGAGTGGGTGCCCGGCAACAAGGTGGTCTACGTCAAGAACACCGACTACGTGCCGCGCAAGGAGCCGCCGAGCTGGGCCTCGGGCGGCAAGGTCGCCAAGGTCGACCGCGTCGAATGGATCTACTTGCCGGACGCCGCCACCGCTTCTGCCGCGCTCGCGGCCGGCGAGGTCGATTGGTGGGAGGCCCCGCCGGCCGACCTGCTGCCGGTGCTCGCCCGCAGCAAGGACATCAAGGTCGAGAACATCGACCCGCTCGGCTCCGTCGGTATTGTCCGCTTCAATCACCTGCAGCCGCCCTTCAACAACCCGAAGATGCGCCAGGCGCTGCTCTATGTCGTCGACCAGCATGACTATCTGCTGGCGATCGCCGGCAGCGAGAAGAACGGCAAGGCCTGCATGTCGTTCTTCACCTGCGGCACGCCGATGGCCAGCGATGTCGGCGCCGAGGTGATGAAGGGGCCGCGCAGCATGGACAAGGCCAAGCAGCTCATCAAAGAGGCGGGCTACAATGGCGAGAAGATCGTCATCCTGTCGGCCACCGATCAGCCGATCGTCCACTCGCAGGGATTGCTGACTGCCGACCTTCTGCGCCAGCTTGGCTTGAACGTCGAGCTGGCGGCGAGCGACTGGGGCACGCTGCTCAACCGCCGCGCCTCGAAGGAGCCGGTCGACAAGGGCGGCTGGAGCATCTTCCACACCTGGTGGGTGGGGACCGACCTCGCCAATCCTGCGGTCAACGCGCCGGCGCGCGGCAACGGCGCCAATGGCTGGTTCGGCTGGTCGACCGACGAGAAGCTCGAAGCGCTGCGCAACCAGTGGTTCGAGGCGCCGGACGTCGAGAGCCAGAGGAAGATCGCCGAGGAGATGCAGAAGCGCTCGTGGGAGGTCGTGCCGTTCGTGCCCACCGCGCAGTTCATCCTGCCGACCGCGTTCCGCACGAACATCAGCGGCGTGATCATCGCTCCCGTCGCCTTCCTGTGGAACGTCGAGAAGAAATAAGCCGGGCGGCCGAGCCCGCGTGTTCGCCTATATCGTTCGGCGCCTGCTGGCGACCATCCCCGTCATGGGGGTGGTCGCCATCTTCGTTTTCTCGCTGCTCTACCTGACGCCGGGCGATCCGGCCGTCATCATCGCCGGCGACTTCGCGACGGTGGACGACGTTGCCCGCATCCGCGCCAAGCTCGGCCTCGACCAGCCGTTCCACATCCGCTTCGGCGACTGGCTGTGGGCGGTCCTGCACGGCGATCTCGGCATCTCGATCTTCACCAACCTGCCGGTGGCGCGGCTGATCGGCCAGCGCGTCGAGCCGACCGTCGCGCTGACCCTGTTCACGCTGATCATCGCCGTGATATTCGCCGTGCCGATGGGCGTGCTTGCGGCGTGGAAGGCAGGACAATGGCTCGACCGCGCGGTGATGGCCTTCGCCGTCATCGGCTTCTCGGTGCCGATCTTCGTGCTGGCGTATCTGCTGATCTTCGGCCTGTCGATCGGCCTGGAGCTGCTGCCGGTGCAAGGCTATGTCAGCATCACCGAGGGGTTCTGGCCGTTTCTCGAACGCCTGATCCTGCCGAGCATCGCGCTGGGCGTCACCTACATGGCGCTCATTGCCCGCATCACGCGGGCGAGCATGCTCGACGTGCTGAGCCAGGACTATATCCGCACGGCGCAGGCCAAGGGCATGGCGGCCAATCAAGTGCTGATCGGCCACGCCCTCAAGAACGCGGCGGTGCCGATCGTCACCATCATCGGCATCGGCATCGCCTTGCTGATCAGCGGCGTCGTCGTCACCGAGACGGTGTTCGCCATTCCCGGCATCGGGCGGCTCACCGTCGATGCCATCCTGCGCCGCGACTATCCGATCATTCAGGGCGTGATCCTCATGTTCTCGGCGGTCTATGTGCTGATCAACCTGCTGGTCGATCTGAGCTACACGCTGCTCGATCCGCGCATCCGGTACTGACCGTGGCGATATCCACATTGGATGCGCTCGTGACGGCGGCAGCGGCGCGGCGACGCCGCGGCAAGGCGGCGGAGATCCTGCGCCGGCATCCGACGGTCGTTGCCGGCACCGTCCTCCTGCTGATCATGGCAGCGATCGCGCTGCTTGCCCCGTATCTGTGGACCATCGACCCACAGGCGGTGTCGCCGGTCCGCCGGCTGCGGCAGCCGTCGGAGCGGTATTGGTTCGGCACCGACATGCTGGGCCGCGACGTCTATAGCCGGGTGATCTATGGCAGCCGCATCTCGCTGGCGGTCGGCCTGTGTGTCGCCGTGCTCAGCACCGCGCTCGGCCTCGCCATCGGCCTGGTCACCGGCTACGTCCGGCTGGTCGACGCGATCGTCATGCGCGTCATGGACGGCCTCATGTCGATCCCGCCCGTGCTGCTCGCCATCGCCCTAATGGCGCTGACCAAGGCGAGCGTCGAGAACGTCATCGTCGCCATCACCGTCGCCGAGGTGCCGCGCGTGACGCGCCTGGTGCGCAGCGTCGTGCTGTCCCTGCGCGAGCAGCCTTTCGTCGAGGCGGCGGTCGCCTCCGGCACCGGGTTCGTGCGCACGCTGCGCCGCCACATCCTGCCGAACACCATTGCGCCGCTGCTGGTGCAGGGGACGTATATCTGCGCCTCGGCGATCATTACCGAAGCGATCCTCAGCTTCATCGGCGCCGGCACGCCGCCGAATGTCCCGAGTTGGGGCAATATCATGGCCGAGGGCCGCAGCCTGTTCCAGGTGGCTTACTACATCATCCTGTTTCCCGGCATTTTCCTGTCGATCACCGTCCTGGCGGTGAATCTGGTCGGCGACGGGCTGCGCGATGCGCTCGATCCGCGCCTGGCCAGGCGGATGTGAGCGAGGCAGTGGTGGACGGATCAAACCCGGTGCCGACGAGCCAGAATCCGTTGCTCGAGCTCGACGGCCTCAAGACCTATTTCTTCACCCGCGACGGCGTCGTGCGGGCGGTGGACGGAGTCTCTTGCGCCGTCTATCCCGGCGAAACTCTGGCGGTGGTCGGCGAATCGGGCTGCGGCAAGAGCGTCACCGCGCTGTCGATCCTGCGCCTGGTGCCCTCGCCACCGGGCCGCATCGTCGCCGGCGCCATCCGTTTCCAGGGCGAGGATCTGCTCACCCGCAGCGAAGGCGAGATGCGCGACATTCGCGGCAACGACATCTCGATGATCTTCCAGGAGCCGATGACGTCGCTCAATCCGGTGCTCACGGTCGGCCGGCAAATCGGCGAGACATTGCAGCTGCACCAGGGCCTCGACAGCAATGCGGCGCTGGCGCGGGCGGTCGAGATGCTGCGCCTCGTCCACATCGCGGAAGCCGAGCGGCGGGTCGCGGAATATCCACACCAGCTTTCCGGCGGCATGCGCCAGCGCGTCATGATCGCCATGGCGCTTGCCTGCAATCCGCAACTGCTGATCGCCGACGAGCCGACCACCGCGTTGGACGTGACCATTCAGGCGCAGATCCTCGATCTCATGCGCGAGCTCAAGGCGAAGATCGGCGCCGCCATCGTCCTCATCACCCATGACCTCGGCGTGGTGGCGGAGATGGCGCAGCGCGTCGTGGTCATGTATGCCGGCCGCAAGGTGGAGGAGGCGACGGTCGACGATCTGTTCATCCGGCCGCTGCATCCCTACACGCGCGGCCTGCTCGCCTCGGTGCCGCGGCTCGGCGCCACCCTCGGCGGCGAGGAGCGGCGGCTTGCCGAGATTCCCGGCGTCGTCCCGTCGCTTGCCGACGAAATCCGCGGCTGCGCCTTCGCGCCGCGCTGCGCCTTCGCCACCGAACGCTGCCGGATAGAAGCACCGATGCTAGAAGCGAAGACCAGCGGGCATTGGGTGGCCTGCTTCGAAACGCAGCGGGTGGAGGCGTCATGACGCCCACCCAGGCCAACGGCGCCGGGCCGCTGCTCGTGGTCGACGGCCTCAAGAAGCACTTTTTCGTGCGCAAAGGGCCGTTCGGCCGCCGGGCCGGCGTGGTCTTCGCGGTCGATGGAGTTTCGTTCACCCTGGCCGCGGGCGAGACCCTGGGCCTGGTCGGCGAATCGGGCTGCGGCAAGTCGACCGCCGGCAAGGCCATCCTCAAGCTGATCGAGCCGACCGCCGGCACCATCAAGCTGCGCGGCCGATCGATCGAGGGATTGAGCCGCGCCGGCATGCGGCCCTATCGCCGCGAGCTGCAGGTGGTGTTTCAGGACCCGTATGCCTCGCTCAATCCGCGCATGTCGGTGGGCGATATCGTCGCCGAGCCACTCGTCAATTACGCGGTGGCGCGCGGGCCGGCGCTCAAAGAGCGCGTCGCGGCACTCTTCGCCAAGGTGGGCTTGCGGCCGGAGCAGATGCAGCGCTATCCGCACGAATTCTCCGGCGGCCAACGCCAGCGCATCGGCATCGCCCGCGCGCTGGCGCTTCATCCCAGCGTGATCGTCTGCGACGAGCCGGTGTCGGCGCTCGACGTGTCGGTG
>JACQDQ010000381.1 GCA_016201015.1 Pseudomonadota bacterium | reverse complement strand
GGCGCCATTCCGGCAAATGGATCCGCCGCGGACTCGGGTCCGCAGCCGAAAGCGATCGTCACCAAGGCCGAAAAAATCGGGCAGGGATCGGCCCTGGTCTATGTCGCGCTGGACGCGAATGGCGCGCCGCTCGCCCTCGGCGTGAGCCTGGATCAAGGCGCGCTCGCCGGACTACCGGCGATGCCGAACACGACCAGCCGATGCTTCGACAAGCAATGCATCGGCGACTATGAGCTGGTCTTCATGCTGCCGGAAGGCGCGGCGGCGAAGGCGCTGTCGCCCTTCAAATGGGTCGGGCTCAATTGGAATGCGCATGGCCATTTGCCGCCGGCGCCGCCGCCCTGGGCCGAGCCGCATTTCGATTTCCACTTCTATGTGACGGAGCGGGCGGCCGTCATGAAGGTCCGCCCGGGCCCCTGCGGCGAGCTGATCGACTGCGCGGACTTCGAGACGGCCCGCAAGCCGGTTCCGGCCGGCTACGTCCATCCCGACCATATCGATGTCGGCGCCGCGGTTCCCACCATGGGCAATCATCTGATCAATTCAAAGGCCGCCGAACTCGTCAAGGACGGCCCAAAGTTCACCCAAACGTTCATCTTCGGCGCCTATGACGGGCACATCACGTTCTACGAGCCGATGGTCACCCGCGCCTTTCTCGCCAGCCGGCCCGACATGTGCGCGCGCGTAAAGCAGCCAACGGCATGGGAGGCCGCCGGCTATTATCCGACCAAATACTGCGTGCGCTATTCGACCCGGACGAACAGGTACACGGTCTCGCTCGAAGGCTTCGTCAAGCGCGCCGCCAACTGACGCCGCGCGCTGAACGATCGGCTTTGGTTTCCGCGGAGCGTGGCGTAGACATGGCGTAGCCCCGCCGCATCCGGGTTTCCGTCATGGCCACGCCGCCCCTCCTCGCTCTACGCAATGGCAGCGTCCACTTCGACGGGCGGCCGGCCTTCACCGACGTCTCGTTCGCGCTGGGCGCGGGAGAGCGTGTCTGCCTCGTCGGCCGCAACGGCACCGGCAAATCGACCCTCCTCAAAGTATTGGCCGGGCTGATCGAGCCCGATACCGGCACGGTGTTCCGCCAGCCGGGCGTTCGGATCGGCTACGTCCCGCAGCAACCGGTCCTCGATCCCGCGCTCACTACAGGCGCATTCGTCGGCCAGGGGTTGGCGGGCGACGCGGAGCAGGCCCGCCACCGCGTCGCGGCGGCGCTCGACGAGGTCGCGGTCCCTGCGGAACGCCGGCTGACGGAGCTCTCCGGCGGCGAGAGCCGCCGCGTCAGCCTGGCCCACGCGCTGATCGGCGACCCCGACATCCTGCTGCTCGACGAGCCGACCAACCATCTCGACATCGTCGCCATCGAGTGGCTGGAGGAGCGGCTCGCCGCGCACCGCGCCGGGCTGCTGCTGATCAGCCATGACCGCGCCTTCATGACGCGGCTGTCGCGCCGCACGCTGTGGCTCGATCGCGGCGCGCTGCGCGAGCACGACCAGGGCTATGCCGGCTTCGAGGAATGGTCCGAGGCGATCCTGGAAGCGGAGCGTGCGGCCGATGCGCGGCTGGACAAGCTCATCTTGCGTGAGACCGCCTGGTCGCGCGCGGGAATCTCCGCCCGCCGCAAGCGCAACCAGGGCCGCCTGCGCCGGCTCTACGCGTTGCGCAGCGAGCGCGCGCGGCGCCAGAGCGTCGGCTTGGTGAAAATGGACGCGTCCGGCGCCGAGTCCGGCGGGCGTCTCGTCTTCGAGCTGGATTCTGTCTCGAAATCTTTCCCGTCCGGATCAGGCACGAAGACGATCATGCGCAATTTCTCGACGCGCATCATGCGCGGCGACCGCGTCGGCGTGATCGGCCGCAACGGCGCCGGCAAATCCACGCTCATCGGCGTCCTGACCGGCGCCATCGCGCCGGACAGCGGCACGGTGCGCCGCGGCGCCAATCTGGTACAGGCGGTCTTCGATCAATTGCGCACCGCGCTCGACCCCGAGCTGACGCTGTGGGAATCGCTCACCGACGGCGGCGGCGACACCGTCGTCGTGCAGCAGACGCGCCGCCATGTCGCGTCCTATCTCAAGGATTTCCTGTTCGACGAGCGGCAGTACCGCGCCAAGGTCAAGACGCTTTCCGGCGGCGAGCGCAACCGTCTGCTGCTCGCCAAGATCCTGGCCCAGCCGTCCAACCTGTTGATCCTCGACGAGCCGACCAACGATCTCGATCTCGAGACGCTCGGCCTGCTCGAGGAGGTGCTGGCCGACTACGACGGCACGTTGCTGCTGGTCACCCACGATCGCGACTTTCTCGACCGGGTGGTGACCAGCACCATTGCCGTCGAAGGCGAGGGCGTCGTGCACGAATATGTCGGCGGCTATAGCGACTATGTGCGGCAGCGCCGCGCGCCGCGGCCGCCGCGACCCGCGCCGGCCAAGACCCCGAACGCCGCTTCGCCGGAACTACCGCGCGAGCGCACGCGCCTCGGTTTCAATGAGCAGCGCGAGCTCGACTCCCTGCCCGAGCAAATCGCCAGGCTCGCGGCGGAGAAGGCCGCGATCGAGGCGGCGTTGGCCGACCCGGAGCGATCGGCCGGCGACCGCGCCGCGTTGGCGCGACTGACGGCGCGGCACGGCGAGACGGCGGCGGCGCTGGCGGATGCCGAGGAGCGCTGGCTTGCTCTCGCCGCGCGCGCCGAGGAACTGGCGCGCCGCAGGGCGGATTAGCGGAGCGCCGGCACCGCCGCGCGCTGAGGCGCGGCGTGTGCCGGAGGCTTAGCGCCCGTAGGTATAGGTGACGCTCGCCTTGGCCAGGGTGTTGAAATGCAGGTTGAAGCCGACCACCGCGCCCGACGCGTTCTGGCCGACGGCGAGCTTGTCGGTCTTCACCGCGAAGACGGTGATGACATAACGGTGCGGCTTGTCGCCTTGCGGCGGGCACGGGCCGAAATAAGCGGCGCTGCCCGCGTCGTTGCGCGCCTGCACGGCGCCCGCCGGCAGAGCGGCATTGCCGGCCGCGCCCGCGCCCTCGGCGAGGCTCGTCGTCGTGGGCGGCAGGTTGACGACTTCCCAGTGCCAGAAACCGCTGCCGGTCGGCGCATCCGGGTCGTAGATCGTCAGCGCCAGGCTCTTGGTCCCCGCCGGCACGCCTTTCCACACCAGCGGCAGCGAGGCGTTCGAGCCGTTGCAGCCGAAGGCATTGGCCGTGTACTTGGCCGGGATCTTCTTGTCCTTGCCGACGACGGGGCTGGAAATCTCGAAGGCCCAGGCCGGGCCGGCAACGGCCATCATGGCAAAGGCCGCGCCCAGACGTGAAATTCTCATGGCATTATCCTCCCTTGATCCCGTCGGATGCATCCGCGGGCGACGGCGGCGATGATCCCGCTTTGCGGCCTCGACTGCAACGGGCTTCGCGGCGTGCGGAGGGTTTCTTGTCCGGCGGGGCCGGACATGGAATCCTGGTCCATCGCCGTGCGGCCAAGGGGGAGAGTCCTTCGATGCAGGCTCAATTCGCGCGCTCCGTCGAGAAGGCCTGCGTGATCTTGGTCTTCGCCGCCGTCGCCTACGCGATCTACGCCTGGATCGTCTATGGCGGTCCCTATCGCTGGCTGGCCGAGCTGTCGCTGCAGTGGTTCGGCTCCTACGAGCCGAAGCTGATCTTCTTCGCCACCTGCGTTGTGCTGGTGGGACCGCCGGCCGTGGTGCTGATCGTCCTGGCGAAGCTGGCGCCGGACCTGTTGCGCAGGCCGGTCGGCGCGGCGCCGCAATCCATCGCCGCGCGCGTTGCCAACGCCCTGACCCAGCCGGGCAAGCTCGAGTCGCCGGCCGGGCTGCGCGTGCTGGCGGGGATCGGCGTCGCGGCGCTCGCCGTCGGCGCCGGCGCCGGCTGGCTGGGCTATCAGAAGTCGATGGCGCCGGTCACCTTTGTGCCGTTCGAAGTTGCTGGCAAAGGTCCGCCGCCCGCCTCGCATGTCGCGCTCACCGGGATCGCGGTGACCGGCCTGATCGTCGAGCACAAGGAGACGATCAGCGGGAGCACGCGGATCCACACCTATTTTCCGTTGATCGAGCCGGGTTGGAGCAAGAGCGAACCCATCCGCTTTTTCGTGCGGCCGAACGTCACCGTCTATCGCGATGGCGGCACCATGTACCGGCTGCACCCGGATACGCCGCCCTTCAAGATGACGCAGACCGGCGTGCTGTTCCGCAACGACCTGCCCGGCCTGATCAGCGCGGAATACGAGAAGCACGGTTTCAAGCTGGCCTCGCCGCACTACGTGCTCGATACCGACCCCGGCTCCGACGTCGAGATCTATTGGATCGTCGCCGGCGTCGGCGGCATCGGCGGGCTGGTGG